>DASYSE010000054.1:0-19997 GCA_036003705.1 Actinomycetes bacterium | reverse complement strand
CTCCGGCCGTCGACCCTCTCGAACTACCGCACCCATATCCGCACCTGCGTGCTCCCGGCACTCGGTCCGATCCCGCTCCAGCAGCTCTCCCCTGCCCAGCTCAACGCCTTCTATCAGGCGCTCCTCGTCGGCGGCCGGCTCAGGGACGGCCATGGGATGGCGCCCAAGACCGTCCAGAACGTCCACGCGATCCTCCATCGCGCCCTCAAGGACGCCATGCGCTGGGGTTATGTCGCTCGCAACGTCGCCGACGCGGTTGACCCGCCGAAGGGCCTACCGGCCGAACGGCAGGTCTGGACGCCCCAGCAACTCCGCGCGTTCCTCCATCACGTGCGTGACGACCGCCTTTACGCCGCCTGGCTGCTTGTGGCCACGACCGGGTTACGCCGGGCCGAGCTCGCCGGGCTGCGTTGGGTCGACGTTGATCTTGACGCCGGCCGGGTCTCGCCCCGCCGCCCGCGGGTGGTGGTCGACTACGCTGTCGTCGAGTCCGACGCCAAGACGCCCAAGGGCCGCCGGTCGCTGGCGCTTGATCCGGTGACGCTCGCCGCGCTCAACGCCCACCAAGCCCGTCAGGCCGAGGAGAAGGCGATCGTGGGCCCGGGCTATCAGGACTCCGGGCTCGTCTGCACCATGCCCGACGGCTCGCCGATCCATCCGCAGCGGATCTCCGCCTGGTTCGTGCAGCACACCCGCTTGGCCGGGCTGCCGAGGATCCGACTGCACGATGTCCGGCACAGCTACGCCACCGCC
This sequence comes from Actinomycetes bacterium, assembly GCA_036003705.1. Lineage (GTDB taxonomy): Bacteria > Actinomycetota > CALGFH01 > CALGFH01 > CALGFH01 > CALGFH01. The sequence continues at coordinate 19,244 of DASYSE010000054.1, read as the reverse complement.
GCGCTGGCGGCGGGCGTCCCTCCCAAGGTGATCAGCCAACGCCTCGGGCACGCCACGATCGCGATCACGATGGACACCCACAGCCACGTCATCCCAGGCCTGGACGAGCAGGCCGCCGAGGCGGTCGCCCGCCTGATCCTGGGGGATGCCGAGCCAACCGCCGAGCTGTCCGCTAACAAACCGCTAACAAATGACCCGCTGGCCGACTGGACATTAAATAAGGAGGTGAAGCGCAGAAGTCCTGCTCAGGAGGGGTGTCGGAGGGGGGACTTGAACCCCCACGCCCTATGAGGGCACTAGGCCCTCAACCTAGCGCGTCTGCCTATTCCGCCACTCCGACGTGGTGCATCGCGGTGCGGCCGGATTGTAGCAAAGCGCGTACGCCGTCGAGGTCAGGCGGGGAGGCTGACGGCGGCCAGGTCGAGGGTGCCCCAGGGGGGGAGGTCGAAGCCCCGGATGGCGGAGGTGAGGACGGCGGCGTGGTTGGCGGTCAGGAGGGGGGCGACGGGGAGGTCGGCGAGGATGGCGGCTTCTGCCTGGCGGTAACGCGTCGTGCGGGTGGGGTCGTCGGGGGTGGCGCGGGCCTGGTCGAGGAGGCGGTCGACGGGGGGGTTGCTGTACCCGGCGAGGTTGGCGGTGCCGTGGGTGGCGAACTGGGCGGTGAGGGAGGCGTCTGGCCTTGGGTAGCGGGCGATCTGGCGCACCAGGGTGGCCTGGGTCTTGGGGGTTGGGGTGGAGGCGAGGGTGAGCTTGACACCGGCGGCGGCGAGGTCGTCCTCGATCAGGCCGGCGATGCGGCGCCCCTGGCCGTCTGGGGGGACCGTCAGGGTGATCGGGGCGCTGCCGGCCTTGGCCGAGGCGAACAGGGATCGGGCCTTGGCCGGGTTGTGCCCGCACGCCGGGCAGGATGGGGCGGGCCCCGACCCGCCGCCGGCGCCAGACCCGGCGGGCTCGAAGCCTGGGGTGCCGGGGGGAACCAGGCGGGCCGCGGGCGCGGCGGCCAGGGTGGCGGCCAGGCGCTGGCGGTTGATGGCGAGGGAGAAGGCCTGGCGCCAGCGAGGGTCGCGAGCTGGTCTGGACTTCAGGTTGAAGGCGAGCTGCCAGCTGGTGAGGCTGGGGGCTTGGAGGAGGCCGGGGCGGGTGCGGCCGTCCGGGGAGGGGCCGTAGACGGTGCGGGCGGCGGCCAGCTGGTCGGGAGGGACGGGGGCGAACGCGACCTTGCCGTACTGCAGCTCCAGCCAGGCGGTCTGCTCGTCGGGGACGGTGTGGACGCGGACCCGGTCGAGCAGGGCGGGGCTGGACCAGTAGGCCGGGTTGCGCTCCAGGGTCAGGGGGTGGGCCGGGGTGGCGAGGCGGAAGGGGCCGTTGCCGATCGGCCTGGTCAGGTAGGCGGTCGGGTCGTCGGCGGCCAGGGCTTCGGGCAGCGGGGACAGGGGGAGGGTGGCCACCACGGCGGGGAGGTCGGCGAACGGGTGATCGAGAGCGACCCGGAGGGTTTCCGGGTCGGGGGCGTCCAGGCCGGTGATCGAGCGGGCCTTGCCGGTGCTGTAGGCCCGGTAGCCGGTGACCTCCGACAGCAGGGTGCGGGCCGGCGACGGGCGGGGCTTGGCCTTCGGGTCGGCCAGCCGGTGCCAGGCGAACACGAAGTCGGCAGCCGAGACCTGGGAGCCGTCGGACCAGCGGGCCTCGGGACGGAGACGGAACTCCCAGCGGCGCAGGGCCGGGTCGGCGGTCCAGGAGGCGGCCACCGCCGGACGGACGGCGCCGGAGGGGTCGAGGGCGGTCAGGCCGTCGAACAGGTTGCCGAGGACGATCTCGTCCTGGAGGCCGTCGGCCCGGGCCGGGTCGAGCGGGCCCGGGTCGAGCAGGGCGATGGCGAGGGTCCCGCCGACCCGCCCCCGGGGCGCCGCTCCCCCACCCGGGGAGCGGTCAGCGGAGCCGGAGGCCCCCGACCCGCCGCCGGTGCACCCGGCGAGGGCCAGCCCGACGACGACCACCAGGAGCCGGGCCGGCCGCCGGCGAGACCACGCGACCGGCGACCGGGGCGCCGGGCCGCGGCGGTGGGGCAGCGCACCTGGAACACCGGCCAGGTATCCGGGTCTGCGGGGGCTGTGGGGCCGGCGCGCAAGCTCGAGGGCCGCACGGATGGTTCGGCGCTGCCTGCGGCCCCGGATGCATGACCGCTGTTCCAGCGCACCGGCCAGGTCGCCGGGTTCGAGGGGCGTGGCCGCCGTTGGCGGTGGGCACGATCCGGGGCCGCACGGACAGTCTGGCGCTGCAGACGGCGCCGGAGACATGACCGCGGTTCTAGGGCTGGAGGAGGAGGGCGAGGAACACGCTGGTGACGCCGAAGACGGTGGCGGCGCCGACGGTGAGGCGGTCGAGGTTGCGCTCGACCACGGTGGAGCCGCCGAGGGAGGAGCTCATGCCGCCGCCGAACATGTCGGAGAGGCCACCACCGCGCCCGGCGTGGAGCAGGATGAACAGGCAGAGGGTGAGCGAGGCGATCACGTGGACGACGATCAGCAGCGGGGTCATCGGACAGTCCTTGGACGCGAAGGTCGAGCTGGACCGGGCGAGTGTATCAGCGGGCGCGCCGGGCCGAGCCCTTGACGATCAGGGCGAACTCGTCGGCGTCGAGGCTGGCCCCGCCGACCAGGGCGCCGTCGACGTCGGGCTTGGCGGCCAGCTCCTCGGCGTTGCTCGACTTGACGCTGCCGCCGTACTGGATGCGGACCTCGTCGGCGGCGCTGCGGCCCGCCAGGTCGGCCAGGGTCATCCGAATGGCCGCGATCGTCTCCTGGGCGTCGTCGGCGGTGGCCGCGCGACCGGTGCCGATCGCCCAGACCGGCTCGTAGGCGACCACCAGGCCGGCGACCTGGTCGCCGGGCAGGCCGGCCAGGGAGCCGCGGACCTGGCCCTCGACGACCTCGGCGGTGCGACCGGCCTCGCGCTCCTCCAGGACCTCGCCGACGCACACGATCGGGCGCATGCCGGCGGCCAGGACGGCCTTGGCCTTGCGGTTGACCAGCTCGTCGGACTCCTGGAAGTACTGGCGGCGCTCGGAGTGGCCGACGATCACGTACTGGACGCCGAGCTTGGCCAGCATCGGCGCCGAGATCTCGCCGGTGAACGCGCCCTGCGGCTCGGGATGGCAGTCCTGGGCGCCCAGCGCGATCGGCAGCTTGTCGCCGTCGATCAGGGTGCCGACGCTGCGCAGGGCGGTGAACGGCGGGCAGACGGCCACCTCGACGGCGTCGGTGTCCTCACTGGTCAGGGCCCAGGCCAGCTTCTGGGCGAGCTGGACGCCCTCCAGGTGGTTCTTGTTCATCTTCCAGTTGCCGGCGATCAGGGGGCGGCGGGCCACGGCGGAAGCTCCTTCAGGCGGACGGGATGGCGGCGACGCCGGGCAGGGTCTTGCCCTCGAGCAGCTCGAGGCTGGCGCCGCCGCCGGTGGACAGGTGGTCGACCCGGTCGGCCAGGCCGAGCTCGGCCAGGGCGGCGGCCGAGTCGCCGCCGCCGACCACGGTGTAGCCGTCGGCGGTGGCGACCGCCTCGGCGACCGCCTTGGTGCCGGCGGCGAACGGGGCCAGCTCGAACACGCCCATGGGCCCGTTCCAGAACACCGTGCGGGCGTCGCCGACAGCGCCAGCGAACACCCTGGCGGTCTCCGGGCCGATGTCCAGGCCCTTCCAGCCCGGCTCGATCCCGCCGGCCTCCACGGTGCGGTGCTCGGCGTCCTCGCTGACCTCGCGGGCCACGACCACGTCGGTGGGGAGCAGCACCGGCTTGCCCTGGCGCTTGGCCTCCTCCAGCAGCTGCCTGGTGGCGTCGACCTGGTCGGGCTCGAACAAGGAGTCGCCGATCTCGTGGCCCTGGGCGGCCAGGAAGGTGAAGCACATGCCGCCGCCCACGACCAGGCTGTCGACCCGGCCGAGGAGGTTGTCGAGCACCGCCAGCTTGTCGGAGACCTTGCTGCCGCCCAGGACGGCCACGAACGGCCGGTCGGGGTGCTCCAGCAGCCGCGACAGCTCCTTGACCTCACCAGCGAGCAGGAAGCCGGCGTAGGCGGGCAGCCGCTCGGCCACCCCGACGACCGAGGCGTGGGCCCGGTGGGCGGCCCCGAAGGCGTCGTCGACGTAGACCTCGGCCAGGGAGGCCAGCTGGTCGGCCAGGTGCGGGTCGTTCTTCTCCTCGCCGGGCTCGTAGCGGAGGTTCTGGAGCAGCAGCACCTCGCCGTCGCCCAGTGCCTCGGCGGCCTGGCGGGCCTGGCCGCCGGCGACGTCGTCGACGAACGCGACCGGGCGCCCCAGGTGCTCGGCCAGCACCGGCCACACCGGCTCCAGCGAGTACTTCGGGTCGCGCGTGCCCTTGGGGCGGCCCAGGTGGGAGCAGCAGAGCACCCTCGCCCCCCGGTCCAGCAGCCACGTCAGGGTGGGGACGGCGGCCCGGACGCGCAGGTCGTCGGTGACCTGCCCGTCCTCCAGGGGCACGTTGAAGTCGTTGCGGATCAGGACCCGCTTGCCGGCGACGTCGGCCTGGTCGACCGTGCGCAGCTCCATCGGGCTACAGCTGCTCGCCGATGAGCACGGTCAGGTCGACAAGGCGCTTGGAGTAGCCCCACTCGTTGTCGTACCAGCCGAACACCTTGGCGAGGTTGCCGTTGGCCTGGGTCAGGGGCGAGTCGAACACGCAGGAGGCGTCGTCGCCGACGATGTCGCGGGACACGATCGGGTCGGTCGAGTAGCGGATGATCCCCCGCAGCGGGCCCTCGGCGGCCTGCTTGTAGGCGTCGTTGATCTCCTCGACGGTGGCGTCCCGGCTGAGCACGACGGCCAGGTCGGTCAGCGAGCCGTCCTCCACCGGGACCCGCAGGGCGATGCCGTCCAGCTTGCCCTTGAGCTCGGGAATCACCAGGGACGCGGCCTTGGCCGCGCCGGTGGAGGTCGGGATGGTGTTGACCGCCGCCGAGCGGGCCCGGCGCAGGTCGCTGTGCGGGAAGTCGAGGATGACCTGGTCGTTGGTGTAGGCGTGGATGGTGGTCATGAAGCCCTTCTCGATCCCGAAGTTGTCGAGCAGGACCTTGGCCAAGGGAACCACCGAGTTGGTGGTGCAGGAGGCGTTGGAGATGATGTCGTGGCTGGCCGGGTCGTACTTCTGGTGGTTGACGCCCATGACGATGGTGACGTCCTCGTCCTTGGCCGGGGCCGAGATGATGACCTTCCTGGCCCCGCCCTTCAGGTGCAGGCTGGCGTCGTCGCGCTTGGTGAAGCGGCCGGTGGACTCGATGACCACCTCGACCCCGAGGTCGCCCCAGGGGAGCTGGGCCGGGTCCCGCTGGGCGCTGGCCAGGACCCGCTGGTCGCCGACGGTGATCGACTCGTCGTCGTAGCGCACGTCCCGGTCCAGCCGCCCGAAGGTCGAGTCGTACTTGAGCAGGTGGGCCAGGGTCTTGTTGTCGGTCAGGTCATTGACGGCGACGATCTCGACATCCTTGCCTTCCGCGGCCCTGAAAAAGTTGCGGCCGATGCGGCCGAAGCCGTTGATGCCGACGCGGACGGTCATGGCTTCCTCCCCGGGGGTGAACGTTCCGGCTCATTGTTTCCTACCCGCGACGGGTGCCGTCAACGCCTCGATGCGCCGGAGACGAGCCAGCACGCCTCCTTTGGAGCGTGGCGGGTCCAGCAAGGCGCCCAACTCGGTCAGGCTGGCATCCGGGTGGGCCAGGCGCAGGGTGGCGACCTCGGCCAGGTCGGCGGGCAGCCCGGCCCAGCCGACCTGGGCCACCGCCCGTTCGACGGCCGCGACCTGGGACATGGCGGCGGCGACGCTGCGGCGCAGGTTGGCCTGGTCGGCGTTGGCCAGCCGCACCGCCTCGCGTCGCACCTCCCGCCGGATGCGGCCGTCCTCCCAGGCCAGATAGGCGTTCTGGGCGCCCATGGTGACCAGCGCGCGGCCGATCGCCTCGCCCCCCTTGACCACCACCCGGTGCTCGTCGGGGCCGCGCACGCCGATCCTGGCCGGGAGGCCGAGGCGGACCAGGACCACGGCCAGGTCGGTGGCGGTGCGCTCCTCGGGGGCGCCGACCTCCAGGTGCGGCCCGCGGGTCGGGGCCGACACCGAGCCGCGGCCCAGGAACGCGCCCCTGGCAAGGCAGGCGGCCGCCTCCCGGCTCCTGACCAGGCCACCGGCCACCCCGAAGCTGAGCCGGCCGGCGCCGTCGAGGATGCCGCTGTCGGTCAGCACCCGCTCGACCCGGTCGGCCAGGACCAGCTCGTAGCGGGCCCGAGGGGCGAGCGCGCCGGCCTCGCGGACCCGGAAGTCGGGCCGGACCCCGTAGCCGGCGTGCAGCAGCCAGAACGCCAGCCGGGCCACCCCGCCCGACCCGGTGGCCAGCACCAGGGTGAAGCGCGGCCCGAGCGTGCCGCCGATGTGGAGGGTGGCGGCGAAGCGCAGCAGGGCGGCCAGCAGGGCGCGGCGCTCGGTCGGCGAGACCGGCCGCAGCGCCGCCAGCTCCTCCTTCACCCGGACGGTGAACTCGCCTCTGCTCATCGAGGCACCCCTCTGGGGTTCCCCGAACCCCTCCGGCTCATCAACGATCCTTCTAGGCCAGCTCCTTGAGGACGGTGGCCAGGCGGGCCGCGTCGTGGCTCCCGGGGGCGTCGTCGGCGGCCACGTCGGCGTGGACGACCACCGCCCCGAGGGCGGCGAACGCCCGCACCTCCCTGGCGGCGGCGGCCGCGTCCCGGGGCCGCTGGCACAGCACGGTGGTCACCCGCAGCCCCGGACAGTGGTCGAGGATCGCGGCCAGGTGCCCCTCCGGCGGGAAGCCGCTGGTCTCCCCCGGCTGGGCCTCCAGGTTGCAGATGTAGATCAGCCGATCCGACGCCTCGACCAGGGCGGCGCCGAGCTCGGGCACGAGCAGGTTGGGGACCACCGAGGTAAAGGTCGAGCCGGGTCCGAGCAGGATCAGGTCGGCCTGGCGGACGGCCTGGACGGCGGCCGGCACCGCCGCCGGCTGGCGCGGCTCCAGCCAGACCGACTCGACCCGGCCGCTGGCGGTGGCGATCGCCACCTGGCCCTCGACCTGGTGGCCGTCGACCCGGCCGCAGAGCCGCACCGGCACCAGCGTCGCGGGCAGCACCTGGCCCTGGACCCCGAGCCACCGGGAGGCCACCTCGAGCGCCTCCAGGAAGCCGCCCCTGAGGTCGCTGAGCGCGGCCAGGGCCAGGTTGCCGAGGTTGTGGCCGGCCAGGTCGCCGCGCTCGAACCGGTAGCCGAACAGCTCGCGCACCTCGACGGTCGGGTCGGCGAGGGCGAGCATGGCCTTGCGCAGGTCGCCGGGCGGCAGCAGGCCGAGGTCGCGGCGCAGCCGCCCCGACGAGCCGCCGTCGTCGGCCACCGCGACCACCGCGGTCGGCTCGATCCCCAGCAACCTGAGCGCGCTCAGGGTGACGGCCAGGCCACGGCCGCCGCCGAGCGCCACGACCCTCACTCCCGCTCCACGTCCCGGTGGGTGACATGGGCCCGGTAGCCCTTGTCGGTCAGCCAGCCGGTCAGCGCCTCGGCCAGCACCACGCTGCGGTGCTTGCCCCCGGTGCAGCCGATGGCGACGGTCAGGTACTGCTTGCCCTCCTGGACGTAGCCGGGAAGGGCGCTCTCCAGCAGCGCCTCCAGCCGCGCCAGGAACAGGCCGGTGCCGTCCTGGGCCAGCACGTAGTCGCGGACGGCCGGGTCGGTCCCCGGCAGGGGACGCAGCTGGGGGACCCAGTGCGGGTTGGGGAGGAAGCGGACGTCGATCACCATGTCGGCGTCCAGCGGCAGGCCGTACTTGAAGCCGAACGAGGCGACGGTGACCAGCAGGCCGGCAGCCTCGTCGGCGAACGCGGCCAGGATCTTGGCCCGCAGCTCGTGGACGTTCAGGTCGCTGGTATCGACCACCAGGTCGGCATCGGCCCGCAGCTCGCGCAGCAGGTTGCGTTCCAGCCTGATCGACTCGACCACGCGCTCGCCGGCCAACGGGTGGCGCCGGCGGGTGGCCTCGAATCGACGAACGAGCGCCTCGTCGGAGGCCTCGAGGAAGACCACGCGCAGGTTGATGTCCTGCGCCCGGAGCTGGGCGAGGGCGCGGGGCAGCTCGGACACGTCGGCCGCGAAGGCGCCGCCGCGGGCGTCCATGACCAGGGCGACGCGGGTGCGGTCGCGGCCGACCACGGCCAGCTCGGCGACCCGCCCGATCAGCGACGGTGGCAGGTTGTCGATCACGAAGTAGCCGAGGTCCTCCAGCACCTTGGCCGCCTCGGAGCGTCCGGCGCCCGACAGCCCGGTGATCACGACGAACTCGACCGCGGCCGCCCGCAGCCGGTCCTCGGTCCGCAACTCCTGGGTCATGGTCTGGTGGCCCCCCCGGCACCGTGTAGACGGTCGTAGACCACCTTAGCAAGCTGCGGGCCGAGGCCGGGCACCTGCTCCAGCTCCTCGAGGCTGGCCTGGGCGGCCTTGCGGGCCGAGCCGAAGTGGCGGACGAGCTGCCGGCGCCTGGACTCCCCCACCCCCGGGATGCCGTCGAGGACGCTGCGGGTCATCGAGCGGCCACGCAGCTTGCGGTGGTAGCTGATGGCGAACCGGTGCGCCTCGTCGCGGACCCGCTGGAGGAGGTACAGGGCCTCGCTGGTGCGGGGGATGACCACCGGGTCGGGGGTGCCCGGCAGGTACACCTCCTCCATCCGCTTGGCCAGCGACACCACCGCCAGGTCGGGGCTGGCCGAGGCCCGCACCGCGTCCAGCGCGGCCGCCAGCTGGGGCCGGCCGCCGTCGACCACGATCAGGTTCGGCGGGTAGGCGAACTTCCTGCGGCCCCGATCGACCGGGGCACCCCCCCGGGGGAGCTCCCCGACCAACCGGGGCACCCCTTCGGGGTTCCCCGGACCCCGGGGACGCGACCCGTCCGCCTCCTGCTCCTCCTCGGGCTGGTCGCGCTCGGCGGCCAGGCGAGCCAGGCGGCGGGTGAGGATCTCGCGCAGCGATGCCACGTCGTCCTGGCCCTCGACCGAGCGGACCTCGAACCGGCGGTACTCGCTCTTGCGCGCCAGGCCGTCCTCGAACACCACCATCGACCCGACCACCTGGTTGCCCTGGAGGTTGGAGATGTCGTAGCACTCGATCCGCAGCGGCGCCTCCGGCAGGTCCAGCGTCTCCTGGAGCTCCTTGAGGCCGCGGGCGCGGGCGTCGAAGTCGCTGGCCCGCTTGAGCTTGTGGGTGGCGAAGGCCTCGCGGGCGTTGGCCGCGACCGTCTCCAGCAGGGCCCGCTTCTCGCCCCGGCGAGGCACCCGGAAGTCGACCGGCCCGCCACGGAGCCCGGCCAGCCAGGCCCGCAGGCCGTCGGCGCCGTCCGGCTGGACCGGCAGGAACACCTCGCGGGGGACCTCGTCGGCTCGGTCGCCGTACAGCTGCTGCACGAAGGTGGCGGCCAGGGCCGGGGTGTCGAGGGCCTCGACCTTGTCGACCACGAACCCGCGCCGCCCCACCACCCGGCCGCGGCGGACGAAGAACACCTGCACCGACGCCTCGAGGTCGTCCTCGGCGAAGGCGGCGATGTCTAAGTCCTCAGCGCTGGACGACACCATCTGCTGGCGCTCCATGGCCTTGCGGACGCTGGCCAGCTGGTCGCGCAGGCGGGCCGCCAGCTCGAAGTTGAGCTGCTCGGCGGCCTGGCGCATCTCCGCCTCCAGCCGCTGCAGGGTGGGCCGGGTGCGGCCGTCCATGAAGGCCACGAAGTCCTCCACGATCCGGCGGTGGTCCTCGGGAGAGACCCGCCCGACGCACGGCCCGGAGCACTTGTTGATGTCGAACAGGATGCACGGCCGGCCGAGGCGCCGGTGGCGGTCGAACACCCCCTTGGAGCAGGTCCGCATCGGGAAGGTGCGCAGCAGGAGATCCAGGGTCTCCCGGATCGCGTAGGCGTGCGCGTAGGGGCCGAAGTACCTGGTGCCCTTGCGCTTGGCGCCTCGCTCGACCCGCGGCCGGGGGATCTCGTCGCCCACCGGCACGGCCAGCCACGGGTAGGACTTGTCGTCTCGGTAGCGGACGTTGTAGCGGGGCCGGTGCAGCTTGATCAGGTTGTACTCGAGCTGCAGGGCCTCGACCTCGCCCGAGACCAGCATCCACTCCAGGGACCCCGAGGCCTCGACCATGGCCGCGGTCCGCGGGTGGAGGTTGCGCATGGGCTGGAAGTAGCTGGCGGTCCGCTTGCGCAGCGAGATCGCCTTGCCGACATAGATCACCCGCCCGTCCCGGTCGCGGAACAGGTACACGCCGGGATGGTCGGGAATCGCCTCTGGCTTCGGTCTTGGGGTGGTCGCGACGGTCATGCGACAAGTTTAGGCGCCGACCGGACGGCCTACGTCGAAACGACCAGACGAATTACGTCGGCCCCGGGCGAACGGTTCGACCCCGGGCCACGAACCTTGAACGACACCAGCAACCAGCCGGTGGAACCATCCGCCGCCCGGTGGCTGCGCCAGGGCCCGGCGCCGCTCTCCGTCCCAGCCAGCTCGTGCTACGAGCCGAGGAGGTCTCGCCGTGCCGTCGAGGCCGACCTCGGCATGACCGCCCCGGCCCGACACCACCTGGCCGAGGCGTTCGAGATCAACCCCTACCTGACCGTGCGTGACCGGCCTGCCGCGCTGGCCCTGGCCGGGCGGCTCCACCTGCCCGCCCCAGGCCGGACGAGCGGCCGGTGAGGCCGGTCCCGCGCCGCGGCGCGCCGCCACGCCGGGAGACCACGCCGGCGACCCGGCGACGCCGCCTCACCGTCCTGGCCGCCCTCGCCGCCGTGCTGCTGGCGGCCGGGGCGGCCCCGGCGGCCGCCCATCCCCTGGGCAACTTCACCGTCAACTCCTACAGCGGCCTGCGGGTCGCTCCCGACCGGCTGATCGTCGACCACGTGCTCGACATGGCCGAGATCCCGACCTTCCAGACCCGCCAGGCGATCGACGCCGACCACGACGGCTCGGCTCCCCGCTCGACCAGCGCACCGCCACCCTCCGGTTCCGGCCGGGCGGCCCTCCCGCCGCCGCGGCTGCCGCCAGCGGGCCGGGGGCCGCGCAGGCTCCAGGGGCCGGATCCCCGGTCGCCGGCGGGCCCGGGCCGGCGGCCCGGGCCGGCGTGGACCGTACGACGGTCGGCCGACGGTCGTCATCACCCCCGGATACCTGACCGGTGCCCTAGCCGGCCTTGGCCGCCTTGGCGGCCCGGCGCGGCCGCTTCCTGGCCGCGCCGTTGGCGGCCGGTGGGTCGGCGAACGGGACCGGCTCCAGGCCGAGCGACCCGGCGAGGAACTGGCCGGTGTAGGAGCCGGCGCTGCGGGCGACCCGCTCGGGGGCGCCCTGGGCGACGATCTGCCCGCCTCGGTGGCCGCCCTCGGGGCCGAGGTCGACGACCCAGTCGGCGGTCTTGACCACGTCGAGGTTGTGCTCGATCACGATCACCGAGTTGCCCGAGTCGACCAGCCGGTGCAGCACGCCGAGCAGCTTGCTGACGTCCTCGAAGTGGAGGCCGGTGGTCGGCTCGTCCAGCACGTACAGGGTGCGGCCGGTGGCCCGCTTGGCCAGCTCGCTGGCCAGCTTGACCCGCTGGGCCTCGCCGCCGGACAGGGTCGGGGCCGGCTGGCCGAGCTTGATGTAGCCGAGGCCGACGTCGTTCAGGGTGACCAGGTGGCGGGCGATCGGCGGGATGTTGGCGAACAGGCCGAGCGCCTCCTCGACCGACATGTCGAGCACGTCGGCGACGGTGTGCCCCTTGTAGTGGACCTCGAGGGTCTCGCGGTTGTAGCGCTTGCCCTTGCAGACCTCGCAGGGGACGTAGATGTCGGGCAGGAACTGCATGTCGATCTTGATCGTGCCGTCGCCGGCGCAGGCCTCGCAGCGGCCGCCGCGCACGTTGAACGAGAAGCGGCCAGGCTGGTAGCCGCGGACCTTGGCCTCGTTGGTGGTGGCGAACAGGCGCCGGACGTGGTCGAACACGCCGGTGTAGGTGGCCGGGTTGGAGCGTGGGGTGCGGCCGATCGGGGACTGGTCGACGTCGATGACCTTGTCCAGCTGGTCGGACCCGGACAGCGAGCGGTAGCGGCCCGGCGAGGTCCGCGACCGGTACACGGCCTGCATCAGCGCCTTCAGCAGCACGTCGTTGACCAGGGTCGACTTGCCCGACCCGGACACCCCGGTGACGCAGGTGAACACCCCGAGGGGGAAGCGGACGGTGACGTCCTTGAGGTTGTGCTCGCGCACCCCGGCCAGCTCCAGCCAGCGCTCCCCCGGCCGGCGGCGGCTCGCCGGCACCGCGATCGTCCGTTTCCCGGCCATGTACTGGCCGGTCAGGGAGGCCTTGACCCGCTCAAGGTCGGGAAGGCCGCCCTCGGCCACGATCTGGCCGCCGTGCTCGCCGGCGCCCGGGCCGATGTCGACCAGGTAGTCGGCGACGCGGATGGTGGCCTCGTCGTGCTCGACCACGATCAGGGTGTTGCCGAGATCGCGCAGCCGGACCAGGGTCTCGATCAGCCGGTGGTTGTCACGCTGGTGCAGGCCGATGGACGGCTCGTCGAGCACGTAGAGCACCCCGGTCAGCCCCGACCCGATCTGGGTGGCCAGCCGGATCCGCTGGGCCTCGCCGCCGGCCAGGGTGGCCGACGCCCGGTCGATGCTCAGGTAGTCCAGGCCGACGTCGAGCAGGAACCCCAGCCGGGCGTTGATCTCCTTGAGGACCCTGGCGGCGATGAAGGCGTCGCGGTCCGACAGCTCCAGGCCGGTGAAGAAGGCGGCCGCCTCCCCCACCGACATGGCCGCGACCTCGGCGATGTTGCGGCCGGCGACGGTCACGGCCAGGCTCTCGGGCCGCAGGCGGGTGCCCTTGCAGGTCGGGCAGGGCACCTCGCGCATGTACGACTCGACCCGCTCGCGGACGCTGTCGGACTCGGCCTCGGCGTGGCGGCGGTTCAGGTAGGGGACGACCCCCTCGAAGGTGGTGTGGTAGGCGCGGGTGCGGCCGTAGCGGTTCTTGTAGCGGACGTAGACCTGCTCGCCGGCCCCGTAGAGCACCACCCGCCGCTGCTCGTCGGTGAGCCGCTCCCACGGGCTGTCGGGTTCGAACCCCGCCGAATCGGCCACCGCGGCCAGCAGGCGGTCGAAGTACTCGCTGGACCCGCGAGTGCCCTGCCAGGGCTGGATCGCCCCGCCGGTGACGGGCAGGCCAGGGTTGGGGACGACCAGCTCCGGGTCGACCTCCTGCTTGACCCCGAGGCCGGTGCAGTCGGGGCAGGCGCCGTAGGGGGCGTTGAACGAGAAGTTCCTCGGGGCCAGCTCCTCGAACGACAGGTTGTCGTACAGGCAGGCCAGGTGGGTCGAGAACTGGAGATCCCGTCGCTCGTCGACCAGCTCGACCAGGACCAGCCCCTCGGAGAGGCCGACGGCCGTCTCGACCGAGTCGGCCAGCCGGCGCCGGGCCTTCTCGTCGGCCTCGGGGCCGCGGGCGACCAGCCGGTCGACCACGATCTCGATGTCGTGCTTGTAGGTCTTGGCCAGCCGGATCGGCTCCGACAGGTCGCGGACCTCCCCGTCGACCCTGGCCCTGGCGAAGCCCTTGGCCGAGAAGCTGCGCAGCAGCGCCTCGTACTCGCCCTTGCGGCCCCTGACCACCGGGGCCAGCAGCTGGAAGCGGGTGCCGTTGGGCAGCTCCAGGATCTGGTCGACGATCTGGTCGGGGGTCTGGCGGGAGATCGGCCGGCCGCACCTGGGGCAATGGGGCTGGCCGATGCGGGCGTACAGCAGCCGCAGGTAGTCGTAGACCTCGGTGATGGTGCCGACGGTGGAGCGGGGGTTCTTGGAGGTCGACTTCTGGTCGATGGAGATGGCCGGCGACAGGCCCTCGATGAAGTCGACGTCGGGCTTCTCCATCAGGCCGAGGAACTGGCGGGCGTAGGCCGACAGCGACTCGACATAGCGGCGCTGGCCTTCGGCGTAGATGGTGTCGAAGGCGAGCGAGGACTTGCCCGACCCGGACAGCCCCGTGAACACGATCAGCGCGTTGCGGGGCAGGTCGAGGTGGACGTTCTTGAGGTTGTGCTCTCGTGCGCCCCGGATGACGAGGCGGTCGGTGACGCTCAGGTTCCCTTCCTCGGTTCGGGGGGAAGCTCCACTGGCCTCCACATTGTAAGGACGCCTGTGACAACAATGTCCCTTGCCCGTCCGACATTCCACGGGAGGCGCCGATGACCGAGTTCGACCCAGCCCACGTCGAGCGGGGCGGGCGGCCGCACCGCTACCCCGGCGGCCCGCTCGAGGTGACCAAGCTCCACGTCGGGCCCTACGAGAACAACGCCTACCTGCTGCGCGACCCGGAGACCAACGACGCCCTGCTGGTCGACGCGGCCAACGAGGCCGAGCGGCTGCTGGAGCTGCTGCGCGGGGCCGGCCTGGTCGGGATCGTCACCACCCACCGCCACCCCGACCACATCCAGGCCCTGGCCGCGGTGCTCAAGGCCAACGACGTCTGGAACGGCGCCCACCCGGCCGACGCCGACGCCATCGCCGACCAGGTCGGGGTCACCCCCGACCGGGTGCTGGAGCACGGCGACACCGTCACCGTCGGCCGCCATGCGATCACCGTGCTGCACACCCCCGGCCACACCGAGGGCAGCATCTCCTTCAAGCTGCCGTCCAGCCAGGTCCTGACCGGCGATGCCCTGTTCCCGGGCGGGGTCGGCAGGACCGAGGGCCCCGACGCCTTCGCCGAGGCGATCCGGTCGGCCGAGCGGCACCTGCTGTCGCAGCCCGGCGAGACGCGCATCTCCCCCGGCCACGGCGACGACAGCCTGGTCGAGCGGGAGCTCCCCCAGCTCGACGAGTGGAAGGCGAGGGGCTGGTGACCTGGGCCCGCCGCGGCATCGAGGCCGCCACCATCGCCCTGGTCCTGGCCATGCCCGTCCTGGCCGGCTGCGACGCAGCCCAGCAGGTCGGCCAGGGCGTCGACAAGACGGCCGATTGCGCCGCTCTGGTCGGGGAGCTGACCGGGATCGACTGGAGCGACGTCCGCCAGGCCCCGGCCGAGGCCGAGCAGGCCGCCCAGAGGCTCGACCAGCGGCTCCGGGAGGTCGACGACGCCGAGGTCAAGCAGGCCGGCGAGGCCCTGCGGGACCGGGTCCGGCAGCTCGCCGACGCCGCCGGCAATGCCAAGGCGGCCGACGCCCGGAAGGCCCTCGCCGACGTCGAGGCGGCCGCCAGGCGCCTGGCCAGCGCCTGCGACGTCAGCGTGGACCAGGTGGGCGGCTGAAGGGTCGGCGTCGCCGCGGCGGCTCCTACCCAGGGCCCTGCGGGTGACCTCGTCACCCCGTCACGCCGGCCGGGGCCTGGCTACAGGCCGCGCAGGAACCGGGCGGCGACCGGGGCGGCGACCCGGCCGCCGACGCCGCCGCCCTCGACCACCACCGCGAAGGCCAGGTCGCCGCGGAAGCCGATGAACCAGGCGTGGGTGGGCAGGGGGTCGCCGGTGCCGAACTCGGCCGTGCCGGTCTTGCCGCCGACCTTGCCGGGCAGCCTGGCCGGGGCGGCGGTCCCTTCGGTGACGACCTGGCGCATCAGGGTGCGCAGGGTGCCGGCAACCTGCCGGTCGAGCGGGTCGGGCGCCTCCCCGCCCCCGCCCCCGCCCTCGGTCTCGGCGCCGGCGGTGACCAGCCGGGGCTGGCGCCAGCGGCCCTCGACCACCGTGGCCGCGACCATGGCCATCTGCAGGGGACTGGCCGTCACCCGCCCCTGGCCGAACGCCTCGGCGGCCAGGTCGGCCTGGTCCGACGGCGGCGGCACCCGGCTGGTCACGGCCGGGATGCCTGGGGCCGGCTCGACCCCGAAGCCGAAGCGGCCGGCCGCCGCGACCAGCTCGTCGCCGTCCAGGCGCCTGATGGCCTGCTGCACGAAGGCGGTGTTGCAGGAGTGGGCGAAGGCGCTGGAGAACGGGATCCGGCCGAGCACCTCATCCTCGAAGTTGCCGAACCTGCGACCACCGATGCTCGCCTCCTTGGGGCAGTCGACCGGGTCGGCGGGGCGCAGCCCGCTGGACAGCAGCGCCCCGGCGGTGACGACCTTGAAGGTCGAACCGGGCGGGTAGCGGCCCAGCAGCGCCCGGTTGTAGCCGTTGAACGGGGTGTTGACCACCGCCAGCAGCTCCCCGCTGGACGGCTTCACGGCGACCAGGGCGGCCGGCTTGCCCACCGACGCCAGGGCCAGCTCGCCGGCCCGCTGCAGCTCGGGATCGAGGGTGGTCTGGACCGCCTTGCCGTCCTCCCCGGCGAACCGGTGCAGGACCTTGGCCTCGGCGCCGTCCTTGTCGACCAGGCGGACCTCGCCGGACGGGGAGCCGGCGAGCTGGCGCTCGAACGCCGCCTCGAGGCCGTTGCCGTGGCCGGTGAGGTCGCCGGTCTGGTAGGGGGTGCCGAGCCGTTTGAGGTCGTCGGCGGTCACCGGATCGACCGAGCCGATCAGCATCCGCGCCGATGCCGGGCCCTTGGTCTCCCGGGCGACGCCCTCCTGGAACGACAGGCCCGGCACCGGGTGGATGTGCTCCCTGACCGCCTGGTAGTCCGCCTCGGCGAGGACGGCCACCGGCACCAGCTGCTTCGGCCGGCGCTCGGCGTCGGCCAGGGCCTTGCCGGCCACCTCGCGGGAGACGTCGACGTAGGTCACCAGCGCCTTGGCGACCGCGGCCGGGTCCTTGACCCGCTCGCCGACGACGCTGACCGTCACCACCGGCCCGGGCCCGGCCAGCTCCGAGCCGTCGGCGGCCAGCACCGGCGCCCGCTGCGGCCAGGTCCTGGTCCGCTGGAAGCGCAGGCCGGGGGCCAGATCGGGATGCAGGGTGGCCGGCGACCAGTCGACCCGCCAGCGGTCGTCACGCCGGACCAGGCGCAGCACCCCCTGGTAGGGCCACTCGCCGAGCGCCCGAAGCTGCAGCCGGGCCTGGAACGGGACCTCGGCCCGGTCGTCGGTGACGGTTGCCGGCCCCGGTGCGAAGCCGGCCTCGGTGGCCCGCACCTTGTCCAGCATGTCGGTGTGCCGGGCGGCGAAGTCGGCCGGCGGGGCGGCCACCTGGGCCTGCATGGCCGGCCAGTCCTTGCGTCTCCAGGCCTCCAGGTAGGCGGCGGCGACCGGTTCCGGCCTGGCCCGGGGCCGCAGCAGCCACCAGGCTCCCCCGCCGGCCGCGACCAGCACGACCACGGCCGCGACGGCGACGATCACCCACCGGCGCACGACAACCTCCCAGCGTTCCCGGACGAACGCGAAGTCTAGTCCACCGGGGATCCCGAGGGGTTCCCCGGACCCCGGGGGGTCAGGCCCGTCCGGTCAGCCCACGCCTGCCTCGGCCATGCCGCGGAGCTCGCGGCGCAGGTCGGCGACCTCGTCGCGGAGGCGGGCCGCGTACTCGAAGCGGAGGTCCTTGGCCGCCTCGTGCATCTCCTCCTCCAGCGAGACGATCAGGCGCTCCAAGTCGGCCCTTGGCATGCCGCTGACGGCGGGCTCGCCGCCGCGGCGGGCGGCCCGGCCCCTGGCCGGGGTGGGGGCGCGGCCCTTGCGGGCGCGGCCGCCGATGGCGGTGCCCTCCTCCTCGCCCCGCAGCGCCTGGATGATGTCGGTGACCCGCCTGCGGATGGTCTGCGGGTCGATGCCGTTGGCCGCGTTGTAGTCCAGCTGCAGCTTGCGGCGGCGGTTGGTCTCCTCGATGGCCCGCCGCATCGACGGGGTGACCTGGTCGGCGAACATGATCACCTGGCCGTCGACGTTGCGGGCGGCCCGGCCGATGGTCTGGACCAGGGAGGTCTCGGAGCGCAGGAAGCCCTCCTTGTCGGCGTCCAGGATCGCCACCAGCGTCACCTCGGGCAGGTCGAGGCCCTCGCGCAGCAGGTTGATCCCGACCAGGGTGTCGAACTCGCCGAGACGCAGGTCGCGGAGGATCTCGATGCGTTGCACGGTGTCGATCTCGGAGTGCAGGTAGCGGACCCGCAGGCCCATCTCGAGCAGGTAGTCGGTGAGGTCCTCGGCCATCTTCTTGGTCAGGGTGGTGACCAGCACCCGCTGGTCACGGTCGACCCGCTGGCGGACCTCGTGGATCAGGTCGTCGATCTGGCCCTTGGTCGGCCGGACCAGCACCTCGGGGTCGACCAGGCCGGTCGGACGGATAATCTGCTCGACCACCGTGCCCGACTCGCGCAGCTCGTAGGGGCCTGGGGTGGCCGAGACGAACACCCGCTGGCCGATCCGCTCCAGGAACTCGTCGAACCGCAGCGGCCGGTTGTCGGCCGCCGACGGCAGCCGGAAGCCGTGCTCGATCAGGGTCGACTTGCGGCTCCGGTCGCCCTCGTACATGCCGCCGACCTGCGGCACGGACACGTGCGACTCGTCCAGGAACAGCACGAAGTCGTCGGGGAAGTAGTCGAGCAGGGTGAACGGCGGGGTGCCGGGGGCGCGGCCGTCGATTGGCCGGGAGTAGTTCTCGATCCCGTTGCAAGAGCCGACCTCGCGCAGCATCTCCAGGTCGTAGTTGGTGCGCATGCGCAGCCGTTGCGCCTCCAGCAGCTTGCCCTCCCGCTCCAGCTCCTGGAGGCGCTGCGCCAGCTCGACCTCGATGGCGGCGATGGCCCGCCGCATCCGATCCGAGCCGGCGACGTAGTGGGTGGCCGGGAACACGAACAGCTCGTCCCGCTCGCCGACGATCTCGCCGGTCACCGGGTCCATGACCAGGATCCGCTCGACCTCGTCGCCGAAGAACTCCAGGCGCATGGCCCGCTCCTCGTAGGCCGGGAACACCTCCAGGGTGTCGCCGCGGACCCGGAACTTGCCCCTGACGAAGCTCAGGTCGTTGCGGTCGTACTGGATGTCGACCAGCTTGCGCAGCACCCCGTCGCGGTCGTACTCCTGGCCGGTCTGCAGCCTCAGCATCTGGTCGCGGTACTCCTGCGGCGAGCCAAGGCCGTAGATGGCCGACACCGACGCCACCACGATCACGTCCCGCCTGGTCAGCAGGGACAGGGTGGCCGAGTGGCGCAGCCGGTCGATCTCCTCGTTCATCGAGGAGTCCTTCTCGATGTAGGTGTCGGTCTGGGGGATGTAGGCCTCGGGCTGGTAGTAGTCGTAGTAGGAGACGAAGTACTCGACGGCGTTGTCGGGGAACAGCTCCTTGAACTCGTTGGTGAGCTGGGCCGC
>DASYSE010000053.1:0-2297 GCA_036003705.1 Actinomycetes bacterium | reverse complement strand
GAAGTGGAAGGGGGTGGTGACGCCGAGCACGTGCGCCCCGGCGACCCGGCTGAAGTCGGTGAAATCGAACAGCCAGCCGGCCAGGGTGCCCACGACCAGGCCGATGAGCACCGCGATGGTGGCCACGAAGCCGCTGAACAGGCGGTAGATGGCCAGGATGACGAGCAGGGTGAAGCCGGCCAGGGCCAGGTTGCGCAGCTGGCCGAAGGTCGGCGGGTTGGTGAACATGCTGGCCCCGCCGCCGCCCGCGTCCTGGGCGGCGACCGACAGCAGCACGATGCCGATGATGGTGATCACGGTGCCGGTGACGACCGGCGGGAACAGCCGGATCAGCCGGGCGAAGAACGGCGCGACCAGGAAGGCGAAGATCCCGGCGATGATCACCGAGCCGTAGATGGCCCGCAGCCCTGGCACCCCGCCGCCCTCGGCCAGGCCGATGCTGATCATCGGGGACACCGCGGCGAAGGTGACGCCCTGGAGCAGGGGCAGGCGCACGCCGATCCTCCAGAAGCCGACCGACTGGATGATCGAGGCGATGCCGCAGGTGAACAGGTCGGCGTTGATCAGGTAGGCGAGCTGCTCCGGGGTGAGCTTGATGGAGCTGGCCAGCAGGATCGGCACGATGACGGCGCCGGCGTAGAACGCCAGCACGTGCTGGAACCCGTACACGGCCAGCCTTGCCGGCGGCAGGACCTGGTCCACCGGGTGGACGGCGCCGGAGCCGGATGCTCGCTGATCTCGCTCGTCGGTCCTGGCCATCTGCTGCACCAGCCTTTCGTCTCGTGCTGGCGGGTCTGCGTCACGCCTGGCCGGTCGCCGCCTCCGTGGCCAAGGCGATGTCGTCGGGCCGGACCGGGATGCGGGTGATCGGCAGCCCGGTGGCCTGGCGGATGGCGGCCACCACCGCCCCGGTGGAGGAGATGGTGGGCGGCTCACCGACCCCCTTGGCCCCGTACGGCGCGCCCCGCTCGGGCTGCTCGATCCAGGTCTGCGCCACCGCCGGCATGTCGAGGGCGGTCGGGAGCAGGTAGTCGGTGAACGACGGGTTCTTGACCTTGCCCTGGTCGACGATGATCTCCTCCATCACGGCCAGGCCGACTCCCTGGGCGATGCCGCCCTCGATCTGGCCGGTCACGGCCAGCGGGTTGAGGGCCTTGCCGATGTCCTGGGCGGTGGCCACCTGGACGACCCGGACCAGGCCCAGCTCGGGGTCGACGTCGACCACCGCCCGGTGCGCGGCGAAGGCCAGCGACCAGTGCGCGTTGCCCTGGCCGTTCTCGTCCAGGGGCTCGGTCGGGGCATGGTGGAACTCGCGGGTCGCCTCGATCGGGCCGGCCCGCAGGGCGTCGGCCAGCGAGACGCTGGCCGCCCCGTCCTTGGTGACCAGCTCGCCCTCCTCCAGCACCATGTCGGCCGGGGCCAGGTGCAGGTCGAGGGCGGCCCGCTCCAGCAGCACCTCGCGCACGGCCGAGCAGGCCATCTGCACCGCGCCGCCGGACATCATCGTCTGGCGGGAGGCGCTGGTGGAACCGGCCGAGCCGACCCGGGTGTCGGGCTGCTGCACGACCACCTCGTGGACGCCCAGCTCGGCTCGGGCGATCTGCTGGGCGATGGTGACGAACCCCTGGCCGACCTCGGCGGTGGCGGTGTGGACCGTGGCTACCGGCTCGTCGCCGGGTCCCAACTCGAGCCGCACCCGCGCCGTCGCGTAGTCGTCGAACCCCTCCGAGAAGGCCAGGTTCTTGAATCCGACGGCGAAGCCGACCCCCCGCCGGACGTCGCCGTGCAGCGCGGTCAGCCCGGCCCCACCGGGCAGGGCCATCACCGGCACGTCGGCCGTGGGCGGCTCGGGCATGGGCAGGTCGCGGCAGGCGAGGATGCACTCGGCCACCGGGGCGGCGCCGATGATCACCTGCCCGGTGATCAGCTTGTCATGCTGCTTGAGGGCGTTGCGCAGCCGTAGCTCCACCGGGTCCATGCCGAGCGCGGCGGCCAGCTTGTCCATCTGGGCCTCGGCGGCGAACGAGGTCTGCACCGCCCCGAAGCCGCGCATGGCCCCGCACGGCGGGTTGTTGGTGCGCACGGCGTAGCCGTCGACACGGGCGTTGGGGGTGTAGTAGGGGCCGGGGGCGAAGGCGGAGGCGTTGGAGATCACCGCCGTCGAGGACGAGGTGTAGGCGCCGCCGTCGAAGACCATGCGGCACTCGACGTTGACCAGCTTCCCCTCGCGGGTGGCGTGATGGCGGTACCAGAGCCGGGCCGGGTGGCGGTGCACGTGGCCGAAGAACGACTCCTCC
>DASYSE010000052.1:0-46708 GCA_036003705.1 Actinomycetes bacterium | reverse complement strand
TGGGCCGGCTAGCCTTGCAGGGCAGTCCCAGGACCCGCAGCGTCAATTCGTCGTGATCACATGGCCGGCTAGCCCGGTCAGTCGATCGCGCGGCGCAGGAACAAGCGGACGCCGACCGCTGTGAACGCCACCAGGGTGGCGGCCAGGACCAGCACCGATATCCAGGGCCGCATGTGCGGGACGGCGGGCTCGAGGGCGGCCCGGAGCCCCTCGCTGACGTAGGTGAGCGGGTTGAAGGCGGTCACCACCTGAAACCAGCGGAGCCGGTCGAGCGACGCCCACGGGTACTGGCTCGCCCCGGTGAACAGCAGCGGGGTGAGGATCAGGGCGAACATGACGTTGATCCGGTTCGGCGGCACGGCCGTCCCCAGGATCAGGCCGAGGGCCGCCCCGACCAGCGAGCCGAGCACCAGGATGGTGACGAGCAGAGGCAGACCGCTGGCCCGCCACGGGATCGAGCCGAGCACCCAGATGCCGATCGGGAACATCACCACGGCGGCCAGCAGGGCGCGCATGGCGGCGAACACGATCTTCTCGACCGCCACCATCCCGACCGGCAGGGGGGCGAGCAGCCGGTCCTCGATTTCCTTGGTGAAGCTGAAGTCGATCACCAGCGGCAGGGCGGTGCCCTGCAGGGCGGTGATCACGGCGGTCAGCGCGACGACGCCGGGGAACAGGACCTCGGTGTAGCCGCCGCGGGCGAAGCCGAGGTCGGTCAGCACCTTGCCGAAGACGAACAGCAGGAACAGCGGCTGCAGGATGACCTGGGCGAGGAACACGGGCAGCTCGCGCCAGGTCACGTACACGTCACGCCGCAGCACCGCCAGGAACGCCTTGGCCTGGCTGGCCGCGGCCGGCTCGGCGGAGGTGGCCGGAGCGAGCGTCGCGCTCACCGCAGCGCCCTCCCGGTCAGGTTGATGAAGACGTCCTCCAGGCTGGGGGTGCCGATGGTCACGTCGGTGAGCTCGGCCCTCCGCTCGGCCAGCAGCGTGGCCACAGGGGCGACCGTCAGCGGCGCGTCGCCAGAGACGTACAGCCGGGCCCGCAGCTCCCGGGGCCGGCCGTCGCCGTCCGAGCCTGCCGGGGGTGGCGGCCCGGACGGTGGCCCGGTCATGCCGGGCCAGCCGCCGGTCGAGCCCGTCGAGGGTGGCGGCCCGGCCTGGGCGGCCGCCACCTGCTCGACCCGCTCGACCCCGTCGAGGGCGGCCAGCGCGGCCAACAGGTCGTCGGGCGGGATGGCGTCCGACAGGGCCATCGCCACCTCGAGGGTGGTGCGGCCGGGCAGCCCACGGGTCAGCGCATCGGGGGTGTCGAGGGCGAGCAGCTTGCCGTGGTCCATGATCCCCACCCGGTCGGCCAGCTCGGCCGCCTCGTCCATGTCGTGGGTGGTCAGCACCACCGTCACCCCTTGCGCCTGCAGGTCGCGGACCCGGTCCCAGACGAACAGCCGGGCGGCCGGGTCAAGGCCGGTGGTCGGCTCGTCCAGGAACAGCACCTGGGGGGCGTGCATCAGCGTCCGTGCCACCATGACCCGCTGGGCCTGGCCGCCCGAGAACATGTCGGGCTTCTCGCCGGCCCGGTCGGCCAGCCCGAACTCGGCCAGCAGGGTGTCGGCCCGGCGGGCCCGCTCGGCCGCCGGCACGCCATGGTAGGCGGCATGGAAGAGCAGGTTCTGGCGGATCGACAGGGATCGGTCGAGGTTGTTGCGCTGGGGCACGACCCCGACCAGGCGGCGGGCTCGTACCGGGTCGGCGCCGACATCGACCCCGGCGACACAGGCCGCCCCGCTGCTGCGCCGCACCCTGGTCGTCAGGATGCCGACCGTGGTCGTCTTGCCGGCCCCGTTCGGCCCGAGCAGGCCGAACACCTCGCCCGGGGAGACCGTGAACGAGACGCCGTCGACCGCGTTCACCTTGCCCTTGGGGTAGCGCTTGACCAGGTCGCGCACCTCCACCGCCGGCGAGGCCACCAGGCCCGCAGCTCGCTCGCGATCCACCTCCACCTCCCGCCGCACCAAGCCTACCCGCCTCCTCCGGTCATCTCATCGCCATGCTCCGCATGCTCTGCCGTGGCGCCTTGGCCTGTCGTCACCGCCAGCACCCGTCTGCGCTCCCGGCTGGCCGGCATCCTGCGATACCTGCCATCTGCAATCGACGCCCGGACCATCGGAGGCTTGCAGCTAGCGGGAATGCGCACCGGCGACCCGTCCTGCGATCCTGAGGCCATGATGCTGCGCTGCCTGATCGTCGACGACAGCCCACGCTTCCTGGCCGCCGCCCGCGGCCTGCTGGAACGCGAGGGGATCGAGGTGGTCGCCGTGGCATCAACCGGCGCCCAGGCACTCCAGCGGGCCGCCGAGCTCCGGCCCGACATCACCCTGCTGGACATCGACCTCGGCGGCCAGAGCGGCTTCGAGGTCGCCCGGCGACTCCACCAGCAAGCCCGACCGGGCCGGTCACCGGTGATCTTGACCTCCACCCGCGCCCAGCAGGACTACCAGGACCTGATCGCGGCCAGCCCCGCGGTCGGGTTCCTGCCCAAGACCGACCTGTCGGCCAGCGCCATCCGCGACCTGCTCGCCCGCCACGACGCCAGCGGCGACCAGGTCAGCGGGCCTCCAGGAACCTGACCACCGCCGGGTCTTGGCAGTGGTCGTCGCCGGTCTCGCGGGAAGATCTCGGTCGCCAGCCCGGCCGGGCACGGCACCACCCTGCTGGTCGACCTGCCCATCAAGGACCATAGCGGGCGGCCAGGGATTCCAGCCAGCCGGCATGGGAGATGGCCGCTGGCGGTGAAGACACCTGCTCCTGCTCACGCCACCCTGGTGGCAGGAAGGAGCGTGACATGAGCCAACTCACCGCGGCTGCACCCCCGGACACCACCACCGCCCGCACCAGGACCCACGAGCCACGGGGTGGGCCGAGCTGGGCCCGGATCTTCGTCAGCGGCCTGGTGCTGTGGTCGGCGGCGGTGCTGGTCACCTTCGCGACCCAAAACGCCAACCTGGTCCCCACCATCATCCTGCTCGGCAGCTTCCTGGTCCCGGTCACCTTCGTCGCCTACGCCTTCGCCCACGCCGGCCAGGTCGTCACTCCCCAGCGCATCTTCACCGCCTTCGTCTACGGCGGTGCGCTGGGTGTGCTCGGCGCCTCCCTCCTGGAAGCCGAGTTCCTCAGGCAGCCATCCATGTCGACCTACGTCGGCGTCGGGCTGATCGAGGAAGCGGTCAAGCTGGCCGCGCTGTGGCTGCTGGCCAGGCGGCTGCCCCGCTACACCATGCGGGACGGGATCGTGCTCGGCGCGGCCGTCGGCTTCGGCTTCGCCGCCCTGGAAAGCGCCGGCTATGCCTTCAACGCCCTGTTCACCTCCAACGGCCTGTCGCTGATCAATCTGGTCGAGACCGAGGTGCTCCGCGGCATCCTGGCGCCGGTCGGCCACGGGCTGTGGACCGCGATCCTGGGCGGGGCGCTGTTCGCGACCGCGGCCGGCCACGGCCGGCCACGGCTTGGACGCGCCGTCCTGGGCTGGTATCTGCTGATCGCGGCGCTGCACGCGCTGTGGGACGCCTCGCAGCCGATCGCGGTGTGGCTGACCCTGCTGCTGACCGGCACCCAGGTGCAATGGCAGCTGATCCGGCTCGGCCAGGTGACGGCCGTCACCCAGGCCCAGGTGCACCTGTTCACCGCCATCAGCTGGGGGATGCTGCTGCTGGACGGGCTGCTCGGCCTGCTGATCCTGCGCGGACGCTGGCGCCACGCGGACGGCGCTGCGTCGAACGAAGCCTCAGGCCACGGCCCGTGCGCGCCCGCCGGCCAAGGACGTGGCCCTGGCCAGCTCGGCCGGGGTGACGAGCCCGAGCAGCTCGCCGTTGGCGACGACGGCGGCGACGCCGCCGCTGCCGGCCAGCCGGCCCAGCAGGTCGGTGACCGGCCGGTCGGGCGCGACCACGAGCAGGGCCGACATGGGGATGGCGACGTCGCCGGCGCGGACGATGTGGCGACGGTGGGGCGGCACCGACTCCAGCGCGGCCACGGTGACCACACCGGCCGGCTGACCCTCGAAGGTGCGCAGGGGCAGCGCGGTCACGCCCCAGGGCTGGAGGTGGGTGCGCAGGAACGCGTCGACGGTGAACCAGGCGGGGGCGGTCACCGGGGCCGGAGTCATGACGTCGCCGGCCCGCAGCCCGCCGAGATCGTGGCGCAGGACCGCCTGGTCGCGCTCCTGACGGGCGGCGGTGGTCAGGAACCAGCCGACCAGGACGGTCCACAGGGTCCCGATCCCCCATCCGGTGAGGGTGCCGAGCAGGCCGTAGACGATCAGCACGGCGCCGACCAGCCGGCCGGCCCTGGTGGCGGTGAGCGAGGCGCGCACGCGGTCGCCGTGGCGGCGCCACAGCAGCCCGCGCAGCACCCGCCCGCCGTCGAGGGGGGCGGCCGGCACCAGGTTGAACAGGGCGAGGGCCGTGTTGCCGAGGGCCAGCCACGCGGCCACCACCACCGCCACCGTCAGGCTGCCGACCATGTCGAGCGCGACCGCGGCCAGGCCGAAGCCGACGGCCAGGGCCAGGCTGACGGCCGGGCCGACGAGCGCGACCCGCAGCTCGTCGTGGGGGCTGGCCGGCTCGTCCTCGAGCTGGGCGACCCCGCCCAGCAGCCACAGGGTGATGCCGCGGACGCGCAGGCCGGCCCGGCGCGCGACCAGGGCGTGGCCGAGCTCGTGGGCCAGCAGCGAGGCCAGGAACAGGCCGGCGCCGACGGCTCCGGCCAGCCAGTAGGTGGCCGCGGCGAGGCCGGGCGCCTGGTCGGGCAGCAGCGTCCCGGCCAGCGGCCAGGCGATCAGCAGCACGATCAGCAGCACGCTCCAGCTGGCACCGATCGGGATTCCGGCGATGCGGCCGAGGCGGAGACTTGCGGTCATCAACAACGACTCCTCTGCGATTCCTCTCCACGCACCAGAATACCCCCTAGGGGTAAATAGGACGTAAGCCCCGGGTTCCAGGCCCACCGGGCCCGGTACGCCCCCTTCACCCTGGCCGAGGGCCCCATGGGGCTCCCGCCGGGAGGAGATCGCCGGCCTGGACGCGGCCCATGGGGGTGCTCGCCGACACCCACCCGGCCGACCGGACGGTGGCTAGCCCTTCTCGCCGCCGCTGGCCAGTCCCTCGACCAGGAGGCGCTCGGTGGCGAAGAACAGCACGATGATCGGGATGGTCAGGATCACCGAGCCGGCCATGAGGGTGGTCTTGGCGACCTCGACCGAGCCGGCCAGCTGGGACAGGCCCAACGACACCGTCCAGTTCTCGCGGTTCTCGACCAGGAACAGCAGCGCGAACAGGAACTCGTTCCAGGCGATCATGAACACGAACAGGCTGGTGGCCATGATCGCCGGCTTGGCCAGGGGCAGGGCGACCCTGCGGATGATGGTCAGGCGGCTGGCCCCGTCGAGGGCGGCCGCCTCCTCCAGGCTCTCCGGCACCGTGTCGAAGTAGTTGCGCAGCATGTGGATGGTGACCGGCACGATCTGCGAGGTGTAGACCAGGATCAGGCCGAACAACGAGCCGCGCAGGCCGATGCGGGTGAAGAACACGAACAGCGGGATGGCCAGCAGGATCGCCGGGAACAGGTAGACGGCCAGGAACAGGTAGTGGACCTGGCGGCGGCCGAAGAACTGCAGCCGGCTGATCGCGTAGGCGCCCAGGATCGACACCACCAGCGTGACCACCACGCTGGTGAGGGCGATGAAGCCGCTGTTGCGCAGGAAGACGAGGAACCCCTGGCCGCCGTCGTCGACGCTGCGCAGCACCTCGCCGAAGGCGGCCAGCGAGGCGCCGCGGGGCGGCCACAGCGCGCCCGGGTCGAGGGCGACGTCCTCGATCGAGCGGACGGCCAGCTCGACCATGTAGTAGAAGGGGAACAGGGTGGCGATCACGAAGAAGGCGATCGTGATCCATTTCAGCACCCCGAGGATGCGGGTCTCGACCACCTCGCGGCTGAGCGGGGGCCGCGGGCGAGCCGGCCGGGGGGCCGACGCCTTGGGGGTGGGGGCGTGGTCGGCGACCCCGGTGCCGACGTCGGTCGGGCTCATATCGCGTCCGCCTCCTTGACCCGACCGACGAAGAACCGGAAGTAGAGGAACAGGAACAGGGCCAGGGCCAGGGCCAGCACCAGCGAGAGGGCGGAGGCGGCGCCGATGTCGCCGCGGCCGGTGAGGTAGCGGAACACCCGCACCGACACGACCTCGGTGCCGGCGCCGCCCTGGGTCAGCAGGTAGATGTCGTCGAACTCGTTGAACGTCCAGATGAACCGGAGCACGGTGAGCAGGGCGATGACGCCCTGGAGCTGTGGCAGGGTGATGCGCCAGAACCGTTGCAGGGGGGTGGCCCCGTCGACCCGCGCCGCCTCGTCCAGCTCGCCGGGCAGCGCCTGCAGCCGGGCCAGGATGAACAGGAACGAGAACGGGAAGTAGCGCCAGGCCTGGTAGAGGATGACCACGATCAGCGCGGTCGGGACCCCCAGGTCGAAGCCGAAGATGCTCAGGGTGCCCGACCGCTGCTCCAGGAACGGGATGGATTCCCGCCAGCCGAGCAGGTCGGTCCCGATGGCGTTGATGATGCCGAGCTCGGGGTTGAGCATGATCTGCCAGACGAAGGTGACCGCGACCACCGGGGCGACGTACGGCAGCAGCATCGACGCCCGCACCAGGGTCCGGCCCTTGAACGGCCGGCGGACGACCAGGGCGGCGACCAGCCCGAGGGCGATCGACAGCGCCGTGCCGACGATGCTGTAGATCAGCGTCACCTTGAGGCCTTCGAGGAAGCCAGGCGAGGTCAGCACCGTGTCGAAGTTCTTCAGGGTGAACTCGAAGTCGAACAGCCGGGTGCGGAGGTTACGCAGGCGCAGGTCCTGGAAGGCGATCACGATCGTCCACAGGATGGGCAGCACGACCATGGTCAGCACCACGATCAGCGTCGGCGACAGCAGGGCCAGCCCGGCCCGCGCCTCCTGCTGGGCCAGGGTCGGTCCCCGGCGCCTCGGCGCACCGCCCTTGCCACCGCCGGGCCCGTCCTTGGGCCCGCCCCCGGCGCCCACCTCAAGGCCGCCCCTGGCGCGGTCCTGCGGGTCTTCCTCTGCGCCGACGGCCGGTCCCTCGCGCATGGGTCTCTCCCATCCCGACCCGTCGCTACTTCACCGACTGCGCGATCTCCTCCACGTCGGCCTGGGCCTGCTTGGCGGCCGCGTCCGGGGTCAGCTGCCCGTCGAGCTCGGCGGCCAGCGCCTTGGGGATCGGCTGCTCAGCCGCCAGGGCCCCGACCACCCTGCCCTGGCCCTGCTGGAAGCCCCATCGGCTCATGGTGTCGGTGCTCTTGGTGAGGGCCTCCAGGACCTCGGGCGGGTAGAGGTCGGCCAGGGGGGCCTTCTCGTCGACCCCGGCCCGGAGCTTGCCCCAGGCCTCGCTGTACTCCTTGGGGTTGCCCTTGGTGCCCGTGCGGGTGGGGATCTTGCCCTCCGGGGCGAGGGCGAGCCAGTCGGCGTAGCCGTCGCTCATCATGAACTCGACGAACTGCTTGGCCGGGTCGGTGTTGCCGTCCTTGATGATGGCGAAGTTGGTGAGCTCGCCGAACTGGGTCGGCTCGCTGCCGTTGGGGCCGCTGATGGCGGTGACGATACCGCTGTTCTTGGCCAGGAACCGCTTGTCGGCGCGGCACTCAGGGCAGGTCGGGAGGGCGTCCTTGCGCAGCCCGGCCAGCTCGTCGAGCAGGAACGACGACCACACGATCATGGCCGACTTGCCGGCGAAGTAGGAGGCGCGGGTGGTGTCGACGTCCTGGCCGCCCTTGCTGGAGCCGCCGGAGATCAGGTCGCCGTAGAACTTGAAGGTGGCCACGCACGGGGGCCTGGTGAGCTGGATGTTGCCCTGGTCGTCGGTGAGCTGGCAGCCGTTGGCCAGCGCGAAGTACTCGAAGGTCTGCTGGGTGAACCCGTCGCCGGCCTTGGTGGCGACGACGATCCCGTTCCGGCCCGGCTGCTTGAGCTTGGTCGCCGCGGCCAGGATCTTGTCGAAGGTGTCGGGGGTGTCCAGACCGGCCTTCTCGAACAGGTCCTTGCGGTAGACCAGGAGCTGGGTCCAGGTGTCGCTGGGGACCGCGACCGGCTTGCCGTCGGCGTCGACCAGGGCCAGCGCCCGCTGCGAGAAGGTGTCGCGGCCGAGGCTGTCGATCACCTCGTTGGCGGCGTCCTGGTCGGCCAGGTCGTCGGCGGCCAGGCTGTGGACGAGGCCGAGCGACAGGGCGCCCATCACGTCCGGCAGGGTGCCGCCGGCGCTGGCCGACTGGATCTGGGAGGGGAGCTGGTCCTCGGCGATGGCGACGACCTTCACCTGGATCCCGGTCTTCTGCTGGAAGGTGGCGGCGATCTTCTGGGTGGCGGCGACCCGGTCGGCGGTGTCCTCGGCGGTCCAGAAGGTGATCGACTTGTCGCTGCCGCTGGCCCCTTCGTCATCGCCCCCGCCGCAGCCCGCCGCGGCGAGCAGGACACAGAGGACCAACATGGCCACGAGGCGTCGGGGCTTCATTTGCGCTCCTCCCAGCTTCCCACCCGGAACCGTTCCACCAACCGGAGCACAAGCCGGGCAGAACGCTCGTTCGGCGAACCGTAACAGCCCGATCTGACCTGGGCAAGGCATCACCCACAGGGCTGGCGGTCATGCCGAGGCACCGGCGAGGGA
Organism: Actinomycetes bacterium; assembly: GCA_036003705.1. Taxonomy (GTDB): domain Bacteria; phylum Actinomycetota; class CALGFH01; order CALGFH01; family CALGFH01; genus CALGFH01. Next base: position 37,984 of record DASYSE010000052.1, on the reverse strand, counting down.
GTACGTTTGCTTGCGCAACCTCTGCCGCCGGCCGTCTGAGGAGGAGCAGGATGGCGACCAAGCTCTGGCATGTTCCCCTGCGGGTGGCCATCGGGACCGCGCTGGTCCTGGACGCGGTGTTCGGACCCAGGCGCACGCGCCGCAGGCGCAAGAAGCGGTCCTGACGCCTGCGGGGGCTCCGCCCTCCGATGACCACCCCGCCTGGGCCGCCCGACCGACCCGGATGGCCGGCCAGTCCCGGATCCGGCGACCCACCCCCAGCGGTGCGGCCACGATGGCAGGGCGCTCCCCCGCCCTCCGCTCCACCACGCCAGACAGGGGGGCCGTTGGCCGGAGGCGGGGACGTGCTCAGAGGGATCGGCCTGTTCCTGGGGACGCCGGGGGTCCGGCTGCTGGGGGTGCTGCCGGTGCTGCTGGCCGGCCTGGTGGTGCTGCTGCTGCTCGTCCTGCTGGTCGTCTACGTCGACGAGCTGGCCGGCGCCCTGACGCCGTTCGCCGACCGCTGGGACGAGAGCAGCCGGACCCTGATCCGGGTCGGGACCGGGCTGGCCCTGCTGCTCGCGTCGCTGGCCATGCTGGTCGTCTCGTTCACGGTCATCGCCCAGATCATCGGCCAGCCCTTCTACGAGCGGATCTCCGACCGGATCGAGCACCAGCTCGGCGACCCGCCGGCCGGCGCCGACGCCCCCTGGTGGCGGACGTTCCCGCGGGCCTCCCTGGAGTCGGCCCTGCTGCTGGCCATGACGCTGGCCTGCACGGCGCCGCTGTTCGTGCTCGGGCTGCTGCCGCTGATCGGCCAGACCGTCGTCCCGGTCCTGCAGGCCCTGGTGGCCGGGTTCTTCCTGGCGGTGGAGCTGCTGGCCATCCCGCTGGAGCGGCGCGGCCTGCACCTGGCCGGCCGGCTGCGGTTCGTGTGGCGGCACCGCGCCCAGACGCTCGGCTTCGGGCTCACCGCGTTCCTGCTGTTCCTGGTCCCGCTGATGAACGTGCTGGCCATGCCCGGCGCGGTGGTCGGGGCGACGCTGCTGGTGCGCCGGCTCAGCGGCGACCAGGCACCGCGGCCCGGACCACGGTGAGCCGCGAGGCCCGGAAGATGCGGCGCCGGCCGCTGGTCAGGTTGGTCAGGTCGTAGGCCGGGTCGTCCGGGCCGGAGTTGGCGACCTCGCCGAGCACCCGCCAGGTGCCCCGCTCCCCCTGGCCCGCCTTGCGGACCTTGACCTCGCTCCCCTTCTGGATGTCCTGCATGCCAGGGATCGGCACCTCCACGCCAGCCTCCTTCGCGGCGGTCATCGAACTGATGTTCGAGTCTACCCCACAGCACCCACGGCGTCAGCCGCCGAAGTCGAACCCGCCGCCACCGCCGCCGCCGTGGCTGTGCGGGGCGACGCCCTGGCCCTCGCTGGCCTGGACGATGACGAACCCGGAGCCGGCGAAGCCGAGCTGGACGGCCTCGCCGCTGCCCCGACCGACGACGGCGCCGAGCTTCATCGTCCGGTGGATGCTGGTCTGGAGGTCGGCGCTCCAGGCGATGGCGGCCTGGGCGTCGACGTAGGTGGGGGTGTCGGTCTGGAGCACCACCGGGCTGCCGTGGGCGGTGATCGCCGCCCAGCCGGTGCCGTGCAGGATGGTGTTGAACAGCCCGCCGGCGAACATCGACGCGCCCTCGATCCGGCGGATGTCCCACGACAGGGTCGGTTCGAAGGCCAGGATGCTCTGGCCGTTGACGCTGAGCGCGTCCCCTTCCAGCCGGACCAGGTGGATCTCGGCGGCGTAGTTGGCGAAGAAGACGTCGCCCTTGCCGTGGCAGCGCATCAACGGCACGCCCTCGCCGGTCAGCGCCTTCTTGAGCATCCGGCTGATGCCGCCTGCGCCCTGGTACTCGAAGTCGACCTGGCCCTGGAAGGCGACCATCGATCCCTGCCGGGCCATCACCTCGCCGTCCAGCGCGACCCGCAGCATGCGCGGGTTCTGCAGGGCGAAGGCGTCGGCGGAGCCGGCCTCGAGGTTCTTGCCGAACAGCTCGCTTCGCACCTGGTCTCCTTGCTCCAGCCGGCCGGACCCGGCACTCGTACCCGAACCGGCCGGCAATGTCCAGCACCCTGGGACCGCCCAGGACCGTTGCGCGGCCGTCGACGGGACCCTAGATTCTGCCTATGACCGCCGATCCAGCCCCCGAGCCCACCTTCGACCTGGACCTCTACCTGAGCCTTCCCCGGGTGGCCGGCCTGACCATCGCCCCCGACGGCCGCCGACTGGTCACCTCGGTGGCCACGCCAGGGCCCGACGGCAAGAAGTTCACCAGCGCCCTGTGGGAGCTGGACCCGGGCGGCGAGGCGGCCCCGCGGCGGCTCACCCGCTCGGCCCCCGGCGAGGCCAACGCGGCCTTCCTGCCCGACGGGTCGTTGCTGTTCACCTCCACCCGTGACGACCCTGAGGCGCCGAAGGCGACGCACCGGACGACGAGGTGGCCCGGTTGTGGCTGCTGCCGGCGGGCGGCGGGGAAGCCCGCCCGGTCGCCGCCACGCCGGCCGGGATCGACCTGCTGCGGGTCGCCCGCGACGCCGGCACGGTGGTGTACCGCACCGGCGTCCACCCTGGCGCCGACGACCTGGAGGCCGACGAGCTGCGCCACAAGCAACGGGAGGACGCCGGGGTCAGCGCCCAGCTGTTCGACCGCTACCCGATCCGCTACTGGGACCACTACCTGGGCCCGCGGGAGCCGCGGCTGTTCGCCGCTCCCCCGCCGCCGGCCGGCGACGGGCGGATGGCGCCGGGCCGGCCGCTCACCCCGGAGCCCGGCCGGGCCCTGGACGAGGTCGACCTGGCGGTCACCCCCGACGGCGGGACCGTGCTCGCCGGCTGGAACACCGGCGAGGTCGGCAACCCGCGGACGCGACTGGTCGCCATCGACGTGGCCGGCGGCGAACGGCGGGTGCTGCTGGACGACCCGGCGGCGACGGTGGGCCGGATCGCCTGCTCCCCCGACGGGCGGCTGGCGGTGTGCGAGTGGATCTGGCACGGCGACCCCGGCAAGGCCCTCGACGTCAGCCTGTGGCTGGTCGACCTGGAGAGCGGCCAGGGCCGGGACCTGCTGGAGGGCTTCGACCTGTGGCCGCTGGAGCCGGTCTGGGCGCCCGACGGGCGGGCGGTGTTCTTCGTCGCCGACCAGGCCGGCCGCGCCCCGGTGTTCCGGGTCGAGGTCGGCGGCGCCGCCGACGGGCAGGTGACCAGGCTCAGCGCCGACGGCGCCTTCTCCGACCTGTGCCCGTCCCCCGACGGGCGACGGCTGTACGGGCTGCGGGCCACCATGGCGGCGCCGTCGCAGGCCGTGGCCCTGGATGCGAACGGCGCCGACCAGCAGCCGGCGCCGCTGCCGACCCCGGGGCTGCCCCTGCGGGTGCCCGGCTCGCTGACCGAGGTCCAGGCCGCGGCCGGCGACGGCACCCGGCTGCGGGGGTGGCTGGTGCTGCCGACGGGGGCGTCGGGTGACCGGCCGGCGCCGCTGGTGGCGTTCATCCACGGCGGGCCGCTGTCGTCCTGGTCGGCCTGGAGTTGGCGCTGGAACCCGTGGCTGCTGGCCGCCCGCGGCTACGCCGTGCTGCTGCTCGACCCGGCCCTGTCCACCGGCTACGGGCAGTCGCTCGTCGAGCGCGGGCGGGGTCGCTGGGGCGCCGAGCCCTTCACCGACCTGATGGCCCTGGTCGACGCCGCCGTCGCCCGGCCGGACGTCGACGGGCAGCGGACCGCGGCCATGGGCGGCTCCTTCGGCGGCTACATGGCGAACTGGATGGCCGGGCGGACCGACCGCTTCCGCTGCATCGTCACCCACGCCAGCATCTGGTCGCTGGAGCAGTTCCACGGCACCACCGACCACGCCGCGTGGTGGGAGCGGGAGTTCGGCTCGCCGGAGGCGATGCCGGAGCGCTACCGGGACCACTCCCCCGACCGCAACCTCGGCGCCATCCGCACGCCCATGCTGGTGATCCACGGCGAGCGCGACCACCGGGTGCCGATCAGCGAGGCGCTGCGGCTGTGGACCGACCTGACCCGCACAGGGGTCGAGGCCAAGTTCCTGTACTTCCCCGACGAGAACCACTGGATCCTCACCCCGCCCCACGTCCGCGTCTGGTACGAGACGGTGCTGGCCTTCCTCGACCAGCATGTGCTCGGCAAGGACTGGGTCCGGCCGCCGCTGCTGTAGCCCACCCTCGAGGAGGCCGCCTCCGCCCCTCCAGGCCCTGCTCGCCGAGCCGGCCGGGTCGGAGGGAGCCGCAGCCTTCCCCCACCTGGATCGGGGACCAGGTCCTCGACCCGCACGCCGCCGGGAACGCCCGGCCCGGCTACGAGGTCGGCTTGTCGGGTGGGCCCTCGTCGGCCGGGTCGGAGCCGGCCCGGTCGGGCTCGGACGGCGGATGCCAGCGGGCGACAAGGGTGCGGGCGGCGCGGGCCTCGTCGAGCCGGCCCACCGGGGCGGTCACCGGCGCCTGGCGCAGCGGCCCGGCGTCGGCCTGGGCCTGGGCGGCGATCTCCAGCATGGCCTCGGCGAAGCTGTCCAGCGTCTCGACGCTCTCGGTCTCGGTCGGCTCGACCATCAGCGCCTCCTCGACGATCAGCGGGAAGTAGACCGTCGGCGGGTGGAAGCCACGGTCGATCAGCCCCTTGGCGACGTCGAGGGCGCGCGCCCCCTGGCCCTTCTGCTTGCGGGCGGAGAGCACGAACTCGTGCATCACCGGCCGCGACGGGTAGCCGAGCTGGTAGGCCGACGACAGCCGTTCCAGCAGATAGTTGGCGTTCAGCACCGCTCGCTCGGCCACCCCGCGCAGGCCGTCGCCGCCGTTGGCCAGCAGGTAGGCGAAGGCGCGGACCAGGATGCCGAAGTTGCCGTTCCAGCCGTGCACCCGCCCGATCGACCTGGGCCGGTCGGTGTCCCAGCGGTAGCCGTCACCGTCGCGCACCACCACCGGGGCGGGCAGGAAGTCGACCAGGTGCTCGGCGACCACCAGGGGGCCGGCGCCCGGGCCACCGCCGCCGTGCGGGGTGGCGAAGGTCTTGTGGAGGTTGAGGTGGACGACGTCGAAGCCCATGTCGCCAGGGCGGGCCTTGCCGAGGATGGCGTTGAAGTTGGCCCCGTCGTAGTAGAGCTGGCCGCCGACCCGGTGGACCAGCTTGGCCACCTGGGCGATGTTGCGCTCGAACAGGCCGAGGGTGTTGGGGTTGGTGATCATGAAGGCGGCGACGTCGGTGTCGAGGGCCTGCTCGAGCGCGTCGAGGTCGATAAGGCCCTCGGGGCTGCTGGCCACGGTGGTGACCTCGAACCCGGCCAGCCGGACCGATGCCGGGTTGGTGCCGTGGGCGGCGTCGGGGATGACCACCCGGCGGCGCGGGTCGTTGCGGGCCTCGTGGTGGGCCCGGATGATCAGCAGGCCGGTCAGCTCGCCGTGGGCGCCGGCGGCCGGCTGGAAGGTGGCCGCGGCCAGGCCGGTCAGCTCGCACAGGGCGTGCTCGAGGCGGGCCAGCAGCTCCAGCGCGCCCTGCACCTGCTCGGCCGGCTGGGCCGGGTGGAGGCGGGCGAAGCCGGGGAGGGCCGCCGCCGCCTCGGCGACCTTCGGGTTGTACTTCATGGTGCAGGACCCGAGCGGATAGAAGCCGAGGTCGACCGCGTAGTTGCGGTGGGCCAGCCGGGTGTAGTGCCGGACCAGGTCGCGCTCGGACACCTCCGGCAGCCGCACCGGCTCGGTCCGCCGGAACCCCGCCGGCAGCACCCGGTCCAGGTCGACCGGCGGCAGCGCTCCGGCATCGGGAAAGCTCGACGCCCGCCGTCCCGGCGACGACCGCTCGAACACCAGCCGCTCCGGTTGCCCCTCACGCCCACCAGCCGCCCACGGCACCGCCTCGAAGGCCGCACGGCCGATGCCGCCGCCGTTGCCGGTGGCGCCCGTCCCGGTCCCGCCGCTGTCGTTGATGGCGCCGGTCACCGGGCCACCTCCTCGCCCTTGCGCCGCCCATCGCCAGCGCCTTCGGCCCGGTCGGCACCCAGGTCGGCCAGGACCGCGGCCAGGGCGTCGGCCAGCCGGTCGACGTCGGCCTTGGTCCGGCGCTCGGTCACGGCGACCAGCAGGCCGTCCTCCAGGCCCGGAGCCAGGCCGGTCAGGGGGAGGCCGGCGAGCAGGCCGTGGTCGACCATGCGGCGGCTGACCTCGGCCGGGTCGGCCGGCAGCCGGACCACGAACTCCTTGACGAACGGCTGCTCGGGGAAGGCCAACCGGACCCCGGGGATCCGGGCCAGCCGGTCGGCCGCGTACCGGGCCGCCCGCAGGCACAGCTGCCCCACTTCCTCCAGCCCCTGCGGTCCGAGCCAGCTGAGGTACACGGCGGCCGCGATGGCGTTCAGGGTCTGGTTGGTGCAGTTGTTGCTGGTCGCCTTCTCGCGTCGGATGTGCTGCTCGCGGGCCTGGAGGGTGAGCACGAAGGCCCGCCGCCCGGCGGTGTCGAGGGTCTCGCCGACCAGCCGGCCGGGCAGCCGCCGCACATCCTCAGGCCGGCAGGCCAGGAACCCGAACGCCGGCCCGCCGAAGTTGGGGTGGTTGCCGAGCCCCTGGCCCTCCCCGACCACGATGTCGGCGCCGAGCCGGCCGGGCGGCTCCAGCACCCCGGCGGTCAGCGGGTCGAAGCTGACCAGCAGCCGGGCCCCGACCCCGTTGGAGAGCTCGGCCGCGGCCGCCACGTCCTCGACCACGCCGAAGAAGTTGGGCTGCGCGAGCAGCACCGCGGCGGTCTGATCGCTGGCCTTGCCGCGCACCTCCTCCAGGTCGGTCTGGCCGTCCAGCGCGCCGATCTCGACCAGCTTGATGTCCAGTCCCCGGCTGTAGGTCTCCAGCAGCTCGCGCACCCGCGGGGCGACCGCCGCGCTGACCAGCAGCTCGCTGCGCCGGGTGGCCGCGACCGCCATGGTCGCGGCCTCGGCCACCGCCGAGGCGCCGTCGTACAGCGAGGCGTTGGAGACCTCCAGGCCGGTCAGCTCGCTGATCAGCGTCTGGTACTCGAACAGGGCCTGGAGCACGCCCTGGCTCATCTCCGGCTGGTAGGGGGTGTAGGAGGTGGCGAACTCGCCCCGGCCGGCCAGGTACCAGACGGCGGCCGGCACGTAGTGGTCGTACACGCCGGCGCCGAGGAAGCAGGTCAGCTCGTCCAGGTGCCGGTTGCGCGCTGCCAGCCGGCCGAGCTCGGCCGCCACCTCCTGCTCGGCGTGGGGCCGGGGCAGGTCGAGGTCGGCCGGGGCCCGTAGGTCCGAGGGGATGGGCTTGAACAGCTGGTCGACGTCGTCGAGCCCGAGGGTGGCCAGCATCCGCCTGACGTCCTCACTGGTGTGGGGCTGGTAGCTCAACCGCTCCCCTTCCTGACCACGCGGCCCCACCGGGCCGGCGGCGTGCGGCCGGCGCCTCCCCCCGGTGGGATCGACGTAGAGATTTGTCTACTTAGAGTTTTGTCTACAAGATTCTGGCGGTTCCCAGCGGTCGCCAGGGCGCGGCGATTGAACCACCGCCCTCCGAGCCGCCGCAACGCCGCGGCGCCGCGGCGCGATCAGCCGGCCCGCTTGGCCGCCGATGCGCCCCGCCGGGCGACCTCGGCCGGCAGCGGCACCTGGGCGAGCCGCACGAGCTCGGGATCGGCCGGCAGCGGTGCCGCCTGGGGCGGCTCCGGCACCACCCTGGGCCGCCCGGCCGCCCGCGCCCGCTCGGCCGCACCCCAGCGCCGGCCTCCTCCCCCCCACCCCGATTTCGCCAGGCCGGCGGCTGCGCCCCCGGCGTCCGGGCTGGCGCCGGCCACCACCGGCCCCGGCCCGGCGATCGGGCCGGCTGTCCCCCCCAGGTCGGCCATCTGGCTCGGGGGCTCCAAGCCGTACTTGGCCAGCAGCGACAGGTAGTCGCGCTGGTAGAGGACCTTGATGCGGACGTCGGGATAGAGCTCGCGCAGTCGTCGCACCTTGCGGTTCTTCTTGGTCACCAGCCGCTGGTTGAGCGTGGTGATCTCGATGTAGAGCCGGAACCCGGGCAGGTAGAAGTCGGGCCGGAACAACTGGACCGGCCGGCCGGCGGGGTCCCACTCGATCGGGAAGGCGGTCGGCTCGTACTCCCATTCGACGCGGTAGAAGTCGAGCAGGCGCGCGAACTGGCGCTCGGAGTTGTGGGCGAAGGTGATCTGGTCGGCCGGCCGAGTCGCTTCCGCGCTGGTGGCCATGGCCGGCGCTAGCCTTGGGTCCCCGGGGGCGCGGCTCGGGGCGGGAGCCCGCCGGCCGCCTCGGCGACGGCTGCCTGGGGCGCGTCCGCCTGAGGCGCGGGTGGCGACCCGGCACCCGGCATTCCAGCGGCCAACTCGGCGACGGCCGGCGCGGGTGGCGCGGTCGCCGACCCGTCGGCGGGGGACGCCGTCGGCGACCCGTCGGCGGCCGGCTGGTCGCCGGGCAGATGGGCCAGGTCGCCCTCGGTGTCGGCCCAGACCCGCCCGACGGCGATGCCGAACACCGCCTGGCCGTGGGAGAGGACGTCCACGATCTCCTCGCCGGAGTGGCAGGCGTAGATGCGGTGGCCGTCCGACATCAGGGTGACGTCGCTGAGCGGCTTGCCCCCGGACTCCGCCCGCAGGTAGCCGATCGCGTCGCGGATCTGCCGCAGGGACACGCCGGCGTCCAGCAGGCGCTTGATGATGCGCAGCTCGACCACGTCGGTGAAGCTGTACAGCCGCTGGGTGCCCGACCCGTCCGCCGCCCGCACCGACGGCGTGACCAGGCCGGTCCTGGCCCAGTAGTCGAGCTGCCGATAGGTGATGCCGACCAGCTTGATGACGGTGGGGCCGCGGAAGCCCGGCTCCGATGGCGCCGGGGAGGAGCGCGCGGCCATCCAGTTCCTCCTTGCCGGACCCGGCGTAGAATTACAACGATGTGACGTCCAGCCTAGGGGTCCTGGTCGGTCGCGTCAACGAGGTGAGCTCACCGTTACCGACCTGCGATCTCTCGACCTCCAGCAGAGGGTGAAACCCACCCAGACCTACTCGAAATCCTCCGGGCTCACCTGGTCGAGGAACTCCCGGAACTTCTCCACCTCGCGCTCCTCGTCGTCGCTCTTGATGAGGATGGAGGCCTCGCTGAGCACGTCCTCCTCGGCGTAGATGGGCGTGTTGGCCCGCACCGCGAGGGCGATCGCGTCGCTCGGCCGGCTCGACACCGAGAACTTGGAGCCGTTCTGCCGCAGCTCGATGGTGGCGTAGAAGGTGCCCTCCTTGAGTTCGGTGATCACCACCCGCTCGATGGACACCACCAGCTCGTCCAGCAGGTTCTTGAGCAGGTCGTGGGTGAGCGGACGCTGGGTGGCCACTCCCTGGAGCGCGAAGGCGATGGCGGTCGCCTCGACGTTGCCGATCCAGATCGGGAGGAAGCGCTCACCATCGCGCTCCTTGAGGAGCACGATCGGCGTCTGGGTTGGAAGCTCGATCCTGACGCCGACGAGGGTCAGCTCGACCAACGCGAAACCCCCTCGGGCGTCGAAGGTTCCTGGCGCCCGGCCGGGCGCTTGCTGCACGGCCCGAGGCTATCAGACGCCCCGAGCCGATGCGACATACCGAGCGAAGGTTGCACGCCCACACCCTCACGGACTGGGAGGCCTCCAGGTCCCATCTGTCCTGGTCGGGAGGTCGAGCAGGCCTGGATCGTGGCGTACGGCCTCCAGATCGTCGATCGCCAGGAGCTCGCTTCTTCCCCGCTCGCGCTCGTCCAGGTCGAGCCCATAGCCGACGACGAACAGGTCCGGGACCTCGAACCCCACGTAGGACAGGGGGACGTCGACGATGCGCCGGGCGCGCTTGTCCAGCAGGGCACAGACCCGCAGGCTGGCCGGCCCGCGGGCGGCCAGCACCCGCAGCAGGTAGGTCAGGGTCAGCCCGGTGTCCACGATGTCCTCGACGACCAGCACGTGCGCGCCGGACAGGTCCAGGTCGAGGTCCTTCTCGATCCGGACCACCCCGGTGTCCTCCGACGCGTCGAACCGGGAGATCGCCATGAAGTCCACCAGGCACGGCATCGCCGCCGCCCGCACCAGGTCGGCCAGGAACACCACGCCGCCCCGCAGCACCGACACCAGGATCGGCTCCACGCCCTGGTAGTCGGCCCGCAGCTCGGCCCCCAGCTCGGCCACCCGCCCCTGCAGGGCCTCCCGATCCACCAGCAGCCGTACCGCCCTTTCCTCACCCGCCGAGGCCGGAGCGCCTGCCGCGCCACCCGGGGCGATGGATGGGCCGGGCGGCGGAGCTGGGGTCGGACGCGGGGTGGGTTCGTCGGTAGGGGTCACGACGGGTCGCGGCGCAGGAACGGGTCGATCGCGGGGGCCGGGGCGCCGGGCGGCACCGGCCAGACCCGGACGACCGCGCCCGCGGTCAAGGTCGCGCCGGGTGGAATCCCGGACCCGGCGGCCGTCCCGGAGCCCCCGCTGGGGCCCGGGGTGGTCCCAGGGGAGGTGGACAAGGAGGGTGGGACCAGGGTGGAGCTCGGCGGGGGGCCGGCCGCGGGGAGACGGGCCAGGAGGACCCGGACCAGACGGCGCTGCCCGCTCACGAACCATGCCGGGGTGGTGGCGCCCGAGCCGGCCGGAACCGGGCCGACCGAGAGACGGAGCCGGTCGAGCTGATCCAGCCGGACCAGGGCGTCGGTGTCGGCGTCGACCTGGAGCGCGGCCGGGCGGCCAGCCACAGGCGACACCGGCTGCCCCCGCCCGGCCAGGCGGACACGGACGAACTTGGAGAAGCTGTGCTCGAACAGGGCCTGCACGTCGGCGAAGGCGTTGGGTGAGCCGAGCGCGACCGCGACCAGCCGGCGGCCCCCGCGGCTGGCCGAGGCGACCAGGCAGCGACCGGCCCGGTTGGTGAAGCCGGTCTTCCCCCCGACCGTCCACCGGTAGGAGCCGAGCAGCCGGTTCGAGGTGACAAATCGACGAAGTGATAGAGGTCTGCCGGGCAGCCGCGCGGCCTTGGTGGCGACCAGGGACCGGAAGTCGGCCCGGCCCATGGCCGCCTCCCAGAGGCGGGCCAGGTCCCGGGCGCTGGTCTGGTGGCCGGGACGGTCGAGCCCGTAGGGCGTCACGTAGTGGGTTGCGGCCAGCCGGAGCGCGGCCGCCTTGCGGTTCATGCGCCGGACGAAGGCCGCCTCGCTGCCGTCGACCGCCTCGGCCAGCGCCACCGCGGCGTCGTTGGCGCTCTTCACCATGAGGCCGAGGAGGAGCTGGCGAACGGTCAGGCGCTCGCCCTGCCGGAGCCTGAGCGACTCCTCGCCGATCCGGGGTGGCCCGGAGCCAATGGTGACCACCCGCCGTTCGTCGAGCCGCTCGAGGGCGAGCAGGGCGGTCATGATCTTGGTGGTGGAGGCCATTGCCCGGGGCAGGCGCGCATCCCGCTCGAACAGCACCTGCCCGGTCGCCTCATCGGCCAGGATCGCCGCCCTCGCCAGCACCCGAGGCGCAGCCACCGCTCCCCCCGAAACCGCCGGCAACACCGGCTGGAGAAGCCCAGCCTCCCCGAGGACCGACACCCCGCCAGGCAGCCCACCCGGTCGCCCCTGACGACCAGCCGCCACCGACCCCGGCCCACCCGACAGGGCTCCCACCGACCCGGGCCCGCCTGGCAGCCCCTCCACCGGCCGGGCACCGGCGGAGGCGGCGGGGGCCAGGGTCGACGCCAGCAGCGCTGCCGCGACCAGCAGCACCCGAGGCGATCTTCGCGCCCATGCGGCGTCAACCAGCACCCGGGCGGCACCCGCCACCCACGCGGTGTCAACCAGCACCAAGGGCGATCCCCGCGGCCTGCCGTTTTGGCGATTTGTTGACATGTTGCTACGTTGACAAGGCGACTAACCCCGGGTCATCGGTGGGTCTCGCGCGTCTCGACCAGGCCGTGCACCGCCGATCGCAGGGCCAGGTCGCGCATGCGGCCGCCGAGCTGGGCCAGCGCCTCGATGGTATCGCGGGCCCTTGCCCGGGCCTCGGGGTTGCGCTGGCGGATCAGCGGAGCCACCACCTGCTCGAACAAGGCCGCCTCGCGCTCCGCGAATTGCCGGTACATGCGCAGGTGGCGCGCTTCCAGGCCGTAGTCGGCCAGCTCACGGGCCAGCCGCAGCCGCAGCAGGTCGTCCCCCCCGTACCAGGCCCCCCGCTCGCCGCTCCCGCGGGCGCTGACCAGACCGAAGGACTCCAGCTCGAGCAGCTGTTCGACGGTGGCGCCGGCGGCCCGGCAGAGCTCGTCGCGGGTGAACTGGGCATCGGACGGCGGGGCGGCCCCGAAGGCCACCGCAGCCGGGCGCTGTGGCTGCCGGTCGGGATCCGGCGTTCGCGCCGGGGACGCCGCGGCGGATGCCTCGCCTGGCCCTGCCGGGCCGGGCGCGTCGGCCGAGACCGGCGGGGCCGCGGGGCCGGGAGCCGGTCCGCCCCTGACCTCCAGCCCCCCGACCTGCTCGAGGTCGGCCAGGCGCTGGCGGATCACCCGCAGGGGGAGGTACTGGTCGCGCTGGGCACGGAGCACGAACCGCAGCCGGGCCACATCCTCCTCGGAGAACTTGCGGTAGCCGGAGGCCGAGCGGTCGGGCTGGACCAACCCGGCGCCCTCCAGGAAGCGGATCTTGGACACGGTGATGTCGGGGAACTCCGGCTTGAGGATCCCCAGCACCTCACCGATGCTCATCGTCCCGGTCGAGCCGGACTGCTCGGCCTGCGGACCGGAGGCTGCGGCCGCTCCCCCGCCGCCACCAAGCCGGGGCGGTACGTTGCGCTGGACCGGATCCCGCATCAACCCGACCCGCCACCCCCCGGACGACTGCCGGCGAAGAACACCAGCTTGAACTTGCCGATCTGGAGCTCGTCGCCGGCGACGAGCTCACCGTCCTCCACCCGCTCCCGGTTCAGGTAGGTACCGTTGAGGGAGCCGACGTCGTGGACGGTGAAGCCGCTGGACCCGCGACGGATCTCGGCGTGCCGGCGCGAGACGGTGATGTCGTCGAGGAAGATGTCGCTCTCGGGATGGCGTCCGGCGGTGACCACCTCCTTGTCGAGCAGGAAGCGGCTGCCGGCGTTCGGCCCGCGCCGCACCACCAGCATGGCCGTGTTCTCCCGCAGCTCCTCGACTGGGGCGACGACCTCTTCCTCGACCTCAGCTTCGAGGTCCTGGGCGGCGAGGCTGATGGTGGTCGTCGAGTCGTCGGGGGTCGTGACCAGCGCGGCCCCACAATTCGCGCAGAAGTGGGCCCCCTCAGGGTTCTTGTGACCGCACTGAGTGCAGAACATGCTGCCCTCCCGGGGCTTCGGCTCTGGTCACCCGCCGCCCGGTCCGCGGTGCGGGCGAGCGGCGTCGTTTTGGTCGGTGACTGTAGAGGACGGATCAAAACAGGGTCAATGCAGGGCTGAGCTTCCGCCCTGGCGACCTCCACGATACGGTGACGTTCAGGACTCGGCGACCAGCTCGGTGTAGGCGGCGGCATCCATCAGCTGGTCGAGCTCACCGGCCTCGGTCAGCTCGATCACCACGAGCCAGCCTTGTCCGTATGGGTCGGAGTTGATCAGCTCGGGGCTCTTGTCCAGCTCGTCGTTGCGCTCGACGATCGTGCCCGTGGCCGGGCTGTAGATGTCGGACACCGACTTGGTGGACTCGACCTCGCCGAAGGTCTCACCGCCGGTGACGGCCGTGCCGACGGGCGGGAGGTCGACGTAGACGATGTCGCCCAGGGCGTCCTGGGCGTAGTGGGTGATGCCGATGGTGGCCCGGACGCCCTCGGGCCGGGCCCATTCGTGCTCACTCGTGTACTTGAGGTCGTCGGGGTACATCCTCGTCCCTCCAGAGGTGGTCACCAGGGCGCGGCGTGGGCCTGGCCCGCTGGTAGCCAAGCACAGCCGTGTCCACCATGCCAGAGCCCGCCCACCGGGACGTTCAGGCCGGGGCGCCGGCTCCCGGCTCGGGGCCTTCCTTGGTGCCGCGGCGCACGACCCGGACCCAGGGGCTGTAGTTGGAGACGAAGCTGTCCCGCCGGACGACCGTGCCGCCCTTGGTCACGGTGCGGACGACGGTGACGTCGAAGCCGGAGGAGCCGGACTCCTCGACGACCTCCTCCCCCTTGGGCAGCGTCGGGTCGTCCTCGTACCTGGTGCTCGGGGCGCGGTAGTTGCGCGCCGCCGAGGTGCTCGCGGTCACCTTGTAACCCCTGGACGTCGACCAGAAGGTGAAGCTCAGCGTGGATGGGGTGGCCCGGCTGGTGATGTAGATCCCGTAGGGGGAGTCGTTGCGGAACTTGAGGTCGGTGCCCGGCCAGTCGAGGGTGGCGTCCCGGCCCATCGGGTAGTGGCTGATGTGCAGGCTGTGGTTGCGCCGCTCGACCACCGGCAAGCCGGCGAAGAAGGCCGTGTTGAACATGGTGGTCCCGGCCTGGCAGACGCCGCCGCCCAGCCCGTCGACGATCTCGCCGTCCTGGATCACGTGGGCGGTCCGGTAACCCTTGGCCGCGGTGCGCCGGCCGGTGGCCGCATTCATCGAGAACAGCTGGCCGGGCCGGACCAGGCTGCCGTGGACGGCGGCGGCGATCAGGCCGATGTTATGGACCCGGGGGACGTCGCCGGCGTTGAAGGTGGTCGTGTAGGTCGACATCACCTCCTTGATCCCGAGGCCATTCGCCTCCTTGGTGGTCAGGCCGGGCTGGGTGGTCGTGGTGGCCAGGGCCGCCTGCCGGGCCGTCCCGGTGGTCGCGGTGCCGGCGTCCAGCACGGCGGCGGCCGTCTTCCTCGGATCCACCTTGATCCCGGCCACGGCGGGGAGGACCCGCATGCGCCCACCGGTCGGCTGGAACCGGGCGTCCTTGGGCTCGGTGTAGGCGAACGGGGCCCGGCGGTGGAGCAGCCGGTCCAGCCCGACTGGGTCGAGGCGCAGCCGCAGCTGGCCCGCCGCCACCTCGACTTGGACGAGCGGGGCGAGCTCGGCCGGGCGCAGGTCGGCCCGGCCGCCGCCGGCGGTCACCCTGACCGGTGCCGACAGCAGGGTGCCGGCCCGGTGGGCGGCCGCTCTGGCCGCTTCCGGCCCGACGCTCGGGGGGCGCTCCCGGGTCGGGAGGCGGACCGTCGCCCCGGCCGGCACGGCGGCCGCCGCCCGAATCGCCGCCTCGGCTCCCGACCGGTCCACCGCCAGGCCCGGTCGGCCCGGCACCAGCTCCACCGGGACGGCCCCCGCTCCCCCGCCGCCGCCGATGCGCAGGCTGGGCTCGCGGACCGGGCGGCCGACGCGGCGGTCGAGGTCGGCCAGCTCGCGGTCGAGGCGGGCCTGGACCACGCGGGACTGCCACGGCAGGTCGATGGGGCTGAGCCAGCCCTTGAGGCGGTCGGGATCCAGTGGGCTCCGGCGGCCGACGGCCATGGCCGCGGCGAGGCTGGCCTCGACGTCCAGCTGCACCCCGGCGCGGGACCTGGGCAGGCGCACCGTGGCCGCGCCGGCCTCGAGGACCACCGGCGACGCTTCCAGGGAGCCGGCCGCGGTCTGCAGTCGGCTGGCGGCCGTCGCCTGGCTCAGGCCGGACAGGTCGATCCCGCCGACCCGGACCCCGCGGCGGACGCGGCCGGCGAAGGTCAGCCCCTCGGTGGCCAGCAGGCCGGCGGCCAGGACGACGACGAGCAGCCCGATCAGCGCCAGCCGCGGCCCCCGGCCAAATCCCCGCAGGGCGCCGGCAAGCCGGCCGAGACGGCGCCTGGCGGCGGCCAGCGGCCCGGCCACGGACCGATGCCGCAGCGGCCCGCCCTGGGCCGGCTCGAAGCGCGCGGCGGGCGCGCTCGGCCGGTGCTCAGGGGGCTCGGCTGATGGGTCGGCGACCGAGATGGTTGGGCTCCTTTGGCATGCCGCCCGGCCGACCGGACGGCGGGACGCCGAGCCGAAGGCAGGGGGAAGCGACCCGGGCGAACAGAAAGCCTACGGCCGCCACCCCGCTCGGGCAACCCCAGCCCGGCGCAGTCGGGACAACTGCGTCAAGGGAGCCCGGTCGTGTGGTCGGCGCCGCATGCAGCACCAAGCCAACCCGGCAGCGCCGCTGCTTGCGCGCCGCCCACGGCGACCACGGCCGATCGCCACCCCGGATCCTTGACCGGTTTCCCTGGGCTCAGGCGCGCTCGGCGGCGCGGCGGATGAGCGCCTCGTACTCGTCGGCCAGGGCCAGGGCGTCCGCCGAGGCACCGGCCTCGGCCCACAGATGGGTGACCGGCTCGACGGTGTCGGGGACGACGAGGGCCCAGTCGTCGCCGCAGGGACCTCCCGTGCCATCGTCGGTGGTGGCCGGTGGGTGGAACACCTTCACCCCATCGGTGTCGTCGACGCGCCGGCCCTTGGCCGCCTCGACCACCTGGCGCATCACCGCTCCCTTGCGCTCCCAGGGGGTCGGGACCTGGCGCTGGACCACCGAGGGCTCGGGCAGCGCGGCCGCCGCGTCGCCGAGGCTGGTGTCGTGGGCGGTCAGCAGCTCCAGCAGCTTGCCGAACGAGAGCAGCCCGTCATAGGCAGGATGCAGCACCGGGAACACGTAGCCGCCGCCCTCGGCGCCGGCGAACACCACCCCAGCCTGCTGAGCGGCCCGCATGATGGCGCTGGTCGAGAGCTTGCTGCCGTGGACCTGGCGGCCGTGGCGAGCGGCCAGCTCACCGGCCAGCCGGGTGGTGGAGACCGGCAGGACGATGGCGCCGCTGCCCTCCGACCGCACGACCAGGTCGACGAACAGGAGCAGCGCCCGGTCCAGCCCGAGGATCGCGCCGCGCTCGTCGACCAGGGTGATCCGCTCCCCGACCGAGTCGAACAGCACGCCGAGATCGGCGCCGGACGCGGTGACCAGCTTGGCCAGGCGGTCCAGGTCGGCGTGCCGCTCGGCGTCGGTCGGGGACACCCTGTTCTCGTCGAGGTGGCCGTTGACGATCAGGGTGTCCAGGTTCAACCGGGACAGCAGGTGGGGAAGGACCAGCGAGGCGGTGCCGCCGCCGGCGTCGATCACCACCTTGAAGCGCCGGTGGCGGACGGCCGCGTCGTCGAGGCTGTGGACGAGGGCGACGGCGTAGTGCTCGACCGCGCGTGGCGGGTAGCGCAGCTCGCCCATCTCCTGCCCGAACGCCCGCCGGAACTCCTCGCGGTAGTAGGTGCGCTCGATCCGGCGCCGTGCTCCCTCGTCGACGTCGCAGCCGTCACCGCCGAACACCGCCAGCTCCACCGACTGGCTGTCCTGGGGCGAGGTGCGCACGTACATGCCACCGGAGGCGCCCATCCTGGCGGCCGAGAAGCGCACCGACGGGGCCGGGGCCAGCTCCAGGTCCTCGCAGGTCACCCCGGCCGAGTTCAGCCCGGCGATGATGGCCCGCTTGAGCGCGCGCGACACCCGGCTGGCGTCCCTGCCCAGGGTCACCGTCGACCCCTTCTTGAGGGTCGAGCCGAAGGCCGTGGCCACCCGCAGGACCATCTCCGGGGTCAGGTCGACGTTGCCGATGCCGGCCACCCCAGGCTCGCTGAACAGGGTGCGGGCGCCTCGGCCTTCCCAGATGATCGACTTGGTGACGATCGCTCCTGGTTCGACCGTCTTGTAGGGATATACCTTGACGTTAGGTTGAAGGATGGCGCCGTGGCCGATGTCGGCGTTGTCGCCGACCACCACCCCGTCCTCGACCCGGCCGCCCTCCTTGATGTCGGCGCTGCGCCCGACCACGCAGCCGCGCAGGCTGGTCCCCGGACCGATGTAGGCGTTGTCGTGCACGATCGCGCGGTGCAGGAAGGCGTCGCGCTTCACGATCACCCCGGAGCCGACCACCGTGTACTCGCGCAGGCGGGCGCCGGCCTCCACCTTGGTGAAGTCGCCGATGAGCACCGGGGCGGTGAGGACCGCGTCGGGGTCCAGCTCGACCCCCTCGCCGAGCCAGACCCCAGGCCGGACCTGGAAGCCGCGAAGGTCGACCTTGACCCGGCCGTCGAGGATGTCGTGGTGGGCGCGCTGGTAAGCCTCGAGGCTTCCGACGTCCTCCCAGTAGCCGTCGGCGACGAAGCCGAACAGCGGCGCACCCTGGTCCAGCAGCTTGGGGAACACGTCGGCGGCGAAGTCGGCCGGCTGGCCGTCCGGGATCTGCTCGAACACCTCCGGCTCGAGCACGTAGATGCCGGTGTTGATGGTGTCGGAGAAGACCTGGCCCCAGTGGGGCTTCTCGAGGAAGCGCTCGATGCGGCCGTCGTCGGTGGTGATGACGATGCCGAACTCGAGCGGGTTGGGCATGCGCTTGAGGATCACCGTGGCCAGCGCGCCGCGGCGGCGGTGGAAGCCGACCACCTCGTCCAGGTCGATGTCGGTGAGGGCGTCCCCGGAGATCACCACGAAGGTCTCGCCGAGCATCTCGGCCGCGTTGCGGACGCTGCCGGCCGTGCCCAGCGGGGTCGGCTCGGTCGCGTAGACCAGGTCGACCTCCATGTCGGAACCGTCTCCGAAGTAGTTGCGGACCTGGCTGGCCAGGAACTGGACGGTCACCACGATGTCCTTGAACCCGTGGTTCCGGATGTGCCTGACGATGTGCTCCATGATCGGCCGGTTGGCCACCGGGAGCATCGGCTTCGGCTGGTTGGCGGTGAGGGGGCGCAGGCGGGTGCCCTCCCCGCCGGCCATGATCACCGCCTTCACGGGCCGCCCCCGCAGGGGCCGCGCGGCTGGGTGGACGAGAGGTTCATAGCCATGGGGATTTGGATCCTTGTCTCGGCACCTCGCCCGAGGCGCATGTCGAACCACCAGCCGTCAGGGCGCCTGCCGGGAAAGGCTCGCCAGCGCCCGGACCGGGATCGGGCTCGCCGGCTCGGCTGGCGGCCCGGCTCCTGCCGCCTGGCTAGGAGCCGGCCTCCGCCCGGTGGCCGAGCCGTTCCAGCACCATTCTGACGTAGACCGCCCCGGCGAGGTAGTACATGGCCACCCCGGCCCAGAGCAGGGCAAGCCCGAGAAGGCGGGCGGCGTGGGCCACGGCCACGCCGGTCGCGCCCAGGGTGAGCACGGGCAGGGCGAACAGCAGCACCAGGGTCGCCGCCTTGCCAAGGAGGATCACCTCGGGTGGCTCGATCCCCCGCCGCTTCAGCAGCGGCCAGGCGGCCAGCAGGAACAGGTCCCGTGCCACCAGCAGCACCGCCGCCGGCCAGGGCAGCACCCCCCGGACCACCAGGGCGATCGCCACCGAGGCGATCAGCAGCCGGTCGGCCAGCGGGTCCAGCAGCTGCCCGAGCCGGCTCACCCGCCCGGTCCGCCTGGCCAGCCACCCGTCGACCCAGTCGGTGGATCCGACCACCGCCGTCAGCACCAGCCCGGTCCCGTACCGTCCGGTCGCCAGCAGGTACGCGCACACCGGCATGAGCAGCAGCCGCACCATCGTCACCGCGTTGGGCGCGGTGACGATCGCCGTCGAAACCCGCCGGCTCGGCCCCAGCGGGCCCGGATCGGCCGCCGTGGTCCCGGGGTCGGGGTGCGGGTCCGACCGGTTGATGTCGTTCATGCCGAGGAGCGTAGACCACCGCCCACCCCTGACGCCCCGCCACGCGGGCCCGGACACCGGCGCAGCCCTTGCCCGACGGCGCTGGGCGGACCCGATCGAAAGGGCGTGATTGGTCGGGACGGCCGGATTTGAACCGGCGACCCCCAGTCCCCCAGACTGGTGCGCTAACCAAGCTGCGCCACGTCCCGAACGCGGGCCCGGAGGCCCGAAACGGTCGTCAGGATATCACGGCCGCCGGTGCGATCCGGATGGGCGGAGGGCCGCCCTCAGCGCTCCTGGGACCGCTCCCTGGCCCGGACCCGCACCACCAGCCGCACCGGCGTGCCCTCGAAGCCGAAGGTGCGCCGCAGATCGTGCTCCAGGTAGCGACGGTAGCTCGGGGTCAGCGGGCCCGTGGTGAACACCACCAGCTCGGGCGGGTCCACTCTGGCCTGGGTGGCGTAGCGGAGCTTCACCGTGCGGCCGCGTACCGGTGGAGGCGGCGTGTGCTCGGTCGCCTGGCCGAGCCACTGGTTGAGCGCCGCTGTGGGGATCCGTCGGGCGCGCTCTGCGAGCACCCCGTCGACCAGACCCCAGATCTTCTCGACTCCCCGGCCGGTGCGGGCCGAGACCCGCAGCATCGGCGCCCAATCGACAAAGTACAGCTTGCGCTCGAGGTCGACGCCGAACTGGCGGCGCGCCTCGTCGTCCATCAGGTCCCACTTGTTGGCCAGCAGGACCACCCCGCAGCCGGCCTCGACCGCCCGTACGGCCACCTTCTGGTCCTGCTCGGCAACGCCCAGCGGCGCCTCGAGCACGAGCAGCGCCACGTCGGCCCGGTCGACCGCCTCCAGGCTGCGGACGAAGGCGAAGTAGTCGGCCCCCTCGGCCTGCTGGAACGCCCGCCGCATCCCGGCGGTGTCGACCAGCCGGTAGCTCCGGCCGGCCCGGGCGACGAGCGAGTCGACGGTGTCGCGGGTGGTGCCCGGAGTCGGGTCGACGATCGCCAGGTCCTCGCCGGCGAGCCGGTTGAGCAGGCTGGACTTGCCGACATTGGGCCGACCGACGATCGCCAGCGCCGGGACGTCCGACTCGTCGGCGGACTCGGCCGGCGCGCCCAGCCGCTTGATCACCGCGTCGAGCAGGTCTCCTGACCCCCGGCCGTGCAGGCTGGAGACGGCGAGTGGCTCGCCGAGGCCGAGCGACCACAGGGTGGCGGTCTGGGGCTCGGCGGCCGCGCTGTCGACCTTGTTGGCGACCAGCAGCACCGGCACGCGGCCACGGCGGAGGCGGCCCGCCACCGCGGCGTCCTCCTCGGTGACCCCGACGGTTGCGTCGACCACGAGCAGCAGGAGGTCGGCATCGGCCATGGCCCGCTCGGCCTGGGCGACCACCCGGGCCTGGAGCCCGGTCGCCCGCGGCTCCCAGCCGCCGGTGTCGACCAGCTCGAAGCGCCGACCGGACCACTCGGCCTGGTAGGCGACCCGGTCGCGGGTCACGCCCGGCTGCTCCTGGGTGATCGCCGCGCGCCGCCCGAGGAGCCGGTTGACCAGGGTCGACTTGCCGACGTTGGGTCGCCCGACGACCGCCACCCTTGGCAGGCGACCGGTCGACTCGTCTTCCTGAGGCTCCACAGTCATATCGCTTTGTCTACTCATCGCTTTGTCTATTAGGCGTCGGCTTGGTGGGCGTGTCACCGACGGTGGCCAGGAAGGCCTGGAGGCGCTGGCGCAGGACTTCGCTGGCCGCCCGCCGGCCGGCGCGGTCGCTGGTGGACCGGGGCAGATCGATCGGCGGGCCGATCACGATCCGGACCGGTGAGGCGAACGGCAGCCAGCCGAACCGGCGCCGCACCCTCTCGGTGCCGAGGATCACCACCGGCAGGACCGGGCAGCGCTGCCGCACCACGATATAGGCAAGGCCGGGAAGGACGGCCGCAAAGCCTCCGTCTCCCCTGGTCCCCTCCGGGAACAGCCCCAGCATTGAGCCGCGGGCCAGCACCGCGTCGGTCCGACGCAGGGCTTCGCGATCGATGCCACCACGACGCACGGGGAACTGGCCGATCCAGCGCAGGATCCAGCCGAGCGGACCGACGAACAGCTCGGCCTTGGCCATGAACGCCAGCGGCCGCTCGACCGCGGCGGCCAGCAGCACCGGGTCCATGTTGCTTCGATGGTTGGACGCCAGGATCACCGGCCCCCCGACGGGGATGTGCTCGCTGCCCTCCAACCGGATCCGGAACCAGGCGCGCATCAACGGCTTCATCACCGTCGCAGCGATCAGGTACCCCCGATCCGGGTCCTTCGCCCGAGGACCGGCATCGTCGGCACCCCCGCCACCTCCCTCGCCCCCGGCGCCCCCGGGCCGGATCCCCGACCCGCCATCATCACCCCCGGCGCTCCCGGGCCGGATCGCCTCGTCCACGGCTTCGATCGGGTCCTCGGGGCTGCCGGCAGCGCTGCCCGAGGTCCCGGCGGGTTCGACCGGGCCGCCGCCCAGGTCGGCGCGGTGCGCCTCGCGGTCGGTTCCGCCGGTCATCTCGGGCGATTGGCTCTGGCGGCTCTGATGAGGCCGAGGATCTGGTCCACCACCTGGTCGATGGTCCGGGTGGTGGAGTCGATGACCAGCGCGTCGGCGGCAGCCCGGGTTGGAGAGGCGGCCCGCCCGCTGTCGAGCGCGTCCCGGCGGGCCAACGTCTCGGCCGTCTCACCGCCGCCTTCCGCGTCCCCGCTTCGCCGCCGGGCTCGCTCGTGCTCGGTCGCGGTCAGGAATACCTTGACCTCGGCGTCGGGCCACACGACCGTGCCGATGTCACGACCTTCGACCACGATGCCCCCGACGCCGACAAGCGACCGCTGCACGCCGACCAGAAGCTCGCGGACGGCCGGGATGGCAGCGACCGCCGACACCGTGGCGTTCACCTTGGGCGAGCGGAGCGCGGGGCCTGGCTCGACCCCGTCCAGCAGCACCCTGGCCACACCGGCCGGCCCAGGTGCGAGCTCCAGGGTGAGGTCCATCGTCTTGGCCGCGTCGGCGACGGCCTCTGGGTCCTCGATCGGGATCCCCCGCCGCAGCAGGGCGAGCGTGAGGGCCCGGTAGGTCGCTCCCGTGTCCAGGTACCGCAGCTCGGCCAGCTCCGCGACCCGCCGGGCGACGGTGCTCTTGCCAGACCCGGCCGGGCCGTCGATGGCGACGACCACCCCGGCGGCACCTTCGATGGGCTCGTCCCCGCCCAACCCGACCACCCTCACCAGGTCTCCCTGCTTGGCCGGTGGGCCATGACCGTCGCGGGACGGCCTCGCCGCCGCGGATCCGGCCACCCAACCTGCACGCTGTCCTCCAAGACGCCAAACCGCTTCGCGACCGGCCCGTCCCGGACCGCGGGACGTCCGCAGCGCAGTCTACCCGCTGGCAGACCCCCCAGCGTCCGGCTCGTCTCCACACACCTTCATTAGTTGATATATCGATTCATTGACTTGCGTCCTGGTCGACATCGTGCGGAGGGGACCTGGGGTCAGGGGGCGCCGGTACCCTCGTGGGCAGACCAGCCTGCCAGCTCGAGGACGGCGATGGCGGCGGCGAGGGCGTC
Organism: Actinomycetes bacterium; assembly: GCA_036003705.1. Classification (GTDB taxonomy): domain Bacteria; phylum Actinomycetota; class CALGFH01; order CALGFH01; family CALGFH01; genus CALGFH01. The sequence continues at coordinate 14,866 of DASYSE010000052.1, read as the reverse complement.
GCGGCCCGCGACCCAGATGCGCAGGGCACCGCTGCCGCCCTGGAGCTCGTGGTCGATGGCCAGGTCCTCCACGTTGACCCCGGCTGCCCCGAGGGCGTGGAACACGGCGGCCAGGCTGCCCGGGCGGTCGGCGATGTGGACCACCACCTCCCGCAGGCCGCGGGGCGAGGAGCCTGGCTTGGTCGGGATGCGCAGGCGCGCCGTCCTGGCCGCGGCCAGCTCCTCGCGCAGGCCGACCCGGTCACCGGCCGCGATCAGCTTCCGCAGCACCTCGAGCCGGCCGGTCAGCACGTCGAGAGCGGCCACGATGCTCGGGCCGTTGGTGGCGCAGATGTCGACCCACAGGTCCGGGTCACTGGCGGCCACTCGGGTGGTGTCCCGGAACCCGCTGGCGACCAGGCGTCGCAGCGCGGCCGGCGACTCCACCTGACCCACCGCCCCCATCAGAGCGGTTGCGGCGAGCTGGGGCAGATGGCTTGCGAAGGCGGCCACCTGGTCGTGCAGCTCCGGGTCGAGCATGAGGGGCCGGCCCCCCAGGTCACGCACGAACGAGGTCAACCGTCGCAGCGCCTGATGGTCGACGTGTGGTGCCGGGGTCAGGACCCAGGCCGCGCCGTGGAACAGGTCCACCCGGGCGGCTCGTGCCCCGCGCTCCTCCGACCCGGCCATCGGATGGCCGAGAATGACCCGCCCCAGATTGGTGGAAGATCGTTGAAGTTCAGCTAGAAGGTGCAACTTGGTGCTACCGACATCGGTGAGCACCGCTTGCGGGTTGGCGGCGTGGGCACGGGTGAGCACGCCGGCAAGCGAGCGGACGGGCGTCGCGGCCACGATCAGGTCGGCGCCCTCGGCTGCCTCCTCGACCGAACGGGCGCGGCTGGTGATTGCCTCCCGCGTGAGCGCGTCGCGCAGCTCGCGGCGATCGCTGTCGGCCCCCACCACGTCGGCGACTCCTGCCGCCCGGGCGGCCAGACCCACCGAAGCACCCAGCAACCCGGTGCCAACGATGGCGAGCCGCCGCGGCCATTCGACGTTCGAGGTCATCTGGTTCACTCCGAGAGGTCGTCGCGCAGGTGCTTGGCGCGGTGCAGGTAGACGTGGCGAAGGGTCGCCCTCGGCCGGGTCGAGTAGCAGTGGATGAGCACCCTGATCGTCCTGGGGTTGCCGCCGATGACGTCGAGCTCGCCGGCGCAGAGCAGCGGCACGTCGCCGAGACCGAGCTCGCGGGCCGCCAGTGCCGGGAACGCACTTCGTAGGTCCTTGGTCGACGTGAAGATGATCGACACCAGCTGGTCGTGCTCCAGGCCATTTCGCTCCAGCAGGGTGGCCAGCAGCTCGCCGGTGCGCCCGATCACGGCGTCGGTCGTGTCAACGTCAACGGTGGTGGCCCCCCGTAGGGCGACGAGCCGCTCCGCGCTCATGGGCCGTGATTCCACTGCCATCGCCGATTTAGCGATGAAGCGATAAGTTTCCATGGAACTCTGTCGATAAGTTGGTTCATAGCCCTGCCGCTTTGTAGAGGCTCCGGACCTCCTCGGGTCGGAGAGCCCGGTACTCGCCGGGAGCGAGGCCGCTCAGGCGGATCGGTCCCACCGCGGTCCTGACGAGCCGGCGCACCGGGGCGCCGACCGCGTCCAACAGCCGCCGCACCTCGCGGTTGCGACCCTCGACCAGGACCACCTCGACCATGCGGCGCCGCCCGGAGCCGGCCACCACCCTGACCCGAGCCGGCTTGGCGAATCCGTCCTCGAGCTCGATCCCCTGCCGGAGACGGCCGGGGGCGTCGGCGGGCAGGCGCTCGACCTCGGCCAGGTAGCGTTTCTCGATCCCGTACCTGGCATGGGTGAGCCGATAGGCGAGCGACCCGTCGTTGGTGAGCAGCAGCATGCCTTCGGTGTCCCGGTCGAGGCGCCCGACCGGGAAGACCCGCGGCTGCTCCGGCACCATGCCGACGACCGTGGGTCGGCCCTCCGGGTCCGCCGCCGTGCTCACCACCCCGGCAGGCTTGTTCAACAGCCAGTAGCGGCGCCGCTCGTCCAGCACCACCCGCGACCCGTCCACCTCGACCCGATCGTGGACGGGGTCCACCCGCCGGCCCAGCTCGTGGATGACCTTGCCCGCGATCGAGACTCGACCTGCCCGAACGAGCTGCTCAACCGCTCGCCGCGACCCCAGCCCAGCCCCGCTCAATGCCTTGTTGAGCCGAACCGGCTCCGCTCCATCGCCGGAAGACCCACCCGGTCCCGACGCCATATCCGGCTGCTTGCGCCCGCGTTCGCGGAGTTCCCCGCTGGTCCGGACAGCCTTCGCCTTCCGGGCCCCACGACCGTTCGGAGCGGATCGGCCGCCCGGACCAGCCTGGGAGCCGGATCGGGTTCGCACGACCGGAACCGAGCGGCTTGTCGAACCCTCGCTCGCGCTCGAACCCGCACGCCCCGTCGAACCCGCACGCCCCGTCGAACCCAGGCGGGACGGACGAACCGTAGCCCCGGAATCCCGTCCCGATCGAGCATCCTCCCGCGGTCGGACCGCGGCCCCAGGAGCCTGCTCAGATCGACCATGTTCCCGCGGTCGATCTCGGGTTTCGGGAACCCGGCGCGACCGAGCATCCTCCCGTGAGCGATCCGGCCGGTGGCGACCGGTCGCGGGCGCATCCGCCCCTCCCGGGGGCCAGACCGAGGCGGCTCGCCGCATGCCCGACCCGCCGGTTTCCCCTCCTGCCCGGCCCGAACCAGGAACATCAGGGTCATCCCCCACCGCTCGAGCCGCCCGGCGAGCTACCGACCCGCCCCGCCGGTCACCACCGACCCGAGGCGACCGCCGCCCGACCGAGTCCTCCTCCGAGTTCCGAGCCGACCGCCGCCCGCGCGCCTGCCCAGCACCCCCTCCAGGCGAACCCCGACCCGCAGGGTCCTCCCAGGCCACCCGAGCCGACCGCCGCCCGCGCGCCTGCCCGCCACCCCCTCCAGGCAAACCCCGACCGGCAGGGTCCTCTCCCGGCCTCCGGGTCGACCGTCTGTCCGATGGATCCTCCCAAGCCGTCCGGGCGGAGCTGCGCCCGCGCGGCTGTCCACCGGGTGGCCGGGATGAACGCCGGGTCTCCGGCGCTTCCCGGGGCGGGCGGGGCGAGCGGGGAGTTGGCGCGACCCGCTGCGCTGTTGCGGAGCGGCGCGAGCGGGGCGCGGCTGGGTCGGCTCCGGACCGTCGCTTTGGGCCGCGGGAGGGGGCGGGCTGCTGGCCGCCGTCGGATCGGGGCGACCGGCGGGGCGGGGATCCGGACCCGGTCCGGGAGCCGGGTGGTCGGGGCCGACTCCCCTCGTCGGGGGTGCGGTTCCGGCCGGCGGAGGTCATGGCTGCTCCTGGAGCTCGACCAGGTCGATGCCCTCTGGGAGATAGTCCTTGATGGGCGGGAGCTGGTCGAGCCCGTTGAGGCCAAGCTGCTCCAGGAAGGCCGGCGTGGTGCCGTAGAGGGTGGCTTGGCCGGGTCCGGGGTCGCTCCCCACCTCTTGGATGAGGCCTCGGGAGAGCAGGGTCCGGAACACGCCGTCCACGTTGACGCCGCGGACGGCGGCGACCTGGAACCGGGTCACCGGCTGTCGGTAGGCGATCACCGCGAGCGTCTCCAGGGCCGCGCGGGTGAGCCGGCTCTGCTGCCCCGCCCGCAGGAACGCCTCGACCGCGGCCCGTGCACCGGGATGGGTGTAGAGCCGCCAGCCGCCGGTGATCGCCCGGAGTACGAACCCTCGGCCGTCGCGGGCGTACTCGCCCGCAAGCTCGATCAGCAGCTCTTCCACCTCTGACAGCCGCGAGCCGACGATCTCGGCCAGGACGGCCGCGGGCACCGGCTCGTCGGCGACCAGCAGGATGGCCTCCAGGTCGCGCCGGGCCCACCCGCGGTCATCCAGCTCCACTGTGTCGAAGGCTTCATCGGGCGGCCACGCGTTCGGGTCTCCCTCCAACCCCCCGACGCCCGAACCCGCCTCTGGACCCCGCTCGGCCGCCGCCGACCCAGCCCCGGAGGCGGGCGGTGGCTCGGGGGCCTCCGGGGACGGCTCGGCGGCCTGCCCCCGTCCCGCGGGTGATGCCGGCGGGGTCGGCGGGGAAGGCTCGGCGGGCTGCCCCCGTCCCGCGGGTGATGCCGGCGGGGTTGGCTGGGAAGGCTCGGCGGGCTGCCCCCGTCCTGCGGGTGATGCGGGCGGGGCGGGGGCGGCACGTGCCGGTGTCGTTACGGTGGGGTCGGTCATATGGGCTCCTCGACCGTGATGTCGATGGGGTCGACCAGGTCACCGCCGGTCCAGCGGACGGCGATGTCGCCGAAGGTCGACGTCTGGTCGAGCTCGACCAACGATCGCTTGTACAGCTCCAGGACGGCAAGCAGGCCGATGACGACCTCGATCGGCACGGCCTGGCGACCCACCAGCTCCTCGAAGCTGCTTGCTCCTCGTTCCTGGAGGTGCCCCGCGAGGGAGGCGACGGCCTCGGCGACCGACAGCTTGGGCGGCGCGATGTGGGCGGTGGTGACCTGGGGCGGCGGCGCCGGGGTGAACGCGGCGGCGGCCAGCCGCGCGAGCTCAGCCGGGTCGACCCCGACCAGCAAGTCGGGAACGATGCGCCGCAGAACGTCCTCGGCGCCGACCCGGCGAGGGACGTAGGCAGCCTGCTCGAGCAGGCGGGCCCCGAACAGGCCGGCGACCTGCTTGTAGGCCCGGTACTGGAGCACGCGGGCGAAGAGCAGGTCCCGCTCTTCGAGGACCGCCTCGATCTCGTCGGAGTCGGCGTCCGGGGCTGGCAGCAACCGTGCCGCCTTCAGCTCGAGCAGGGTGGCCGCGACGACCAGGAACTCGGTCGCCACCTCCAGGTTGAGCTGTCGCATCCGGCGCATCTCGGCGAGATAGTCCTCGGTGATGCGAGACAGCGACACCTGCCAGATGTCCACCCGCTGGCGCGCGATCAGGTGCAGGAGCAGGTCGAACGGCCCCTCGAACACCTCGGTCTTGACTACGTAGTCCATATATCTACTTATCTATTCATCGTTGTATCAACTACTCGTACGCTGCGGCGGCGGCACCCGCGCAGACCGGCGCAGCCGGCCGATGGTAGCCAGCGTCCCATGTCCCGGACAACGAGCCGTAGTCGAGGGCGCGGCAGGGGTCGGGACGGGGCTCCAGCTGCGCGGCTGTCGGGATCGAGGGCGAGCGCCCGGCGCACCACCGCTGCGGCGTCTGCTCCGTGCCACGTCCCAATGACCCGTTGGCGGTGGGGCGGGTCAGCTCACCGGAAGGCCGACCAGGCTGTAGAGGGCCTCGGTGATCGCGCGGAAGATCGGAGTGAGCAGGTTGGGAGCCAGAATCAGGATGCCGAGCAGCAGGAAGATCCCGTACTGGTCGAGGAAGTAGACGATGTTCTGGCGGGACGGCGGCAGCACGATCGACAGCAGGCGCGACCCGTCCAGCGGCGGGATCGGCAGGAGGTTGAACACGCCGAGCACGACGTTCAGGGTGACCAGCATGTCGAGGAGTATCACGCTGAAGTCGACATCGAAGGCGCTCACCGCGGTCGGATAGATGATGCGGAGCGCGATCACGGCGGCGATGGCGAGCAGGAAGTTGGCCGCCGGCCCGGCGAGACCGACCAACGCGGCCCCAACTCGACGATTGCGCAGCTGCGCTGGGTTGAAGGGCACCGGCCGGCCCCAGCCGAAGCCGGCAAGGACCAGGGCGATGCTGCCAAGGGGATCGAGGTGGGAGAGCGGGTTGAGGGTGAGGCGACCCTGGGAGCGGGCCGTCTGGTCGCCCTGCATGGTGGCGACCGCGGCGTGGCTGAACTCGTGGAAGGTGATGCCGACGATGACCGCGATCACGAAGGCGACGAACACCTGAGGTTCGTCGCGGAGCAGCAACAGCGGTGAGCCCATGCGTCAGCCTCGTTCGAACCGGGGATCCGGCGCCTGGGGGGAGCGCCGCTCGGCAGCCACCCTAGCACGGGCCGAGGACCTCGATGCAGACCAGGACCCGATGCGCAAGGCCGCGGCCGGCTCCGGGGACCCGATGGACCGAGCGGTCCCGATCTCTACCGGGCCCTGGCGCCGACCCGATCGACCCAGCGGCCCCGATCCCGACCGGGCCCCCCGAGCGGCCCCGATCCCGACCGGGGCCCCCCGAGCGGCCTCTATCCCTGCCGGACCCCTGGTGCCGACCCGATCGACCGAGCGGCCGGGATCGCTGACCGGGCCTAGGCGCCGATGACCTGGTGGACGAGGGGTGGGGCGTGGGAGGGCTGGTCGCTCCAGCGCAGCGCGGCGAGCAGGCCGCCGGCGGCCGAGCGGGCCGACTCCTCGTCGCGGGCCAGGATGCGGCCGAGCGGCTGCCCGCCCTCGACCCGGTCGCCGAGCTTGGTCCAGAGCTCGACCGCCACGGCCGGGTCGATCTCGTCGTCCTTGCGCCGTCGGCCGGCGCCGAGGGCCGCCGCCACCCGCCCGACCGCCTCGGCGTCGACCGCCTCCAGCCAGCCGTCCCGCGGCGCCTCGACCTCATGGGTGAGCGGAGCCTGCGGCAGGAGAGACAGGTCGTCGGCGACCCGGGGGTCTCCCCCCTGGGCGGCCACGAAGTCGCGGAACCGCTCGAGCCCGTCGCCGCGTTCCAGGGCCTGCTCGGCGTCACGGCGGCCAGCTTCGGGATCGGCCGCCTTGCCGGCGAGGGCGGCCAGGTGTCCGGTAAGGGTGAGGCAGAGGTCGAGGAAGCGCCCGGGCCGCTCCCCTCGCAGCGCCTCGACCGCCTCGCGCACCTCGACGGCGTTGCCGATCAGCTCCCCGAGCGGCTGGTCCATGTCGGTCACCAGGGCGGCGGTGCGGCGGCCGGCCGCCTCGCCGAGGTCGACGCAGAGCCTGGCCAGCTCGACAGCCTCGGCGGTCTCGTGCATGAAGGCCCCCGAACCGGTCTTCACGTCGAGCAGGATGCAGGCGGCGCCGCCGGCCAGCTTCTTGCTCATCACGCTGGAGGCGATGAGGGCGATGTTGCCGACGGTGGCGGTCACGTCGCGAAGGGCATAGATCGACTTGTCGGCAGGAACCAGGTCGGCGGTCTGGGCGGCCACGGCCAGCCCGATCCGCTCGACCTGGTTCAGCAGCTCGTCGGCACCGAGGCCGACCCGGAAGCCGGGGATCGACTCGAGCTTGTCCAGTGTCCCGCCGGTATGACCGAGGCCGCGGCCGGAGAGCTTGATCACCTGCATGCCGAGAGCGGCGGCCAAGGGGCCGACCACCAGGGTGGTACCGTCGGCTACGCCGCCGGTGGAGTGCTTGTCGACCGTCGGCCCACGCAGCCGGCTCAGGTCGAGCCGGTCGCCCGAGGCGACCATGGCGTCGGTGAGGGCCTCGGTCTCTCCCCGCGAGAACCCGCGCAGATACCCGGCCATCAGGAACGCGGACATCTGGTAGTCCGGGAGCTCCTCGCGCGCGTAGGCGAGCACGAACTCGCGCAGGTCGTCGGCGGGGACCTCCCCGCCGTCCCGCTTGCGGGCGATCACGTCGACCGCCCGCACCCCGCGAGTCATCGAGGGGGCACCCCGGCCGAGCGGGAACCTCCGGGCCGCTCCCGGGTGCGCTCCGGAGGTTCCACGAGCCCCGCCAGCCCCGCCCGGGACGCCAGGCGGCTCCGGGTCATCGGGTGAGTCGCTTGACCAGAGCGGCTTCGGCGCCGTCACGTTCCAGCTCGGAGAGGACCTGGGCGAGCGCCTCGCGGACGATGCGACCCCGGTCGACCGCGATGCCGTGCTGGCGGCGCAGCAGCAGACGGGCGTTCTCGAGGTCCATCAGCTCGTCTGCGGTGCAGTAGTAGGTGACCTTCTCGTCGTGTCGCTGGCGGCCGCTCGGCACCCGCTCGGTCGCCTGCCGGTCGTCCCGCTGGGCCTCCTCGGCCGGCGGCTTTGCTCCCCGTGCTCCCCGACCCTTCTCGATCGAGGTGACGCGGAACAGCTCGTCGGCTCCGGGCAGGCTCGCCCGACCCTTCATGACGCCAGTACCTCCTTGGCCAGCTCGCGGTACGCAACCGCCCCCGACGACGAGCCGGCATAGGTCAGGATGCTCTCGCCCGCCACCGGCGCCTCGGCGAACCGGATGGTCTTGGCGATCACGGTCCGGAAGACGCTGCCCCCGAAGGCATCCTCAACCCGGCCGAGCACCTCACGCCCGTGGACCGTCCGGGAATCGTACATGGTGGCGAGGATGCCGACGATCTCCAGGTCGGGGTTGAGGCGCTCCCGCACCTTCTCGATCGTGTCCATCAGCAGGGCCATCCCGCGGAGGGCGAAGTACTCGCACTCGAGCGGCACGAGCACGCCGTCGGCGGCGGTGAGCGCGTTGACGGTGAGCAGGCCCAGGCTGGGCGGACAGTCGATGAGCACGTAGTCGTAGCGCTTGCGCAGCGTCCGCAGGACCCGGGAGAGCGCCTGCTCGCGGGCGACCTCCCCCACCAGCAGGACCTCGGCGGCAGCCAGGTCGATGTTGGAGGGGAGGAGGTCCAGCCCTTCCTGCTTGGTTCGCTCGATGCTGGGGCCGGCGTCCGCCTTGGGATCCATCAGCAGGTTGTAGACCGTCTGCTCGAGGGCGAGCGGGTTCAGGCCGAGGCCAACCGAGAGCGCGCCCTGCGGGTCCATGTCGACCAGGAGCACCTGGCGGCCCTGCTCGGCCAGGGCGGCCCCGAGGTTGATGGCGGTGGTGGTCTTGCCCACGCCGCCCTTCTGGTTGGCAAGGGCGATGACCTTCCCCATCTCCGGCACCTCCGGACCGCCCACATGATGTCTGGTCGTCACATTGATTTGTCTACTAGGCGCTTAAGCGACAGGTAGCTGTAGGTGTTGGTGGATGTAGGTGTTGGTGGATGTAGCGATGAGTTGACCAATCACCTCGTCGACGGTGCGGGCGGCCGCATCTTACCCATCAGGGTCGGGCGGAGAAAGGCATCCAGGCCAGAGCGGTGGACGGCAGCGCCAGCACGGTGAAGGCCCCCGGCTGTTCGACCACGCTCCGCGGTTGACCACGCTCCGTGGTCGAACAGCCGGGCGCGTCGGCTCACGCTCCGTGGTCGTGACGGAGCGAACTGAATTCACCATCGGATGAGCTGTGGATAACTCCTCGACCTACCGAGGCGCGGGCACGGTACGGCGGAACTGCCTCAGCCGGGAACCGTCAGCGGAGGTCGGTGGCGAAGGAATGGCCGGGGCCGACCGAGGGGATGCCGAACAGGGTGGCGATGGTGGCGCCGAGGTCGGCGAAGGTGGCGCGGTCGGGGAGACGGCGGCCGGTGGTGCCGCCGGGGCTGAAGGCGACCAAGGGCGTGAACTCGCGGGTGTGGTCGGTGCCAGGGGCGGTCGGGTCGCAGCCGTGGTCGGCGGTGAGGAACAGCCAGTCGTCCTCCCCCAGCTCGGCCACGATCTCGGGAAGCCGGGCGTCCAGGCGCTCCAGGCAGCGGGCGTAGCCCTCGGCGTCGCGGCGGTGGCCGTACACCATGTCGAAGTCGACCAGGTTGGCGAAGACGAAGGTCGGCCCCTTGGCCTCGTGCAGGAACCGGACGGTGGCGTCCAGCGAGGCCTCGTTGTCGCCGGTGTGGTCGGAGTCGACCAGCCCGCGGCGGGAGAAGATGTCCTCGATCTTGCCGACCCCCATGGTGCGGACACCGGCCCGCTCGAGCGCCTCCAGCACGGTCGGGCCCGCCGGAGGCAGCGCGTAGTCGCGCCGCTCCTTGGTCCGGAAGAACGACCCGGGGTCGCCGTCGAAGGGGCGGGCGATCACCCGGCCGACGGCGTGCTCGCCCTCGAGCAGGCCACGCGCCTGCTCGCACCAGCTGTAGAGCTGGTCGAGGGGGACCACGCGCTTGTGGGTGGCGATCTGGAACACCGAGTCGGCGGAGGTGTACACGATCGGCTTGCCGGTCTCCAGGTGCTCGGACCCCAGCTCCTTGAGGATCTCGGTGCCGGAGGCGGGCTTGTTGCCGAGCACACCCCGGCCGATGGCGTCGACGAAGGCGTCGATCACCTCGGCCGGGAAGCCGTCGGGGTAGGTGGGGAAGGGGTGGTCGAGGACGACCCCCATCATCTCCCAGTGGCCGGTGGTGGTGTCCTTGCCGGCCGACCGCTCGGCCATGCGGCCGACCACGGCGGCGGCCGGGTCGACAGCGGCCACGCCGGCGATCTCGGTGAGCCGCCCGAACCCCCACGATCCGAGGGTCGGCAGGTCCAGCCCACCGACTGCGGCGGCGGCGTGGCCGAGCGTGTCGGCGCCCTGGTCACCGTACTCGCCGGCATCGGGCGCCTCCCCCACCCCGAGCGAGTCGCAGACCATCAGCACCACCTTGCCGGGCCGGTCGCCCGAGTCGCCGGCCCGCGGGTCCCTCCGCGTCACCGCGGCATCCCCCCACGCCACTGCCCGGTCACCGGGAAACCCGTTGGCGCTTGCAGGTCATGCAGAGGCGGGCGGCGGGCAAGGCCTCGAGGCGCTCCTCGCCGATGGGCTGGCCGCAGCGTTCGCAGACCCCGAAGGTCCCGGCGTCCATCCGGTCGAGCGCCTGCTCGACGTCCCGCAGGGTGTCGCGCAGGCTCCGTACCAGGGTGAGGAGGTTGGCGCGTTCGGCCGCCGCCTGCCCGGCGTCGGCGAAGCCCTCGTCCAGCTCGGGGTCCTCGATGCCCTCGGCGTCGCGGCGGGCACCGAGGTCGTCGAGCTGGCGACGCACCTCGCCGCGCTCGGTCTCGAGCCGTTCCCGCAGCCGGTCAACGGTCTGCTGGTCCATGCCCGTCCTCCGTCGCACGTCCGGCCCGCCGCGACCGGCGACGGCACGACGGACGACCCTCGAGAGCCGGATTGCAGGCTACAGGATCGGCGGGCCGGCGGGTGGGGTGGTTGTCGGCTGTGACCGGCTCACTCGGGGACGGCGTGACGGGCTCGGGGATGGGCGCTGAGGTAGACCTCGCGCAGGCGGTCCTGGGTGATCCGGGTGTAGACCTGGGTGGTGGCCAGGCTGGCGTGGCCGAGCAGCTCCTGGACGCTGCGGATGTCGGCGCCACCGGCCAGCAGGTGGGTGGCGAACGAGTGGCGCAGGACGTGCGGGGACACCTCGGCCTCCAGCCCGGCGTGCCTGGCGTGCCTGCGCAGGATCTTCCAGCATCCCTGCCTGGTCAGCCGGCTGCCCTGGGCGTTCAGGAACAGGGCCGGCCCCGAGCGCGGCCCGGCCAGCAGCGGTCGGGCCCGGACCAGGTAGGCCTCCAGCGCCCGGCGGGCCGAGCGGCCGATCGGGACCAGGCGCTCCTTGGCGCCCTTGCCGAACGCGCGCACCGTCCCGTCCTCCAGGTCCAGGTCGTCGACGTCGAGGGCGGTGGCCTCGCTGACCCGGAGGCCGGCCGCGTACAGGGTCTCCAGCAGCGCCCGGTCGCGCAGGGGCAGCTGGTCGTGGCCGGCGATCGCCTCCAGCAGCGCCTCCACCTGCTCGACAGAGAGCGCCTTGGGCAGGCTGGCCGGGACCTTGGGGGTGCCGAGGTCGCGGGACGGGTCGGCGCCGGCCAGCCGCTCCCGAACCAGGAAGCGGTGGAAGCCGCGGACCGCGGCCAGGGAGCGGGCGACGCTGGAGGCCCGGTAGCGGGTGCCGACCGGAGTGCTGCCGGACCGGAGGGCGCCAAGGAACGCGACCAGATCGGCCTCGCCGGCTCGTGCCGGGTCGTCGATCCCGGTGGCGGCCAGCCAGCCGGCGTAGCGGTGCAGGTCCCGCCGGTAGGCGCTCAGCGTGTTGGAGGCCAGGCCCCGCTCCACCGCCAGGTAGTCCAGGTAGCGGCGCACCGCCGCCCCCGCCGCCGGCCCAACGGGCGCGGTCGGCACCCCGGCCGGCGCGACCACCAGCCCCCCGGTGCGACCCTGGCGGTCCGGGGAGCTCAAGGCGAGGCCCCGGTGGGACCCAGGGGGTCCGGGGGACTCAAGGCGAGGCCCCGGTGCGACCCTGGCGGTCCGGGGGCTCAAGCGAGCCCCCGCTGGGACCCGGGTGGTCATGGGTTCGGGGGGGCTGGCCGGGCATCGATGGTCAGCTGGGGTCGCCGTCGGCCAGGTCGGGGATGACCTCGTGGAGGGAGCGCCAGTCGAACGCGTGGGCCTCGGCGACCTGCTGGTAGGTGAGCTCGCCGCGGTAGACGTTGATGCCCTTGGCCAGGGGCGCATCGGCCTTCACGGCCTCCTCGAGCCCGGCCGAGGCGATCTCGACCGCGTAGGGCAGGGTGACGTTGGTGAGCCCGTAGGTCGAGGTGTGCGGCACCGCCCCCGGCATGTTGCCGACGCAGTAGTGGACCACCCCGTCGACCACGTAGGTCGGTTCGGAGTGGGTGGTGACATGCGAGGTCTCGAAGCAGCCGCCCTGGTCGATCGAGATGTCGACCAGCACGGCCCCCTGCTTCATGGCCCGGACATGCGCTGCGGTGACCAGCTTGGGCGCCTTGGCCCCCGGGATCAGGACCGAGCCGATCACCAGGTCGGCCTGGAGGACCAGATCCTCGATCGTCTGGCGGTTGGACATCAGGGTGACGATGCGGCCCTTGTGGATCTGGTCGACGTAGCGCAGCTTGTCGACGCTCTTGTCCAGCAGTGTGACCTCGGCCTCCATGCCCTGGGCGATCCAGGCGGCGTTCTGGCCGGCCATGCCACCGCCGAGCACCAGCACCTTGGCCGCCGAGACCCCGGAGACGCCGCCCATCAGCACCCCCCGGCCGCCCGACTCACGCTCCAGCAGGTGGGCGCCGACCTGCGGGGCCATCCTGCCCGCGACCTCGCTCATGGGGGCGAGCAGGGGCAGCCGGCCGTCCGGCAGCTCGACCGTCTCGTAGGCGACGGCGGTGGTGCCGCTGTCCAGCAGCGCCTCGGTCACCTCGCGGCTGGCCGCCAGATGCAGGTAGGTGAACAGCACCTGGTCCTTGCGCAGTCGGTGGAACTCCTCGGGAACCGGCTCCTTCACCTTGAGGATGAGGTCGGCCTCGCCCCAGACCTCGTCGGCGGTGTCAAGCACGGTCCCGCCGGCCTTCTCGAACTCCTGGTCGGTGATGGAGCTGCCGAGCCCTGCCCCTCGCTCGACCAGCACCCGGTGGCCGGCGTCGGTCAGCTCGCGGACACCGACCGGCGTGATCGCGACCCGGTACTCGTGGTCCTTGAGCTCCCGCGGGATGCCAACGTCCATGTGGTCGCCGCCTTTCGCTCCACCGGCCCCACCGTCGGGTCCGGGGAGCCAAGTCTACGAGACGGCGGCTGCCTGGTCAGGAAGGCCTGGCGGCCGCTCGGCGGGCGGGGGCGTCGGGTGGGGGCCGGTCTGCCTGGTCGGGCGTCCACAACCCGGCCAGCCGGAGCCCGTACAGGCCGAGGGCGACCAGCGTCTTGGCATCGCACGGGGGGCTGGTGGCCCGCCGGACGGCCTCCTCGAACGGCAGCCGGACCACCTCCAGGTCCTGCTCCTCCCAGTCGGCCGCCGGCGCGCCGCCCTCGATCGCGGAGACACCCTCGGCCAGGTACAGGTCGAGCATCTCATCGCTCCACCCTGGGGTGGTGTAGAAGCTGGCCAGCCAGGTCAGGGTGCCCCCCTCGACCCCGAGCTCCTCGGCCAGCTCCCGGCGGATCGCCTCTTCCATTGGCTCGCCGTCGACGTCGTACTTGCCGGCCGCGACCTCCAGCACCCTTGCCCCGACGGCATGACGCCACTGCTCGACCAGCACCACCCGGCCGTGCTCGTCCACGACCAGGGCGGCTACCGCCCCTGGATGCTCAACCACCTCCCGGTCGCTGGTGCGGCCGTCGTCGTCGGCGATCCGGTCGGTCCGGACCGTCACCACCTTGCCCTTGAATGGCCGCCTGCTCTCGACCGTCCTGAATGGCGGGGTGTCGGTCATGCACGCCCGGGCTCGCCGGCGGCGATCGGGTAGGGCGGGACCGGCGGGTCGTCGTCGTGGCGCACCGGGTCGGCCAGACCGTCGGCGCGGAGGTCGACGGTGGCGGCCGGGGGCGGGGCGGCGGCCCGCGAGACCGGGACCGGGGGCTGGGCGGGCGTGGCGGCCGGCGAGACCGGGGCGGCGGCCCGCGAGACGGGGACCGGGGGCTGGGCGGGGGCGGCGGCCCGCGAGACCGGGACCGGGGGCTGGGCGGGGGCGGCGGCCGGCGAGACCGGGGCGGCGGCCCGCGAGACCGGGACCGGGGGCTGGGCGGGCGGTGCCTCGTCGCCGTTGCGGTGGGCCGGGACGCCGTCGGGCCGCACGGCGGGAGCCGGCATTGGAGCGGCCGCCCGGTCACGGGCGTCGGCGAGTTGCGTGGCCGCGCCGATGAAGTCGCGGAACAGCGGGTGTGGCCGGGTCGGCCGGGAGCGGAACTCGGGGTGGAACTGGCCGGCCACGAACCACGGGTGGTCGGGCAGCTCGACCATCTCGACCAGGCGCCCGTCGGGCGAGGTGCCGGAGAACACCAGCCCGGCGTCCTCCAGCCGGCGCCGGAACCGGTTGTTGACCTCGTAGCGGTGGCGGTGCCGCTCGAACACCAGCCCGTCGCCATAGGCCTGCTCGGCCCGCGACCCCTTCTGGAGCCGGCAGGGGTCGAGCCCGAGGCGCATGGTGCCGCCCTTGTCGGCCACCCGGCGCTGGTCGGGCAGCAGGTCGATGACCGGGTAGGCGGTCTCGGTGTCGAACTCGCTGGAGTTGGCCCCGCTCATGCCGGCCAGGTTGCGGGCCACCTCGATGACCGCGCACTGCAGGCCGAGGCAGATGCCGAGGTAGGGCACGCGGCCCTCGCGGGCGAAGCGGATCGCCTCGACCTTGCCCTCGACCCCGCGGATCCCGAAGCCGCCTGGCACCAGCACCCCGTCGA
>DASYSE010000051.1:0-2381 GCA_036003705.1 Actinomycetes bacterium | reverse complement strand
GGCCCGCTACCAGCCCGAGGAGGCCTGGCAGTTCCTGCTCCATGCGCTGGAGAGCGACGTCGCCGACGTCCAGGGCGGCACCACCGCCGAGGGCATCCACCTGGGCGCGATGGCCGGCACGGTCGACCTCGTGCTGCGCTGCCTGACCGGCCTGCGGGCCCGCGGTCCGGTGCTCCGATTCGAGCCGGCCCTGCCGCCGGAGGTCAAGCAGCTCCACTTCAGCGTCCACTACCGCGGGCATCGGATCGATGTCGAGCTGGCCGAGGACCACATGCGGCTCGGCTCGCGCCCCGGCCCGGCCCAGCCCATCCAGGTCCTCGTCCACGACCAGACCGTGGAGCTCGCCCCCGGTCAGGAGCGCGAGGTCTCGCTGGAGGGCACGCCATGACCGCCCACCCCTCCGTCGCCGAGCACGCCGCCCGGTTAGCCGAGCGGGCCGGCGAGGTCGCGCTCTGCCTGGACTTCGACGGCACCCTGTCGCCGATCGTGGACGACCCGCAGGCGGCCCGGCCGCTGCCCGGCATCGTCGAGCTGCTCGAGCCCCTGGCCGCCCGGTTCGCCGCCGTCGCCCTCGTCTCGGGCCGCCCGGCCAACTACCTGGCCGAGCACGCCCCCGCGCCCGGCGTGCGCTACCTGGGGCTGTACGGCCTGCAGGAGATCCACGACGGCCAGGTCAAGGTCGACCCACGCCTGGAGGCGGCCCGGCCGGCGGTCGTGGCCGCCCACGAGGACCTCAAGCCCCATCCTGTTGTCCAGGCCAGCGGCGCCTGGCTGGAGGACAAGGAGTACGCGGTCGCCATCCACACCCGCCGGGTCGCCGACCCCGACCAGTGGGCCGCGCCGATCGACCAGGCCGCCCGCGAGGTCGCCGACCGGCACGGGCTGGAGGTCGTCCCAGGCAAGCTGGTCTGGGAGCTCCGCCCAGCCGTGCCGAGCGACAAGGGCGACGCGGTCCGCCGGGTCGTCGCCGAGTCGGACGCCCGGGAGGTAGTCGTGGTCGGCGATGACCTCGGCGACTTGGCCGCCTTCGCCGCCGTGGCCGGGCTCACCGCCGAGGGCGGTGACGGGCTGCGGGTGGCGGTGCGCTCGGCCGAGGCCCCGCCAGCGCTGCTGGCCGAGGCCGACCTAGTGGTCGAGGGACCGGCCGGGGTGCTGGACTTCCTGCAGCGGCTAGCCGCCTGACCCCTGGGTTACGCGCCGCCAGGCATGGCGGAGCAGGTCGGCCCCGGAGAGGCTGCCGTCGCCGCCGATCACGACCAGCCGGTCGATGCCCCGCTCCAGGAGGTGCTGGGCGGCGCGGCGCCGGCCCTCGCGCTCGCGGAACGCCCCCGAGCGGGCGGTGCCGATCACCGTCCCGCCGCGGTCCAGGATGCCGCTGACGTCGTCCCAGGTCACCGGGCGGATGCGGTCGCCGCCGTCGACCAGGCCCTGCCAGCCCTCGTAGACGGCGAAGATGTCCGCGCCACGGTTGATGGCGGTGCGGACCACGGCCCGGACGGCCGGGTTCATGCCCTGCGCATCGCCGCCACTGGTGAGCACGGCGAGCCGGGGGCCCGCCGTCCCGGTCACGCCCCGCCGACCCGGCGCTCCAGCACGGCGAGCACGTCGGGGTAGAGCGGCTCGCCCGGCCGCAGGCCGGTGATGCGCTCGGTCGCCTCGGCCGCGGTCAGGGTCCGCAGCAGCTGTTGCAGCTCCACGCTCTGGGGGTCGTCGGGGACGTCGAAGGACAGCGCGGCCTCGACGGTGGCCAGCAGGTGCTGGGGGCGGATGCCCCGCTCGGCCAGCTCGGCCGCCGGTCCGATGAGCCGCTCGGACCGCGACAGCTTGCGCAGCGGCTGCCGGCCGACCCGGTCCACGGTGTCGGGCAGGTACGGGTTCGCGAACCGCTGCAGGATCTTGTCCACATAGGCCTGCTGGGCCTCGTCGCTGAAGTCGTGCTTGGCCACCAGCAGCTGCTTGGTCTCGCCCAGCACCCCCTCGACCGCGGCCCGCACCACCTCGTCGGCCAGGGCGTCGCTCAGCTTCCTGATGCCCCGGGCGAAGCCGTGGTAGGCGGTGGTGGCGTGGCCGGTGTTGACGGTGAACAGCTTCCGCTCGATGTACGGCGTCAGGTCGTCGACCCAGGTGGCGTCGGGGATCGACGGTTCGTTGCCGCCGAACGGGGCCCGTTCGATGGCCCACTCGAAGTAGCTCTCGACGGTGACGTCCAGGCCAGCCTCCGACGACTGGGCAGGCACGATGCGGTCGACCGCGGTGTTGGCGAAGACGGCCTTGGCCGCCACCGCCGGCCACTCCGCGTCCGCTACGGCCGAGCGGATGTGCCCAGCCAGCACGTCGGTGGCGTTGATGGCGTTCTCACACGCCATGACGGCCAGCGGCGC
>DASYSE010000050.1:0-8435 GCA_036003705.1 Actinomycetes bacterium | reverse complement strand
ACCGCCCCGGCGAGGGCGACGGCCGCCCCGGCCACCGTCCCGGCCGCAAGGCCGGCGCGGTGGTCGCCCTGGTCGACGGCGAGCTCGTCCTCTACGTCGAGAAGGGCGGCCGCAGCCTGCTGACCTTCACCGACGACCGCGACCGGCTCGGCCGCGCCGCCGACGCCCTCGCCCTGGCGGTGCGCGACGGCGCCCTCGGCCGGCTCGCGGTCGAGAAGGCCGACGGCGGGACGGTGTTCGACACCCCCCTGGCCAGGGCGCTCACCGAGGCCGGGTTCCGTCCCACCGCCCGCGGCCTCCGGCTCCGAGGCTAGGCGGCCCCGGTGCCCGAGGGGGACACGGTCTTCCTGGCCGCCACCCGGCTGCACGACGCCCTGGCCGGCCGGCGGCTGCTGGCCACCGACTTCCGGGTGCCCCGCTACGCCACCGCCGACCTGAGCGGCGAGGTGGTGCGCGAGGTGGTCGCCCGCGGCAAGCATCTGCTGCTGCGCACCGACGCCGGGACCACCCTGCACACCCACTTCAAGATGGAGGGCTCCTGGCACCTGTACCGGCCCAAGGAGCGCTGGCGCGGCCCCGGCTTCCAGGTCAGGGCCGTGCTCCGGACCGAGCCCTGGGTGGCGGTCGGCTTCCGCCTCGGCATCTGCGAGCTGCTGCCCACCGGCAACGAGCACGAGGTCGTCGGCCACCTCGGCCCGGACGTGCTCGGCCCCGACTGGGACCCGGCCGAGGCCTTGCGCCGCCTGCGCGCCGACCCCGACCGGGCGATCGGGACCGCGCTGCTCGACCAGCGGGCCCTGGCCGGACCGGGCAACGTCTACAAGTCCGAGGTGTGCTTCCTGCGCGGGGTCGACCCGTGGACGCCGGTAGGGCGGGTCGAGGACCTCGACGGCATGGTCGACCTGCTCAAGCGGTTGATGGAGGCCAACCGGACCACCGGCGGCCAGATCACCACCGGCGACACCCGACCCGGCCACACCAGCTGGGTGGCCGCCCGCACCGGCAAGCCCTGCCGCCGCTGCGGCACCCCGATCCGCAGGGCCGACCAGCCCAGCTACGACACCGACCGCGTCACCTACTGGTGCCCGGCCTGCCAGCCGGGCCCCGGCCCGGCCCGGGGTCGCGCGCGGTGACCGCCGTCCCGCTCAGATCCGGGTGTAGGAGCGCAGCGGCATGCGGGGGCCGCGTCGGGGCGGGTAGCGGCCGGACTGGGTGAGCAGGCGCGCGACCCGGCCGCGGTGGCCGGGCCAGGGGGAGAGCAGCTCCAGCATGCGCTCGTCGGTGCCGCGGGGTTCGCCGGCAAGGACGTAGCTGACCAGGTGGGGGAGGTGGAAGTCGCCCACCGAGACGGCGTCGGCGTCGCCGAGGGCCACGATCGCGACCTCGGCCGAGGTCCACGGCCCGACGCCCGGGAGGGCCTGGAGGCGGCGGTGGGCCTCGGCCGCAGGCAGGGCGACGGTCTCCTCGACCCGGCGGGCGCGGCTGGCCGCCATCAGGATCGCGGTGGTCCGCTTGCGTTCCACCCCGAACGGATGGAAGGACCAGTAGGGTGTGACCGCGATCGCCGCGGGGGTCGGCTGCAGCAGCAGCGGCCGCGGGCCGGGGGCCGGTTCGCCCCAGGCGCGGACGATCGCCCTGAAGGAGTTCCTGGCCTCCAGCCCGGCGACCTTCTGCTCCAGGATCGAGGGCAGCAGGGCCTCGAACACCGCCAGGGAGCGGGAGATGCGCAGGCCGGGGAAGCGGTGGTGGAGTTCGGCGACCAGGCCGGTAGGGGAGAAGCCGTCCAGGGTGTCGCGCGCCCCGAGCAGCTCGGGCGCTGCGGCCAGGCACCACTCGGCCCCCGGCCCCCACGCGTCCACCCGGATCGCACCGCCGGCGGCGGTGTAGCGGGCGGTGGCCGGGCCCTGCGGCGTCCTGGTCGCCCGCCACCAGGCGCCCGAGCGGTCGACCAGGGTCGTCGGGTCGCCAGGGCCCCGGCGCAACGGCCCGAGGGTCAGACGAAGGTCGACCGGCAGGCGCGGCCGGACCACGGTCTCGAGCGGAAGCTGGGCGGCGGACATCGCCCGGATCTTGGCATGCCTGGCCGACAGGCACGAGGGCACTCAGGGACGGGACCAGGGCCGGGCGAGGACCTGGCGGGGACCCGGCCCCGATCGACGGCACTTGGCCCGGCGTGGGGGACCCAGGCCCGGCGTGGGGATCCGGGTCGGCGTGGGGAACCCGGGCCCCGGCGTGGGGATCCGGGTCGGCGTGGGGATCCGGGTCGGCGTGGGGAACCCGGGCCCCGGCGTGGGGGACCCGGCCGTCGCCGGGGCACCGGGCCCGGGTCGTGCCGCTGCGCCTACCGCGCGCGGTGGGGCGTCAGGGGGATCGCGGTCCGGTCGGTGGAGCGGTATTCGGCGGCGGCGGCCTGGAGGCGACCCGCGGCACCGGCCAGGTCGTCGGCGATCACGCCGAGCTCGCTCGCCCAGCGACTCCACATCGCCTGGAACCGCTCGGCAAGGGCGGCGTCACCGAGCCCGGCACCGACACCGCCGGAGGCCGGGACCAGGCTGCCGACCACCGAGCGCACCTGGTCGGCGCTGGCCTGCAGCCGCCCGGCGGCGCGCTCCAGCTCGCTCGGGATCACCAGTATCGCGGCCATCCTCATCACCCCTTCGCCAGCCAGCCGAAGCTGAAGCTGATGGTAACTTTCGAAGGCAAATAGAAGCAAATGGATGATAACGAGGTGCTAACGACCTCGGCCCCGCTCCCGGGACGGCGCGAAGATCCCCGGTTCGGGGTGGATGCCCGAGTAGAATCCGTGGTGGCTGCCGGCGGGGTGGGGCTGCCGGCCGTCCTGCCGCTGTCCCGTCGCTCGGAGGATCGCCATGCCAGGTCGCTTCGGTCGTGTGCTCACCGCCATGGCCACCCCGTTCAGCCCAGACGGCAACCTGGACGTCGACGGCGCCCAGCATCTGGCCCGCCACCTGCTCGACCACGGCACCGACACCCTGGTGGTCGCCGGCACCACCGGCGAGTCGCCCACCCTGACCGCCGACGAGAAGGCCCGCCTGTGGGCGGCGGTGGTCGAGGTGGCCGGCGCCGACCGGGTCATGGCCGGCACCTCGACCTACTCCACGGCCGAGTCGGTCGAGCTCACCCGCCTGGCCGAGAAGGCCGGGGCGGGGTCGCTGCTGCTGGTCACGCCCTACTACAACAAGCCGCCCCAGTCCGGCCTGGTCGCCCACTTCACCGCCATCGCGCAGGCGACCGACCTGCCATGCATGCTCTACAACATCCCCGGCCGGACCGCGTGCACCATCGAGGTGCCCACGATGGTCCGGCTGTTCGAGGAGCTGGACAACGTGGTCGCGGTCAAGGACGCGGTCGGCGACATGGCCGCCGCTACCCGCCTGTACCGCGAGACCGGCGGCCGGTTCGAGCAGTACTCGGGCGACGACAAGAACCTCCTGCCGCTGCTCGCCGTCGGCGGGGTCGGCGTGGTCAGCGTCGCCGCCCACCTGGTCGGCCCGGCCCTCCAGGAGCTGGTGCGCGCCTTCGAGCGCGGCGAGGTGCGCGTCGCCCTCGACCTGCACCTGCGCCACATCGGCATGTTCGAGGGGCTGTTCGCCACCGCCAGCCCGATCCTGCTCAAGGCGTGCATGAACCTGCTCGGGCTGCCGGCCGGTCCGCTGCGCCCGCCGCTGGTGGACGCCACCCCCGAACAGGTCGAGTTCGCCCGCGGCCTGCTGGCCGAGGTGGGGTTGACGGCTCGTGCCTGAGGGACTCGGCCCGGTGCCGGCCGGGGCCACGCGGGTCGCCTTCCTTGGCGGGCTGGGAGAGATCGGGCGCAACTGCGCCGTGGTCGAGCTGGACGGGGCCCGGCTGCTGATCGACTGCGGCCTCGCCTTTCCCGACGCCGACCAGCCAGGCGTCGACATCATCCTGCCCGACTTCACCTGGCTGGCCGAGGAGCCGGAGCGGGTCGTCGGGGTGGTCCTCACCCACGCCCACGAGGACCACATGGGTGCACTGCCCTACTTCCTGCGCGACTTCGACGTGCCCGTCTACGGCACCAGGCTGTCGCTGGCCATGCTGTCGGCCAAGCTCGAGGAGCACCAGCTCAACCCGTCCCTGGTCGAGGTCGCGGCCGGCCAGCGGACCAGCCTCGGACCCTTCGACCTCGAGTTCTACGCCATGTCGCACTCGATCCCCGACGGGATGGCGGTGGCGCTGCGCACCCCGGCGGGCACGATCGTGCACACCGGCGACTTCAAGATGGACCTGACCCCGATCGACGGCCGCCCGACCGACCTCGGCGGCCTGGCCAGGCTGGCGGGCGAGGGCATCGACCTGCTGCTGTCGGACTCCACCAACGCCGACCAGCCCGGCTTCATCGTCTCCGAGGTCGAGGTCGGCCGGGCCCTCGAGGACATCTTCGAGGCGGCCAGGCGCCGCATCGTGATCGCCTGCTTCGCCAGCCACGTCCACCGGGTCCAGCAGATCCTGGACGCCGCCGCCCGCCTGGGCCGCAAGGTCGCCCTGGTCGGGCGGAGCATGATCCGCAACATGCGGGTCGCCTCCGACCTCGGCTACCTGCGCATCCCGGCCGGCCTGCTGATCCCCATGGAGGAGCTCCATGCCATCGACCCGGCGCGCACGGTGGTGCTCTGCACCGGCTCCCAGGGCGAGCCGTTCTCGGCCCTGACCCTGATGGCCGGCCGCGACCACAAATGGGTGCGGATCGAGCCGGGCGACACCGTCGTGCTGTCCTCCTCGCTCATCCCCGGCAACGAGGCGGCCGTCTACCGCACGATCAACGACCTGGCCCGGCTCGGGGCCGACGTCTACCACAAGGGCAACGCGCGGGTGCACGTCTCAGGGCACGCCGCCCAGGGGGAGCTGACCCTGCTGCTGTCCACCCTGCGCCCCGGCAACTTCCTGCCCGTCCACGGCGAGTACCGGCACCTGGCCCAGCACGCCCGCCTGGCCGAGGCGACCGGGGTGCCGCGCGAGCGGATCCTGATCTGCGAGGACGGCGACGTCGTCGAGCTGGTCGACGGCAAGGCCGGCCGGGCCGGCCAGGTCCGGGCCGGCATGGTGTTCGTCGACGGGCTCGGCATCGGCGACGTGGGCGACGCCGTCCTGCGCGACCGGCGCAAGCTCGGCGGCGAAGGGTTCGTGCATGTGCTGGTCACCATCGAGTCCCAGACCGGCAAGGTTCTGGCCGGGCCGGACATCGTGACCCGCGGGTTCGTCTACGAGCCAGAGTCCGGCGACCTGATCGAGGAGGCCAAGGCGCGCGTGCTCGACGCCCTGGAGCGCACGGCCGCCGACGGCGTGAACGACCCCGGGATCCTCAAGCAGCACATGCGCTCGGCCGCCTCGGCGCTGTTCAAGGAGCGCACCCAGCGCCGCCCCGTGATCATCCCGACGGTGATGGAGGTCTAGCGTGCCGGTCGAGTGTCGGCGTCGCATTTCGAGCCCGCCGGAGGTACAAGTAGCCATGAACATGCGCGCCGCGCCTACTCGACTGGGGCGCTAGCGTTGGCCAAGGCGCGGACCCGGCGCCCGCAGTCTCGCCGCCCGGCACCGGCCAGGAAGCGCCGGGCGGCCAGCTCGTCCCGCACCCAGCGTGTCGGCCAGAGCTCGCGCAAGGCGCTGTCGCCCCACAAGGGCGACATCCAGGGCGTCTTCCTGGTCCTGTTCGCGGTCGTGCTGGCGCTCGGCATCTGGTTCGAGGACGGCGGCAAGGTCGGGGTGTTCCTGGCCCTGCTGTTCCGCGGCCTGTTCGGCTACGGCGCCTACGCGGTGCCGCTGCTGGTCGCAGGGCTCGCCCTGGCATTGTTCTGGCGTCCGGCGGCCAGCGACGACATGGTCGCCGGCCGGGTCACCATCGGGCTGCTGGCCGTGCTGGTCGGCGGGCTCGGCCTGCTCCACCTGGCCAGGGGTGCCCCACCGGCCTCCTCCATCCCTGCGGTGCTGCAGGACTCGGGCGGCCTGGTCGGCGCCGTCATCGCCACCCCGCTGGCCCGGCTGCTGTCCTCCTGGGGGGCGGCCGCGGTGTTCGCCTGCGTGCTGTTCCTTGGCACGCTGATCAGCACCAGGACCTCGGTGGCGGCGGTCAGCAGGGGCGTGGCCTCGCTTGGCCGCACGGCCGGATCGGCCCTGACCGCCCCACCCCGCCCGCCGCCACCTCCGCCGGCCCCGCCGGAGGTGGCGCAGCCGGTCGACTCCGGCGAGGCGCCGCCGAAGCGCCGTGGCCGCAAGCGGACCGAGCTGCCCCCAGACGGTGACGACACCGTCGAGGTGGTCGCGAGCCGGCCGGGCGCAGGGGCGGCCGAGGCCGGCAGCGGCGAGGCCGCCGGCACCCGCGCCGAGGACCGCGACGAGGCCGCCGCCCTCAAGCCACCGCCGCCCATCGCCCCGGCCGACCTGACGGGGGCCGGGGACGCGGTCCAGCTGGCGATGACCCTCCAGGCCAGGGCGGGCGGGGCCTACACCACCCCGCCCGAGTCGCTGCTGCGGCGTGGCCACGCCCGCCCGGTCGACGCCCGCCGGCTGGACGAGACCGCCAAGATCCTGGAGAACACCCTCGACCAGTTCGAGGTCGACGCCCGGGTCGCCCGCTACACCCGCGGCCCGACCGTCACCCGCTACGAGGTCGAGCTGGGCCCGGCGACCAAGGTGGCCCGGGTGGTGGGGCTCTCCCACGACATCGCCTACGCCCTGGCCTCGCCCGACGTGCGGATCATCGCCCCCATCCCCGGCAAGTCGGCGATCGGCATCGAGGTACCCAACCGCGACCGCGAGCTGGTCACCCTCGGCGACATCCTCGGCAAGGCCGGCAAGGACGACGATCAGCATCCGCTGACGGTCGCCCTCGGCAAGGACATCGGCGGCGAGCCCGTCCTGGCCAACCTGGGCGACATGCCGCACGTGCTGATCGCCGGCTCCACCGGGTCGGGAAAGAGCGTGTGCCTCAACGTGCTGGTCACCAGCCTGCTGCTGCGCAACCCGCCCGACCAGGTGCGGCTGATCCTGATCGACCCCAAGCGGGTCGAGCTGACCCACTACGAGAACGTGCCCCACCTGATCACCCCGGTGGTCACCCACCCCAAGCGGGCCAGCGAGGCCCTGGCCTGGGCGGTCCGGGAGATGGAGCTGCGTCTGGAGACCCTGGCCATCGCCGGGGTCCGCAACATCGCCGCCTACAACAAGGGGGCCAGGGAGGGCACCCTGCCGCCGCTGCCCTCGGCCGGCCTCGACGACCAGGGCCGGCCCGACGGCGACCAGCAGCGGCCGACCCTGCCCTACATCGTGGTTGTCATCGACGAGCTGTCCGACCTGATGATGATCGCCCCGCGCGACGTCGAGGACGCCATCTGCCGGATCGCCCAGATGGCCAGGGCGGTCGGCATCCACCTGGTGGTGGCCACCCAGCGGCCGTCGGTGGACGTCGTCACCGGGCTCATCAAGGCCAACATCCCAAGCCGGATCGCCTTCATGGTGGCCAGCGCCCAGGACTCGCGGGTGATCCTGGACGCCGGCGGGGCCGACAAGCTGGTCGGCAACGGCGACATGCTCTACCTGCCCGGCGGCACCTCCAAGCCGCGCCGGGTCCAGGGCGCCTTCATCACCGAGAAGGAGGTCGAGGCGGTCGTCGCCTACTGCAAGGCTCAGCAGCAGGCCGCCTACCAGCCGGGGGTGGTGGCGGAGGGCAGGGCCGCGGCCGAGGACGACGACGGCGACGAGGACCCGCTGCTCACCCAGGCCATGGAGATCGTGGTCCGCTCCGGGCTCGGCTCCACCTCGATGCTCCAGTCCAAGATGAAGGTCGGGTTCTCGAGGGCACGCCGGATCATGGACCAGCTCGAGGAGCGGGGCGTGGTCGGCCCATCGGAGGGCTCCAAGCCCCGCGACGTGCTGATGACCGTCGAGGAGCTCGAGCAGCTCCGCGGCCGCGAGGATTCCTACGGGGAGATCCTCGGGGAATAGGTTGCCCTGGCCCTCCTGGTGGGTGAAAATCCGGTCATCCGAGGAGTTGATTCTCCTCATTGCCCCGATATGGTCGGATGAAGGGGTGACTCCCGCTGAGCACCATCGGCGAAGCCCTGCGCTCGGCCCGGGACGCGCAGGGCAGGTCAATCGACGACGCCGCCGCCGCGACCCGGATCAGGTCGAGCTACCTGGAGGCGCTCGAGCAGGAGCGGTTCGGCGAGCTCGGCGGCAGCGTCTACGCCAAGGGCTTCCTGCGCTCCTACGCCGGCTACCTGGGGATCGACCCGGCCCCGCTGCTCGAGGCCTACCGGGCCCAGGAGCGGCCCGAGCCGCCGCTGTTCGAGCGTGCCCCCAAGGCCATCGGCGGTCTCCAGACCGGCCGGCGCGGCCCCAACTGGCTGGGCGTGGCCATCGCCTGCGTCTCCATCGTCCTGCTGGTGTCCCTGTGGGGG
>DASYSE010000049.1:0-18338 GCA_036003705.1 Actinomycetes bacterium | reverse complement strand
TGCGCCACCCGCACCAGGTGCTCGGGGTCGGCGGGCGGCGTGTTTGGCTTGAGGTAGGGGAATCGGTACCCGGTGCCGCCGCCCGACAGCGCGGTCCCCACCAGCACATGAGCCCCGATGGTGCCGTTGATCTGGTTGCCGGAGCTGTCCTGCATGCTGCGGGATCCGGCCGGCTCGTTCATCTGCCAGACAGCCACCGGCCGATCGATGGCGGCGTCGGCGGGCGACGCCAGCGCAAGGACCCCGGCCACCGCAACCGAAACGGCGAGCAATCTTCGACGCAAGATTCGTTCCCCCCCTGATGTTGACGAAATGCAGCCGCCGATGCCGAGCCGACGCCGCGCACGTGCGACTCTCACACGAACCTGATGCGGGGAAACGATGCACTCGCACGATCCCCATACGAAAGATCGCGTAGCGGGCTACGCCGTCGTCACAATTCCACGGGCCTGCCGTCGTCCAGCCCCCGGAACGTGGTGCCGCCCCGCGCTGCCAGCCTAGATCTCCAGGCGGGTGTCTTCCAGGTCGAGCTCGCGTTCGATGCGGTGCATCACGTCGTTGCTGATCGTGCCCTGGTTGCGGAGCCGGACGATGGCGTGGCGCTGGGCTTCGAGCAGCTCGCGAACCAGCCGCTGGTAGGCCAGCGAGCGGTCCTCGGTGCCGTCGTCCTCGAAGATGCCGGCGCGGGCCTTGAGGCGCCGGTGGCGGAACTGGTACAGGCCCCGCAGCCGCTCCACCGTGTCGTCGCGGGTCCACTCCTCGCCCGCGAGCTCCTCCAGCCGGGCCAGCGCCGCGTCGGTCGCCACCAGGCGGGCCCGCACCTCCTCCCGCTCCTCGGCGTCGTCGCCCCGCACCCGCAGGCGGCGGATCAGCGACGGGAGGGTCAGTCCCTGGACGACCAGGGTGGCCAGGATCACCGCGAAGGTCAGGAACACGAGCAGGTCCCGCTGGGGGAAGTCCTTGGGCAGGGCCAGCGCAGCGGCCAGCGAGACCGCCCCGCGCATCCCGCTCCAGCCGAGCACCAGGCGCTCCCTGGCGCCCATCCGCCGCGTGACCTGCGCCGGCCGGCGGTCGAGCAGCCGGGTCAGGTAGGGGACGGTGAACTCCCAAGCGAGGCGCACGGCGATCACCACACCGCTGACCAGCGTCGCCTGCCCGACCAGGCTGGCGACCGACCGCCCGCTCACCCCGCTCAGGATCGGGTGCAGCTGCAGGCCGACCAGGATGAACAGCACCGCGTTGAGCAGGTAGACGAGGATCTCCCAGAACGAGAAGCCCAGCAGCCGGGTCGGCGCCGAGGCCAGCTCGGGCGCGCGCCAGCCGACGTAGAGGCCGGCGGTCACCGCGGCCAGGACGCCGGACACCCCGAGCCGTTCGGCGGGCAGGTAGGCGGCGAAGCCGGTCGCCAGCGAGACGACGATCTCGGTCACCGGGTCGTCGAGCCGTCGGCGCAGCTCGGCGACCAGCCATCCCACCGCCAGCCCGACGGCCACGCCGCCGGCCGCGCCGACCACGAAGCGCAGGCCGGCCTGCCAGGCGACGAAGGCACCGCCGACCGCGGCGGCCACCGCGATGCGGTAGGCGACCAGCGCGGTCGCGTCGTTGACCAGGCTCTCGCCCTCCAGCACGTTGACCATCCGGCGAGGCACGCCGAGCCGCCGCCCGATGGCGGTGGCGGCCAGCGGATCGGTCGGCGAGACGATCGCCCCGAGCGCGAACGCCGCCGCCCAGGGCAGCCCGTCGACCGTCGCGTGCGCGACCGCGGCCACCACGCCGATGGTGGCCAGCACCAGCCCGACCGCCAGCGTCGAGATCGCCCGCGCGTCGGCCTGCAGGTCGCGCGGCGAGGAGAAGAACCCGGCCCAGTACAGCAGGGGCGGCAGGAACATCACCAGGACCAGCTCCGGCGGCAGCTCGACCGTGGGCATGCCAGGAACGAACCCGATGACCAGCCCGCCGAGGACCAGCAGGATGGGGTACGGCACGCCGACCGAGCGGGCCAGGACACTCAGCCCGGCCACGGCAACGATCAACGCCAGCAGCAGCGGTTCGATCTGGTGCAAGGACGCTCCCGATGCCCGGGTGTTCCGCCCTACCTTAGCCGCTCACCAGGAACCGCCCTACCGTGGCCGCGCCGCGCGGGCGCAGCTGGACGGGTTCCGGTACCGGCCGGGATCCAGCTGCACGATCCCCGGGTCGAGCTCGGCGGCGAAGGCGGGGACCCGGAGACGCTGGTAGGCGCCCGAGGCGACCACCACCTGGTCGGCCTCAAACCGGTGGTCGCCGGCATCCATCACGTACCGGTTCCCGTCCCTGGACAGCCGGTCCACGCGGACGCCGGTCCGGACCGGGAGCTCGAACCGCGCCGCGTAGGCCTCCAGGTAGTCGGCCACCTGATCCTTGGTCGGGAAGGACCAGGTGGCCGCCGGGAACGGCATCCCCGGCAGGCCCGAGTAGCGGGCCGGGGTGAACAGCCGCAGCGAGTCCCAGCGCTGGCGCCAGGTGTCGCCGATCCGGTGGTTGGCGTCAAGGATCACGAATGGCCGGCCCCGCCTGGCCAGGTGGTAGCCCACCGGGCCGGCCCCGCCTGGCCAGGTGGTAGCCCACCGCCAGCCCCGCCTGACCGCCACCGATGACCACCGTCTCGGAGTGCATCGCCGTCTCCTCCGCTCGCCTGGCTCGAGGCTAGCGGCCGCGACGGCGGGCGGCTTCGGGAGAACCCCCACTCCGGTGGACCAGACCGTGGGTAGTTCTCCCCAAGGGTGGCTACAGGAGCCGGTGCTGGTAGGCGTGGGCGGTGACCGCGGCCCGCGAGGACACGCCCAGCTTGGTGTAGATGTTGCTGACGTGCCGGTCGACCGTCTTCTCGGCCAGGAACAGCTCGCCCGCGATCGCGTGGTTGGTCTTGCCGGTCGCCAGCAGCCGCAGCACCTGCAGCTCGCGCGCGGTCAGCCCGCCGGCCCCCTGGCCGGCGTCGCGCTGGGCGCGCCGCTCCAGCCGGTCCAGGTCGGGTGCGGCGCCGAGCTGCGCGAAGACCGCCCGGGCGGCGTCCAGCTCCATCACCGCCGCCTCCTCGTCGCCCAGCGCCCGGCAGCCGAGCCCGACCAGCACCCGCACCCGCGCCGCCTCGTAGGGCGCCTCCAGCTCCCGCCATACCTGCTAGGCGCCACGCAGGGCCAGGACGGCGGCCCCGGCATCACCGTCGGCGAGCAGGACAGCGCCCCGGGCGCGGGCGGCTTCGGCGCGCATGGCCGGCGTGTCGTAGGCGCCGGCGATCTCCTCCAGCTCACCGGCCGCCTTCCTGGCCGCCTGGAGGTCGCCGGTCCCGAGCAGGATCTCGACGGCGGCGGGCAGCAGCTTGGCCCGCCTGAGCCGGTCGCTGGTCTCGGCCACGACCCGGCCGATCGCCGCCGCCGCCGCCTCGGTCCTGCCCTGAGCCAGCCGCAGCAGCGCCAGACCCGGCTGCGGCTCCCGCCCCCACCGGCTGGCCCGCTGGTAGGCGTCCTCCGCCGCCGCGAACTCGCCCAGGACCCGGTAGGCCTCCGCCTGCTGGTACAGGGCCGCTCCGGTGGCGTACTGGTCGGCGGCCTCGGCCAACCGCTCACCCGCCCGCATGGCCTCCTGGATCGCCTGCGGCCAGGCCCCTCGCAGGTGCAGCAGCTCGGCCCGGTGGATCAGGCACTGGCCGGTGAAGGTGACCATGCCCGGCTGCCTGCCGCACCATGCGGTCAGCGCCTCGGTCCACTCCTGCGCGCGGCGCAGCTCGGCGACGTCGTGGCAGACCTCGATCACGCCACAGTAGATGGTCCCGCTGACCTGGGGGGAGAGCTCGCCGGCGACGACCGCCACCATGGCCTCGTCGAGCAGTGCCATTCCCTGGCCGACGCCGCCGTCCGCCACCATGGCGGCGCCCTGGACGAACAGCGCGAGCGCGACCAGGTCGGCGTCGCCGGCCCGCCGGCCGATCTCGGCCGCCTGCGCCGCGGTCGCCTGCGCCGCGGCGTGGTTCCCGGCCTGGAGCTGCTCCAGGGTCGCTGGCAGCAGCAGGTAGCCCTGCTCTGCGCAGTCAGGCGGCTGGTGCTCCAAGAGCCGCCTGGCCCTGGCCAGCCAGCCGCTTCCCTGGGCCAGCTCCCCCCGGTCGACCAGGAGGAAGCCCAACCAGAACGCGCAGCGTGCGGCCCGCCGCTGGTCGCCCCCCTCGGCATGTAGCTGCTGGGCGCGCTGCAGAGCCCGCAGGCTGTCCTCGACCCGTCCCATGAGATGGGCGGCGGTCGCCAGCAGCTCCAGGTCCTCCGCGGCCAGGGAGGACGACTGGTCGGCCAGCGAGAGCGCGCCGTAGGCCTCCGCCCAGGCGAGCCGGGCTGCGGCCTCCCGGCCCAGGGCAAGCTCATTGTCCTCGCCCACCGTGGTCAGTCGTCCCCCAAGCTGTGGCGGTGTGTCACCACATCATGACAGCCGTCTCGCCCGAGCCCTGGAGGATGAACCCGGCGGGGAACGGGTAGTGCATGATCGAGTCATGGGGCACGGGCACGAGCTGTCACCCGACACAGCCGGCGAGCGACCACGGCCGCGCTGGCTGATCGACGGCATGAACCTGATCGGCTCCCGGCCTGACCGGTGGTGGAACAACCCCGACCGTGCCGTGCGCCGCCTCATCGAGGAGCTGGACCGATTCGCCTCCACCACCGGCGACGACGTCACGGTCGTGTTCGACCGCCGGCCTCCGGACGTCGCCGTCGGCATGCACGGCGCGGTCGGGGTGGCGTTCGCCTCCCGGCGGGGCCGCAACGCCGCCGACGACGAGATCGTGCGCATGGTCGCCGACGACCAGGCCCCGGACCGCTTCAGGGTGGTGACCTCGGACCGGCAGCTGGTCGACCGGGTGCGCCGGCTGGGGGCCGGGGTCGAGCCGTCGTCCCGGTTCCGCCGCCGGATCGACCATGTCCTTGCAAGCGACCCGTATCGGTAGGGACCGGTCGGACGCCTGTAACCGCGAGTGTGCTGCACCACCGTGGTGTCGCGCTGCACTGGGAATGGGACCAGCTCATGGGCGACGTGGTGCTGATCGCGGACGACGACCGGGACATCGTCCGGTTCGTCGCACTCAACCTACGCCTCGAGGGCTTCGAGGTGATCGTCGCCAACGACGGCCAGGACGCGCTCGACAAGGCCCTCGACGCGCAGCCGAGCCTCATCCTGCTCGACACGATGATGCCGCGCATGGATGGCTACGAGGTCTGCTCGAGGCTGCGGGACCAGCAGCTGGGCAGCCCCATCCCGGTGATCATGCTGACCGCCCAGTCGCTTGCGGCCGACCGGGCGATGGCCTTCACCGCCGGCGCCGACGACTGGGTCACCAAGCCCTTCGATCCCGCCGACCTGGTCTCCAGGGTCAAGGACCGCCTGCGCCCCTAGCTCCCCGGGGTCCGCGCTGGTCTAAGCGAACCGCCACCGCCCGATCCGGACCTGGACGCCGGGCGAGTAGTGGACCAGCGGGGCCTGGTCGGGCCTCGGCAGGCCAGCCGCCGCGACCAGGTCGTCCTCGAGATCGAGCAGCCGGGCCCCGGTCAGCGACCAGGCCGGGTGCTCGGCGTCGGCGTAGGCGATGCGGCCGGCGATCACCGTGTACAGCCGGAAGCGGGCGGTGAGGAAATGGTCGAGCGCGCCGGGCGCGTCCTGGTCGGAGGCGGCCTCGACCTGGACAACGGCCCGGCAGCCGACGCCGGGCGGTCCTGGCCGGCGGCGTCGGCTGCGGTAGCTCACGCGGTCACCGTCGAGCCGGACCGACATCGCGCTCCAGAAGTACGGGAGCCCGTAGCCGACCCTGGCGGCGACGACCGCGCCGAGGCGGGCGGCGTCCAGCGAGAAGAACCAGATGCCCGGCCGGCCACTGGCATCGCGGACGTAGGTGCGCACGTTGGTCTCCGGGAACCGGGATGCCCACGGCAGCGGCGGCAGGCCGGGCAGCCGGACGTCCTCCATGCGAAACGGGACCAGGCCGACCCAGGCCATCCCGTCGGCCGTCTCGACCTCGAGGCCCTGGGGAAGCAGCCGCTGGACCACCTCCGGCCGGTACGGCCAGTGCAGGAAGGTCACCGCGCTCCAGCGGTGGAGCATCAGCGGCCGGGAGACCGGCGGAGCGGGCGGCGCGTCCATACCCGGCAGTCTGCCGGATGCGCCTCGGTGTCAGGAGCGCTGCCAGCAGACGCCGGTCCAGTCCACCGGCTCCATCGGGTCGATGATGCCGTTGGCGGTGCGGAAGTCGGTCACCGCCTCCTTGCACTGGGGGATGGCACCGTAGTCGTCGACGATCACATAGCCGCCCACCGACAGCTTGGGATAGAGGGCGTCCAGCGCCTCCATGGTCGAGCCGTACATGTCGCCGTCCAGTCGCAGCACGGCCAGCCGCTCGATCGGGGCCGTCGGCAGGGTGTCCTTGAACCAGCCGGGGAGGAACCGGACCCGTTCGTCGAGCAAGCCGTAGCGGGCGAAGTTGGCCTGCACCTCCTCCAGCGGCACGGCCAGCTGCTCCATGGTCCAGTGCTGGTCGCCGGCCTCGGCCGGCCAGCGCTCCGGGTCCGGCTTGGGCAGACCCTGGAAGGAGTCGGCCACCCACACCCGGCGGTCGGGATCGCCGTAGGCCTCCAGGATCGCCCGCATGAAGATGGTGACCCCGCCCCGCCAGGCCCCGGTCTCGATCAGGTCCCCCGGCACCCCGCGCCGGAGCACGTCGGTGACGCAGAACTGGAGGTTGTCGAGCCGCTTCAGCCCGGCCATGCTCTCGGCCCGGGCCGGCCAGTCGCGTCCTTCCGCCCTTCCCTGCTGGTCGAACGGGACGTGCCGGATGACCTCCATGTCCTTGCCGGCCAGCCAGCGCCGCACCGGCTGGAAGAGGACATGGCTGACGGTCCCCCGCCGGGGGACGACCGGCACGTAGCTCTCGCCGAACAGGTAGCGGGTCAGGCATTTCTTCAGCAGGTCGAGGTAGAGCTCGGCCGCCGTGTGCTGCTGCACCTCCATCGCTGCCCCCCCGGGTGGTCGCGTCGGCCCGATACTTGCACAAGGGGCTTGAACTCGTCATCTATCCCGGAGGGCGCGATCCAAACGAGAGCGGCGCAGCTTGCGGCGCTCGACGGGAGGCCCGATGGTAGGCGCCGCCCGTTCGAGCGGACCTGGTCGGCTTCCCGCCGGACGCTTGAGCCGGCTCCGGGTCTGGTCGATACGGTAGGCATGGTCGCCGCCCGGTACCGACGTTGGTCCGCCCGGCGGCGCCGGGCGGGAACCTCGGCTGCCGTGCTTCGACTCGCGGCCGTTGCCGTTGCGCTGGTCGGGGTGGTGGCGTCGGCCTGGATCGCCCAGGGATGGCAGCGCACCGTGACCAGGGAGCGCGACGAGCGGCTGGACCGCGGAGCCGCGTCACGGACGGCCACGATCAGCTCCGCGTTGCGCCAGTACGAGAACGCCCTGCAGGCGGCACGCTCCCTGTGGCTGGCCTCGGACGAGGTCAGCCGCACCGAATTCCGGATCTTCGCCCACACCCTCGAACTTGGGCAGCGCTACCCCGGGCTGCAGGGGATCAGCTGGCGAACGGTGGTCCCAGGCGACCAGGCAGCGGAGTTCGTGACCCGGGAACGTAGGAACGGAGCGCGCGGGTTCACCATCAGGCCGCCGGGCAGGCGGCCCGTCTACTACGTCACCGTGTACACCTACCCGACCGGCCTGTTCGCTTCGACCCTCGGGCTCGACGCTCGTGCCACCCCGAGCATCCTGGCCAACCTCGAGCAGGCCCGCGACACCGCCCGGACCACCATGAGCGGTCAGACGACGCTCCCGGACGACCTGGGGCTGCCGAAGGCGCGACGCCCGGTCGCGTTCGAGCTGTTCGTGCCCGTGCATCGCGACGCGGAGCTTCTCGGCTGGGCCTCCGGCCGGTTCAGGGCCGAGGACTTCCTCGAGGCGGCGCTGCGCACGTCGCAGCCGGTCACCGGGGTGGAGCTGCACGACGAGGAGGTCGGCCCGCGCAGCCTGGTCGCCAGCTTCCCATCCGGCTTCCGCGCCGAAGGGCCCGACGTGCGGACCGAGTCCTTCACCTTCGGGGGGCGCAGGCTCGTGATGCGCTACGCCCCCTTGCCGGGCAACTCGATCCTGACCGAACGCACCATCGCGGCCCCGCGGGTGCTCGGCGCCGGGATCGCGGTCAGCCTCATGCTCGGCGCCCTGCTGTGGTTGCTGGCCCAGGTTGGCGCCCTCTATCAGGAGGTCGGGCGCCTGGCCCGTACCGACGGCCTCACCGGGGTGGCCAACCGGAGGAGCTGGGACGACGAGCTGTCACGGGCGCTGGCCAGGGCCGCGCGCTCCGGCCAGGCGATGTGTGTCGCCCTGATCGACCTCGACCATTTCAAGGCGTACAACGACCGGCACGGCCACCAGGCAGGGGATCGTCTGCTGAAGGCGGCCGCCGCGGCCTGGCGGAGCCGGCTGCGCAAGACCGACCTGCTGGCCCGGTACGGCGGGGAGGAGTTCGCGGTGCTGCTGCCCGACTGCCGGCTGGACGACGCCATGGAGATCTCCAACCGGCTCCGGACCGCACAGCCCGAAGGGACCTGCTCCATCGGCGTTGCCGTCTGGGACACCCGCGAGGATGGGGCCGAGCTGGTCGCACGGGCCGACCGGGCCCTGTACTCGGCCAAGGAGAGCGGCCGCAACCGATGCTGCGCCGACCGCACCGCCGGTACAGCATCGGCGTCCTATACACCGACGAGATGATCCTCGAAGCCGGGCGGCTGGTCGCCGTCCACAGCGTCGCCGACGGTGCAGAGGCGGGAGCGGCTCGCGTCACCGTAGAATCGGCTCGGTGAGCGCCGTTGACGTGGTCCTTCTCCTGGTTGCCGGCGTCCTCGCCGGCGTCGCCGGCTCGGTCGCCGGCCTGGCGTCGCTGGTGTCCTATCCCGCCCTGCTCGCGGTGGGCCTGCCCGCGCTGACCGCCAACGTCACCAACACGGTCTCGCTGGTGCTGTACACAGTCGGCGCGTCGGCGTTCTCCCGCCGGGAGCTGGTCGGCCAGTCGGGCCGGCTGCGCCGGCTGGCGCTGGTCACCGCGGTTGGCGGCGCCGCCGGGGCGGCGCTGCTGCTGTCGACCCCCCCTGAGGTCTTCGAGCTGCTGGTGCCCGTGCTGATCGGCGCGGCCTCCGGGGTCCTGCTGCTGCAGCCGGGAGTGACGCGGCTCACCGGTGGCGTGGTCGACGAGCGCAACCCGCTGGTGCTGGTCGGGGTGTTCGCCGTCGGCGTGTACGGCGGCTACTTCGGGGCGGCCGCCGGGGTGGTGCTGCTCGCTCTGCTCACGGTGTCGGTCGCCGAGCCGTTGGCCAGGCTGGTCGCCGCCCGCAACGTCGCCCTCGGGCTGGCCAACGCCGTGGCCGCGGTCGGCTTCGCCGTGTTCGGCCCGGTCCGCTGGGCCGCGGCGGCCCCACTGGCCGCCGGCTTCCTGCTCGGCGGCGGACTCGGGCCGGGCCTGGTGCGTCGGCTGCCCGGCGACCGCCTAAGGGTCGCGATCGCCCTGCTCGGCCTTGGCCTGGCCATCAAGCTGGGGATCGACGCGGCCGCCGCAGGATAGTCCGCCGGCCCGGCTGGCTGGCCGCGAGGGCGCGAGGGCCGGCCGGGTGGTCGCCGGGTGGTCTAGGAGGCCGGTGTCCTTGAGCCGGGCCGGTCGCGCAGGGGGAGGTGGAGGTCGAGGACCTCGAGCAGGGAACTGAGCTCGGCGGGCTGCCAGCCGCGGACGCCGGTCGCGCGTTCCACCACCAGGGCGACCCGGCGCAGGGTCCACTGGTCGGTGGCGAACCCGTGGGCCCGCGGGGGCTGCTGCAGGGTGCACCTGACGGCCTGGAGCTCGTCGGAGGTCAGCCGGCCGCCGGGGATGGCCAGGTCGGGACCGGTGGCCTTGGCGTGGCCGTCGACCGGGTCGGGCACGGCGACCAGGACGGTCGCCGTGCGGGCGTCCTGGCGGCCGCGCTCGCGGGCCGGGCGCCGGCGACGCCGGCCGACCGGTGGCAGCCAGCGGGCGGTGAGCCATCCCAGGACCGCGCCGTAGAGCCAGTGGCCGGCCATGGCCCCGGTCGCGGTCGACGCGGTCAGGGGGAAGAAATGGGCCTGGGCGACCGGCCAGAAGTAGAGCAGGGCGAGCAGGCCCAGGCAGATCGCCGACCCGTAGGCGATGCCAAGGCGGATCCCGCGCCACGGCAGCATCGCGAACGCCAGCCCCATGCCGCCGCCGTTGCCGATGAACCGCCACACGTAGCCCCAGATCGGGTCCGCGTTGGGGTCAGCCAGGGCGAGCCGGCCGATGCTCGGGATGGGGTCGCCCC
Organism: Actinomycetes bacterium; assembly: GCA_036003705.1. Lineage (GTDB taxonomy): Bacteria > Actinomycetota > CALGFH01 > CALGFH01 > CALGFH01 > CALGFH01. Next base: position 7,977 of record DASYSE010000049.1, on the reverse strand, counting down.
AGAGCCCCATGTACATCAGCCCGAGCCGCAGCACATCGTAGACGCCGGTGGCGATCATGCCGGCCACCAGGCCGAGCAGGGCCCGCTTGCCCCAGGCCGGGTGGCGGAAGCTGAGCACGACCAGCACGGCCATGGCCGGCAGCACCGCGTACCTGAGCCCGTAGGGCAGCGGCACCGCCCCGGCGAGCGCGACCCCGAGGGAGGTGATCGCCGCGAACCCCAGCGCCAGATAGAACACCCGCGGGTACAGCGACGGGTTGGAGAACAGCAGCCGCAGCGCAGCCAGCAGCTTGGCGTCCTCGGCCGCGGCCCGGCGGGCGGTCCTGCTCAGGGGCTTGGCCGGTGGCTCCGGCGACACCTCCGGTTCACGGGGACGCTCGTGCCGGCCGGGCACGGGCGCCGGCTGCCGCCGTTCGACCTCCAACCTGGTGACGGTCACGTCCGCTCGCTCCTTCGGCCAGCCGACCGGGCTCGCGCTTCATCTCACGGACGGAGAATCCACCTGGGCGGTCCCTGATTCCCACCGGCCGACTGTTCCCGGCGCCTGATCCCGTCTCGGGTCAGCCCACGCGGACGATGTCGTAGCGGGCGGGTTGCGGGTCGATGCCGAAGCGGTTGAGCCTGCAATTATCGGTGGCAAGAATGAGACCAGAGATAGCCGTGTGCATCGGCTTACCCGCTGGTGCCCGAGCGTGGCTACGTTGGTTGCATGGTCTCCCCCTGGGCCAGGCTCCTTAGCATCCGGTGCACGTCCAGCAATCCGACTGTCCACCACCGGGAGCCCACGTGCCCAGCGTCAGCCTCCGCAGCACCCGATCCCTCGCCATCGTCGCCGCGACCGCGATCGTCCTCGGGACCATCGCCGTCGGCCTGGTGGCGGCGCCACCGGCAGGGGCTGCCCAACCGGCGCCAGGGCACGCGGGTCTCGTCCCGAGCACGCCACGCACCAACACCCCGCGGATCAGCAGCGGCGAGATCTGGGACATCGAGGTGGTGGGGTCGCGCGTGTTCGTCGCGGGCACGTTCTCGTCGCTGCAGAACACCACCGGCACCAACACGGGCCCGGTCTACCAGCGGTACCTGGCCTCCTACAACCTCAACACCGGGCTGATCGACACGTCGTTCCGGCCCACCTTCGGCGGCGGCGGCGTCACCGCGGTCGAGGCCTCGCCCGACGGCACCAAGCTGTACGTCGCCGGCTCCTTCAACACCATCAACGGCGTGACCAAGCGCAAGATCGCCTCGATCAACCCCACCAGCGGCGCCCCGGTCGCCGGCTTCACGGCCAACGCCGGCGCGCAGGCCACCGCCCTGGCGGCCACCAGCTCCACCGTCTACGTCGGCGGCAACTTCAAGACCGTCAACGGCAGCGCCCGCGTCGGCCTGGTCGCGGTCAACGGCACCACCGGCGCCGTGGTCACCGGCTTCGTCAACGACATCTCCGGCGGCATCGGCGTCAACGGCGCCCTGACCGTGCAGCAGCTCAAGCTCACCCACGACGACAGCAAGCTGCTGGTGGTCCACACCGGCCGCAAGATCGCCGGCCAGGACCGCTACGGCGTCGGCCTGATCAGCACCCAGACCAACCAGCTGCTGCCCTGGCGCACGCGGCTGTGGGACGACAACCTCCAGTTCGTCGGCGGCGTCCAGCGCGTCTACGCCGGTGACATCGCGCCCAACGACCAGTACTTCGTCGTGGGCAGCGGCTCCGGCGGGGACCGTCCGCCGATCAACGACACGGCGGTCGCCTTCCCGGTCGCCGGCAGCGACAACGTCGAGCCGCTCTGGGTCTCGCGCCATTTCGACAGCGTCTACTCGGTGGCGATCACCGAGCAGGCGGTGTACACCGGCGGGCACTTCGGCTTCCAGGAGTCGCCCACCGCCCCCGACCCCTGGCCCGGTCTCGACAACGTCGGCTACGGCACGGGCCAGGGCCTGGCCGGCTACGGCCTCGGCGACGCGGTGGTCCGCCGCGACCACATTGGCGCCCTCAATCCCGCCGACGGCAAGGCGCTGGAGTGGAACCCGGGCTCGAACTCCTTCGAGGGCAACAAGGCCATGGAGGCGACCGCCCGTGGCCTGTTCGTCGGCGGCGACGGCATGTACCAGGGCGGCAAGAACACGGGACGGGTGGCGTTCTACGACTTCGGCACCGTCCCGGCCGCCTCGCCGATCGACACCACCATCACGACCCCCATCGAGGGGCGCGTGGTGCAGTCCGGCGTCCAGTTCGTGATCCAGGGCCAGGCCACCGCCGGGACCGGTCAGGTGCGTCGGGTCCAGGTCGAGATCCAGGACCGCAACACCAAGCAGTACCTCCAGGACGACCTGGTCACCTGGGGCGGCACCAACAACGTCTACGCGTCGCTCGCCGCCGCCAACGCGGCCTCGACCGCCTGGTCGCTGCCGGTCGCCATCACCGGCAACCGCGAGCTGCAGCTGATGGCCAAGACCTTCACCGCCGCCGGCGGCAGCGACGCCACCAAGGCGATCAAGAAGATCGAGTCGTTCAGCCTCGACGACCAGACCCCGACCACCGGGATCAGCGGGCCGAGCGGCAGCGTGCTGACCAGCACCACCTTCATCGCCACCGGCACCGCCAACGACGACAAGGGCGTCGACGCGCTCACCTACTGGTTCCGCAACTTGAGCAACCAGTACCTGCAGGATGACGGGAGCGTCTCGTCCAACTTCAACACCTTCCGCGGCTTGCCCGACGTCGTCGGCGCAACCTCGGCCACCTGGCAGTACGAGGTGACCCTGCCGCACGAGGGCGAGTGGCGCATGTCCGCCACCGCCATCGACACCACCGGCCAGTCCGACCTCCGTAGCGCGACCCGTGACTGGCTCATCACCTCGACAGGCACTGCCCCGACGGTGGCGATCAACGCCCCGGCGCCGATGACGCCGCCGACCGCGGCCCCTGCGTACACCGTGGCGCCCGGCGGGCCGCTCACCTTCAGCGGCACCGCCAACGACGAGGATGACCTGGCCAACGTCGAGATCACCCTGCGCAACAGCACCACCAGGGAGCAGTTGGCGTCGGACGGCTCGTGGGGCACCGACGTGATCCAGGGGTCGTACCGGGTCTCCGAGCCGAACATCAACGGGCCGAGCTTCAACTGGACCTACACCACGCCGTTCGACCTGACACCCGGCCAGTACTCGTTCACGGTGCGGGCCACCGACGACATCGGCCTGACCACCTCGTCCGCCAACCGGGGAGCGCTGACCATCAACGCCCAGGTCCCCGGCGACAACCCTCCGAACGGGCTGCTGAGCTTCACCGGCACCGACTCGAGCATCGAGGTGCTGCACCTCGACCTGGGGGGCACGGCCACCGACGACCTCGGCGTGCAGGGCGTCCGGGTCTCGCTGAAGGACCTGGACACTGGCCGCCACGCGCAGCCGAACGGCACCATGGCGGCGGCATTCGCCACCTTCGACGCGACGCTCGCGCAGCCCGGTGCCACCAGCACGACCTGGACATTGCCGGTCGACCTGCCGACCAAGGGCGAGTTCGACGTCACGGCCTTCGCCGTCGACACCGCTGGCCAGCAGGACATCTCCACCTCAGGGGCGACCGCCCGTTACCTGGTCTACCCCGGCGACCTGGACCCGTGGCTGAGTGACACGCTGGCCTCGCCCACCGAGGGCACCGCCTTCACCGAGGCGAGGATCTTCGTGAGCGGGCGCGCGGAGGACGACATCGGCCTCAGCCGGGTCGAGGTCGCGATCGTCAACGGCGCCGGCCAGCACATGAGCTCCAGCGGCAGCTTCACCAGCACCTCCGAGAGCTGGCGCTCGGCGTTCCTCAACAGCCCGGGCACGCCAGGGTCGAACTACTCCTACACCACGCCGGTGATCCCCTCCGGCGGCTACCGGGTCAGGGTGCGGGCGGTCGACGTCTACGGCCAGGTGCAGCCGGTGCCGAGGGACGTGAACGTGACGGTGTCGGCGCCCGCGGGCAACGTCGCCCCGGTGGCCAGCTTCACGGCCTCGTGCACCCAGAACGTCTGCTCGTTCGACGGCAGAGCCTCGACCGACGAGAACGCGCCGACGCTCATCTACTCGTGGAATTTCGGCAACGGACGGACGGGCTCGGGGTCGGTGCCGTCGCACACCTACACGACCGCGAACACGTTCACGGTCACGTTGACGGTCCGCGACGAGTACGGCCTCACCGGCACGACGACGCGCACGGTGACCATCGTCGAGCCGGCCGGCAACGCGGCGCCGAACCCGGTCATCAACCCGCCGGCCTGCACGGGGCTGGTGTGCAACATCAGCGGGGTGGGATCGGCCGACCCCAACACGGGCGACACCTTCACCTACCTGTGGGACTTCGGCGACGGCACGCCCACCAGCAGCTCGTCGGCGATGTCGCACACCTTCCCGGCGGCGGGCACCTACACCGTGACCCTGACCGTCACCGACGGCTGGGGCAAGGCCAACAGCACGACCCGGCAGGTGCCCGTGGCCTAGCATCTTCATCCGTTGGGTGGTCGTCCGGGGCCCTGTCCATAGGCCCCGGACGACGCTCACATTGGGGCGTCCAGGCCCAGACGGTGGGCCTCGGCGGCTGCCTCGGTACGCGAATGCACACCGAGTTTCCCCAGGATGTTGCTGACGTGGACGCTGGCCGTCTTGCGGCTGATGAACAGGGTCTCGGCGATCTGGCCGTTGGAGCGGCCGGCGGCCACCAGGCGCAGCACCTCGAGCTCGCGGGGGGTGAGGCCGGCGCCTTCCTGGGCCGGCGGGGCCTGGACGCCGAGGGCGAGGCGGCCCCGGCGCGCCAGGGCCGCCAGCGCCCCGAGGAAGGGCTGGGCCCCGAGCCGCTCCGCGATGTCGTGGGCCGCCCTGGCCTGCTCCTCGGCCTGGTCGCGGCGGCCGTCCAGGAGCAGGGCCTCGGCCATGCGCCAGCGCGACCTGGCCTCCTCGTACACGTAGCCGTACGCGAAGGCCTCGGCCGCCAGCCGCCAGCGGCCGGGATCGGGCTTGCCGTCCACCCGCGTCCACTCGGCCTCGCATCTGGCCAGCCAGGCCAGCGCCTCCGGGCCGACCTGACGCCCGAGGTCCCTGGCCCGCTGGAGCGCCGCCCTGGCCCGTTCCAGGAGCTCCTCGCCGATCGCCCGGTGCGCCTCCTGCCCGGCCTGGTCACCGGCGGCCCTGGCCCGCTCGGCCAGGTCGCCTTCGGCGGCCAGGGCGAGGGCGGCCGGCCAGATGGCGCTGAGCACCCAGGGCGTGCCGGCCTCCTCCTGGGTCGAGAGGGTCGACCGGGCGAGCTCGCTGGACCGCTCCAGCTCGCCCTGCCAACGGGCCAGGTCGGCCTCACAGCCGCCGGCCAGGTAGGCGACGTAGGGGTCGGCGTTCCGGTACGGGCCAAGCCGGGCGAGCCGCTCCACGGCGCCGGCACGACCCCGGCCCACCTCGACGTAGAGGGCGGCCGCCGACACCGCCGGTCGGCGCTCGTCGGCAGCGCCGGCCACGAGCTCGGCCTGGTCCCAGTTGCCGGCCGAGTAATGGGCGATGCAGCGCAGCACCCGGCTGTCGATGCCGTAGCCGCTCCAGGCGAGGCCGCTCCGCTCGGCCAGCTCGGTCGCCTGGTCGAGGGTGGCGCAGGCCGCGGCAAGGTTGCCGAGGTCGAGCTCGAAGACGCCAAGGGCATGGCGCGCCTGGAGCTCCAGCGGCCGGTTGCCGGCCGCCGCCGCCCGACCGTCGGCGTCGCGCAGCAGCGACCGCGCGGTCTCCACGTCGCCGTAGCGCAGCTCCAGGAGGGACACGATGACCAGGGCCCTGGCCTCGTCGCCGACGCTGCCGGCGGCCCTGGCCACGGCCAGGGCCTCCTCGCCCCAGCGCCTGGCCCCGGGGTAGTCGCGCGAGAACATCAGGGCACGGGCCAGACCGGCCGCGACCCTGGCCCGCAGGGGGGTCGGCGGCTGCTCGGGGACCAGCTCGACCGCGCGCTGGGACGCCTCCAGCATCAGCTCATCGACCCGCTCGATCTCCAGCTCGGCGTCGAGTGCGTAGCTGCTGAGGCGCTCGTATGCCATGGCCGCACGCAGCGGCTCGGCGTCCTCGTCGATGGCTTCGACGGCCTCTCTGGCCAGGCCGACCGCTTGACGGAACTCGCCGGAGTGGCTGGCCGCCTCGGCGGCCCGCACCAGCGCCTCGACCCGGTCGATGCCGGCGACGGCGGCGGCGTCCGGGACCCGGTTCCACAGCTCGAGCGCCTGGGTGAGGTGGCGGAAGACCTCGCTGGGGGCGAACACGTCTGCGGCGTGGGTGGCCGCCCGGACCAGGGCCGCCAGGCCGCCCGGCAGGTCGTGGCTGGCCAGGGAGTGCCAGGCCAGCTCGGCTGCCGACCCGGACGCGCCATCGTCGTCAGGGTCGGCCTCGGCCAGCAGGCGTGCGTAGGTGGCGTGCAGGCGGGTCCGTTCGCCGGGGAGCAGATCGCCGTAGACGGCTTCCTGTAGCAGGGCATGACGGAAGCGGTAGCTCTCGGTGGCGGCGCTGGCCACCAGCACCTGCCCGGTGACGGCGTCGCGCAGGCCCCGCTCCACCTCGGCCTCGGCGCGGCCCGAGGCCGCGACCAGGAGCTGGTGGCCGACCCGGCGGCCGGCCACCGCGGCCACCTTCAGGATGTCCTGGGCCAGCTGCGGCAGGGCCTCGATGCGGCCGAGGAGCACGTCGGCAAGGGCGTCGGGCAGGGCGATGTCGGCACGGATCGCGCCGGCCGCCACCAGCTCCTCGGCGAAGAAGGCGTTGCCCTCGGAACGGGCCAGGATGCGGTCGACCACGGCCGCCGATACCGGCTGGCCGGCGACGGCCTGGAGATGCTCGGCCAGCTCGGCCCGGCCGAACGGGGACAGCTCGATGCGCTCCAGGTCGGGGACGCGGACCAGCTCGGCCAGCAGCGGGCGCAGCGGGTGGCGCCGGTACAGCTCGTCGGACCGGTAGCTGGCCACCAGGGCGACCCGTCCGCCGCGCAGGGTGCGGACCAGGAAGGCCAGCAGGTCGCGGGTGGAGCGGTCGGCCCAGTGCACATCCTCGATCACCGGCACCAGCGGGGCTTGCTCGCCCAGGCGCCCGAGCAGGCCGAGCACTAGCTCGAATAGCCGAGCCTGCGCGGCCTGGCCGGCCACGACGGTGCGATCTGGCTCGCCCAGGGCGGGCAGCAGGCGGGCCAGCTCCGGCCAGGACCGGCCGACCAGCTCCCGGACCGCTGCCACGCCGACCTCGGCGACCAGGGCCCGCAGGGCCTCCACGATCGGCGCATAGGGCAGGGCGCCTTCACCGACGGGGACGCAGCCGCCGGCAAGCACCCGGGTCCCGTCGGGGGCGCAGCGGGCGGTCAGCTCGGCGACCAGGCGGGTCTTGCCCACGCCGGCCTCGCCCCCCACCAGGACGACGGCCGGCTCGCCATCTGCAGCCCGCCCCCTGGCCGCCTCCAAGAGCTCCAGCTCCTCGAGCCGGCCGACCAAGGTCGGGCTCGCCACGCGGTCGCCCATCTCGCCGGGATTATCCCGCGTGACCGGCCGGAGCGAAACGGCGCCCGTAAGGAGGCAGCGACCAAAGATGGGGCACCGGCCGACGCCAGCCGTATGGCACTTGGCGGATTCCACGCAGCCGCCGCGACGCCATCCTGAGCTGGCCAGCGACGACCGACGCTCGACCAGGTCGCTGGAACCAGCAAGCAGAGCCCAGGAAGGGAAGGAACCATGCACAACCAGCATGCGGGGCTGAGCCACCTGCTGGCCGCCCAGCGCATCACCCAGCGGCACCAGCAGGCCGCCCGGGCCCGGCTCGCCCAGAGCGCAGGTCGGCCGCGCCGCCGCCGGCGGTGGCTGGCCCGCCGCTGGTGGCAGCTGGCCCGCTGGCCAGGCGCCGCCACCCACCCGGCCGTCCGCCAGCCAGACCCCGTCCGTTGACCGATCGGAGCCACCCATGTCCAAGCTCACCCGCACCCTGGCGGCC
>DASYSE010000048.1:0-3317 GCA_036003705.1 Actinomycetes bacterium | reverse complement strand
GGTCGGCACCCCGGCCGCGATCGCGGTGGCCCGGCGGATGGGGATCACCACGCCGCTGCACGACTGGTGCTCGCTGGTCCTCGGCACCGAGAACGTCACCCCGCTGGAGCTGGCCGCCGCCTACGCCACCCTGGCCGCCGGCGGGATCCACTGCCGGCCCTCGGTGCTGGCCCGGGTCACCGGCCCGACCGGCCGGGTCCTGTTCGACGGTCGGCCGTCCTGCCGCCGGGTGCTGGACCCGACGGTGGCCGCCGCCGCGGTCGGCATCCTGCGCGGGGTCGTCGGGCCGGGCGGGACCGGCTTCCGAGCCGCGATCGGCCGGCCGCTGGCCGGCAAGACCGGCACCACCAGTAGCTTCGCCGACGCCTGGTTCACCGGCTTCACCCCACAGCTGGCCACCTCGGTCTGGGTCGGCGACCCGGGCGCCCAGGTCCCGATGCGTGATCTGTTCGCCGGCGGGCCGGTGTACGGCGGCACCTTCCCCGCTCTCATCTTCCACGACTACATGGCCGCCGCCCTGCTGGGGCAGCCGGTGGCCGACCTGCCCGGCGCGCCGCCCGGCGGGCCAGCCCCCGACGGCACCTCACCGTCGTTGCGCGCCGCAGCCGCTCGCCCAGGCGTCCGGAAGGGATGGAGGTCGCCTACCCGGTGAGAGCTGCACCGAGCGCCGGCCCAGGCGCCCAGGCGACCAGGCGCCGAGCCGCCCACGCCCGCCGTCGCCGCGCTCACCGCCACCGGTGGCTGCGCGCCGCCACGGTCGTGATGGCGGTGTTGATGGCGGTCGCGGTGGCCGGCGGGTACGGCTACGCGCGGTTGCGGGTCGGCCAGGTCGCCTCGGTCCACCTGCCCGGCCTGGCGCCCGCTCCGCCGCCTGGGCGGCCGATGAACCTGCTGGTCGTCGGGTCCGACACCCGCCAGGGCCTCCGCCGCCAAGACCGCGGTCGGTTCGGCACGGTGCAGGGCAGGCGCGGCGACGTCATCCTGCTCGTCCACCTGGACCCAGCCGGCCACCGGGCCTGGATGGTGTCGATCCCTCGCGACCTGTACGTGCCGGTCGCCGGCACCGGCGGCCGGGCCAAGATCAACGCCGCCCTCGGCAAGGGCCCCGAGCAGCTCGTGGAGACCATCAAGGCCGACTTCGGGATCCCGGTCAGCCACTACCTCATGGTCGACTTCGACGGCTTCCGGGGTGGTCGACGCCATCGGCGGGATCCGGCTGGACTTCCCCTACCCGATCCGCGACGACGACAACGGCCACAGCGACAGCGGACTGCTGATCCCCACCCCCGGCTGCCGGCACCTGGACGGCGAACAGGCCCTGGCCCTGGCCCGCAGCCGCTACTACCAGTACCGGGGGAACGACGGCGTCTGGCACGCCGATCCCGGCTACGACCTCGGCCGCATCCGCCGCCAGCAGCTCCTGCTGCGGGCGCTGGCCGCCCAGGCGCTGCGGCGGGGACTGACCAACCCGCCGCGGGCCAACGCCGTCCTGGCCGCGGTGGCCAGCCACCTCACCCGCGACGACACCCTCACCGTCGGGCAGGCGGTGCGGCTGGCCGGACAGTTTCGCGCGTTCCGGCCGGGTGCGCTGGTCGGCCTGACCATCCCCACCGTGCCTGCCCTGCGCCGGGGCAACGTCGTCCTCCGCCCGGGCCAGCCCGGCTTCCAGCAGGCCTGGGCCAGGGGCGGCTGGGAGCAGGTCCTGCTGCCCGTCCAGCCAGCGACCCGCCAGACGGTGGCCAGATTCCTCGGCCGGCCCGGCCCCACCCACACCGCGCTGTCGGCCCCCACCCACCCTGCGCCTCCCCCGCCCCCGGCCTGGGATCCCCGCAGATGCTGAGCCACTCGGGTGTCGGCGGCCCGCTCTGGCTGGGCGTCGCGGAGGCGGTCGGCGGCGCGCTGCTTGGCGTGGACGAGGTCGCTGGTGTCTTTGGTCAGGACGCCGGTTCGTCCGCGAGTGCTCAGGTGGCGAAGTCGACCACCACGCGTGCGGGCTCGTGCAGCTCGAGCACTCGGAACCCGGCTCGATGGTCGAGCCCGATGCCGAGCCTGACCACACCTTCCCAGTCCTCGGCCAACCCGATCTGCTTCACCTGGGCAAGGTCGGGAGTGAACTTGTCGGGTACCGTCTGGGTGCTGGGCCGGTAGTCGTCGCTCGCGGTGCCCTGGAACGTCGCCTGGATCAGCGCCCCACCCTGCAGGGTCAGGTACTGGTCGTCGGTCTCACCGAGCGTGATCTCGCGGACGTACTCGATCCGGTAGCCGGGCACCTCGGCGCCCTCGAACTGGAACACCACCCGGTCGTAGCCCGGGTGACGGGCGGCGCGGACCGCGCCGAGCTTTGCCGACGGCCCGTGCGGGGGTTGCTTGCCTCCAGGGCCCGTCCTCGCCGCCGTGGACCACGCCGGCGCGCCCGTTGTCGCGGTCGAAGCCGACGTCGTGGCGGTTGTGGGAGCCCCGGATCGGGCCGTCGTCGCAGGACCCGCTCGGTCATCCGAACCAGACCGGTCGCAGCCAGCAAGGGTCAGCATGGTCAGGACGAGCAGGCCGGGAACCAGCCGGGCCGATCGAGGAGCCATCGCCCAATCCGATCACATGTGCGGGTCCGAGGGACGGTCGTGTCTCTCCACCGACCATCTTGAACTCCCCACCGGATCCACCCTCCATGGGAGACAAATCCACTCTTGACGCGAACGCAACCATCCCTCACTCTTGGAACGGTCCAACTTGGAACGGTCCAAGTGGCCCGCAGCGCACCAGAGGGGAAGGGCGATGACGGCCATGGAGACGTTGATCGGTGGGCGGTGGCGGCCGGCCTTGGGCTCGGGGCGGAGCGAGGAGGTGACCTCCCCCTACGACGGGAAGGTGGTGGGTTCGGTCCCGGTGGCCGGGCCCGATGACGTCGAGGCGGCCCTGACCGCGGCCGAACAGGGGGCAGCGACCTGGCGGCGCACGCCGGCTCACGAGCGGATGCGGATCCTGCTGCGGGCGGCCGAGCTGGCCGACCAGCGTGCGGCCGAGATCGCCAGGACGATCAGTGCCGAGACCGGCAAGACCATCACCGAGGCCACCACCGAGGCCGGTCGCTCCGGTGAGCTGATCCGGCTGGCGGCCTTCGAGGGCACCCAGCTGTACGGCGACAGCCTGCCGCTGGACGCCAACCGCGGCACCGGCCAGGACAAGATCGGCTTCACCCTGCGCCAGCCCTGCGGGATCGTGGTGGCCATCACCCCGTTCAACTACCCCGCCCTGCTGGTGCTGCACAAGCTCGCTCCCGCGCTGGCCGCCGGCAACGCCGTGGTGCTCAAGCCGGCCCG
>DASYSE010000047.1:0-16795 GCA_036003705.1 Actinomycetes bacterium | reverse complement strand
TACGAGAGGACCGGGACGGACGAACCTCTGGTGTGTGAGTTGTCGTGCCAACGGCACTGCTCATTGGCCACGTTCGGAAGGGATAAGCGCTGAAGGCATATAAGCGCGAAGCTCGCTCCAAGATGAGATCTCCCACAGGGTTGACCTGGTAAGGCCCCCGGCTAGACGACCGGGTTGATAGGCCGGAAGTGGAAGCACAGCAATGTGTGGAGCTGACCGGTACTAATAGGCCGAGGACTTGGCAACCAACTTCTTGTTGCACGCGCTCGCTGTGTAGTTCTGGAGGCTTCCGGTATCCGGAGACTCCAGAGCGTTTCGGTGGCCATAGCGGAGGGGAGACACCCGGTCCCATACCGAACCCGGAAGTTAAGCCCTCCAGCGCCGATGGTACTGCCTGGGAAGCTGGGTGGGAGAGTAGGTCGCCGCCGAGACTCTTCACGAAGCGCCGCCCACAGGCGGCGCTTCGTCGTTCCGGGGGTTCCGCGCCGGCGGCGTGCGCTCCCGCCACCACGTACGGCAAGATGCGCCCGTGAAGGACACCGAGGAAGGCCCGCCCAACCGCCCGAGCCGACCCGCCCCATCCGGGCACCGCGGCCGCGGCGACGCGAAACCCGGCATGCCCTCAACCCACCGTACTCCAGACCCCCGCCGCTCCGGCTCCCCGACCGGCCGCTCGAGCGGCCCCGGTGGTCGTGCGGGCGAGAGGCGCGACCGGGGAGGCGGTGTGCGGGAGGCACCGACCCGGGCAGCGCGTCCGGCGGGAGCGCCGGGGCGGGTGGACAGCCGTGGAGGACCAGGGGCCGAGGGGCCCGAGGTGGGGGAGGTGCTGCCGCGGGAGGCGCTCGACGAGCTGCGGGAGACGGCGCGACCCCACGCGTTCGGCGACGCGGCCAGGGCGCTGGCCGACGCGGTGATGGAGTTGTCGGAGGAGGGGGACCCGCAGGCGGCCGTGCGGGCGGCCCGGGCGGCCAAACGCGCCGCCCCGCGGGCAGCCAGCGTTCGGGAGGCGCTCGGGATCGCCCTGTACCAGGCTGGGGACTACCGCGCGGCCCGTACCGAGCTGGCCGCCGCACAGCGGATCTCGGGACGTTCCGATCTGGCCGCCATGCTGGCCGACATCGAGCGCGCCCTTGGCCGGCCGGAACGGGCGATCGCCCTGTTCGAGCGGGGCGACCGCTCCAGCATGGATCCCGATGCCGCAGCCGAGCTGCTGCTGGTGGCCGCCTCGGCCTACGGCGACCTCGGCCAGCCTGCCGCCGGGGTTGCCCTGATCCGCCGCCACGCGCGCTGGCCGGTCGAGCTCGCCGACCACCACCTGCGCCTGGCCTACGCCGAAGGCGCCCTGGCCGAGCAGGCCGGCGACCCGGCCCGTGCCAGGGCGGCGTTCGGCCGCGTGGTCCGGGCCGACCCGGCCTTCCACGACGCCGCTGAGCGCCTGGAACGGCTCGACCCTCCCCGGTAGCACCCCGTCCGGGAGGCCTCACCCGTCGTCGGTGGGGCGGGGTTGGCGTTGCTGGATCCAGCGGAGGAGGCCGGCGGCGTTGGATTCGTAGTTGTTGAGGAGCTCGAACCGCTCGGGGTCGGTCGCTTCGTGGCCTTCCTCCTGCTCGAACCGCTCGCGGAGGGCGGCTTCGATGTGGTCGAGCTCGGGGCCGTGCTCCTGGGCGGCCCGTTCGGCGGTCTCGCACCAGCGAAGCAGCTTGTCCTCGGCTTCGGCGAGGCGCTCGGCCGGGGGCGTGATGGGCCCGAAGTGGGTCAGCACCAGGTGGGCCGGGTTGCGTTCGGCGAACCGGTGGAGGCTGGCAACGGCCAGGTCGCGGTCGAAGTCGGGTGGCGGCGTCGCCGGGCGGAGCACTCCGGTCGACGGGAGCAGCACCCCGACCCCGTCGCCGGCGAACAGCGTGCCCAGGTCCGGCTCGAAGACCGCCATATGGTGCTTGGCATGGCCGGGGGCGTGCAGCAGCTCCACCCGACGTCCGCCGCCCAGGTCGAGGAGCTCCCCGTCCTCGGCCGCCTTGATCCTGGCCGCCTCGACCGGGGTGAGGCGGCCGTAGACGGTGTCCATCAGGGGTCCGTAGACGCGCGCCGAGCTGGCCAGCAGCCGCTCGGGGTCGACCAGGTGCCTGGCGCCCGCCGGGTGGACGACGACGGTGGCGTTCGGGAACGTCCGGACCAGGTCGCCGACCCCGCCGGCGTGGTCGAGGTGGATGTGGGTGACCACGATCCAGGCCAGGTCGGCCGGGTCCAGGCCGGCCGCGGCGACCCCGGCCGCGATCGCGCCGGCCACCTTGGCCGGACCGGTCTCGATCAGCGCCGGGCGCCCGCCGGCCAGCAGGAAGCCGGCGGTGATCTCCGATGTGCCCCCCATGTAGGTGTCGATCCCGGTGATCCCGTCGGGCAGGGCGTCGAGCACGCTCACAGCGTCCTCCTGGAACAGCGTCATGTGTCCGGCGCCGCCTGCAGCGCCGAGCCATCCGTGGGGCCCTGGAGCCTGCGCGCCGCCAACGGCGGCCGCGCAAGTCCCTGAAACCCGGATACCCGGCCGGTGTTCCAGAGACGTCGGTGACCATGGGGCAGGCGCTCTCGGGTGGGGATGGAAAGGAGCCGGAGCTCCCACATGGACCGGGGGCTGCGGTGGTTGACCCGCCAGGGCCATGCATTGGGCTAGGCAAGTGGCCTCAGCACCAGGCCGTCGCGGGGCTTGGGGTAGAAGAAGGTGGTCTTCTGCGGCAGGGTCTCGCCGCCGGCGGCGATCGCGGCCACGGCTCCGAACGGGGCGGGGCGCAGGATCATCAGGCTGGCCGCGATACCCTCGTCGACCCTGGTCACGGCGGCGGCCAGGTCGCTCTCGTAGGCGACCCGGCCCTCGAAGTCGTTCACCCCCAGGCGCTTGCTCAGGACCGGCCCGTGCAGGACCTCGACGTCGAGCATGCGGCGGTCGCGGCCGGCCTCGGCGGCGAGGCCGGCCGGGTCGCGGGCGACCAGCAGCCAGCTCCGCCCGCCGCCGTACAGCCCGAACGCGACGGCATCCTCCCCCAGCCGGCCCAGCAGCTCCTCGGCGCCGGCCGGGGACCCGGCCGGGCTGATGTCGAAGTCGCCCTCGAGCCCGGCCAGGACCGTCCCGCCGTCCACGTCGGCGAGCAGCCGGTGGATGGCCAGGACCGCCGGTCCGTGCAGGTCGGCGTCGACCAGGAACATGAGCAGCTCGTCCCAGGGGCCACCCGGGCCCGGGTCCGAGCCGACGGCTCGCGGAGCGCCGGCCTGGGCCGCGCGCATGGCGTCTCGGTAGGCGAGCGAGGTCCGGTAGCGGTGATGACCGTCGGCGATGAGGACGCGCTGGCCCTCCATCCGCTCCTGCCAGGAGGCGATCCGGCCCGGGTCTTCGACCGTCCAGAGCCGATGCTGGACGCCCGTCTCGTCGGTGCAGGCCAGCGCCGGCGGGGTGGCGGTCAGGTCGTCGAGCACGGCGGCCGGCCCGCCGGCGCCGGCGTAGACGCCGAACACCGGGGAGAGGTTCACGCCGGTCGCCTCCAGCAGGCGCAGCCGGTCGGCGACGGGTGCCGCCATGGTCCGCTCGTGGGGCACCACCCAGGTCCCGGTGTCGTCGAGGGTCACGCTGGCCAGCACCCCCCGCTGGATCCGGCGCGCGCCTCTGAGTTCATAGAGCTCTTCATAGATGTAGAGACATGGAGCGCTGTCGCGTCGCAGAGCCCCTTCGGCCTGCCAGGCGGCGAGCAGCTCGGCCACCTGCCGGTAGTCGGCCGTCTGGCCGGGGTTGGCGGCCTGCGAGGCGTCGCCCGGATCCGGCTTGGCCAGGATCAGCCGGACCATGTTGTAGGGGCTCATGGCCTCGTAGGCGTCGCGCGCCTCGGCCGAGATGACGTCGTAGGGCGGAACGGTGACCAGCGCGTGGTCACCGACGACGGCGGGATCGAAGCGGAGGCCGCGGAAGGGGGCGGCGGCTACCATGGTGCCGCCGGAGTCGGGTTGTGGGTCATGGCTCCGTTTGTAGCAAGCAGAGGCCACCGGTTGCCAGCCGCGCTGGTCCTTCGCACCATTGATCCGGAGGGACACGATCGACGTCGATGCCCACGAGCTGTCCCGGCGCCGTGCCTGACGGCCGTCCGCTCGCCGGCGGCTTCCGTGGGGTCGTGCTCGACCTCGACGGGGTCGTCTATCTGGGTGACGAGGTCATCCCGGCGGCGCCGGCGGCGCTGGACGAGGTGCGCGGGCTGGGTGTCCGGGTCGCCTTCGTCACCAACAACTCCTACCGTCCCCCCGAGCTGGTGGCCGAGAAGCTCAACCGGCTCGGTGTCAAGGCGGCCCCGGGCGAGGTCCTGACCTCGGCCCAGGCCGCGGTGCGGCTGCTCGGCGGACGGGAGGAGCTCGACGGCGTCAAGGTCCTGGTCGTGGGCGGCCCAGGGCTGCGGCAGGCGCTGGCGAAGGCCGGGGCCCGGCTGGTCGACGGCTCGGCCTGGCGCGAGGCCGAGGTGGTGGCGGTCGGCTTCGACCCGGAGCTGACCTACGAACGGGTCCGGACCGCGACGCTGGCCATCCGGGCCGGGGCCAGGTTCGTGGGCAGCAACCCGGACACCACCCTGCCGACGCCGGAGGGGCTCTGGCCGGGGGCCGGCGCGACCCTGGCCTTGCTGCAGGCGTCCACCGGCGTCCGGCCCGAGGTCGCCGGCAAGCCGGAGCGGGCGCTGCTCGAGGAGGCCGCCGCGGCCATCGGTCCCGGCCTGTGCCTGATGGTGGGCGACCGGGCCGACACCGACCTGGATGGCGCCCACCGGCTCGGCTGGACGACCGCGCTGGTGCTCAGCGGCGTCACCCGGCCGGCTGAGCTTCCTGACCTGGCCGTCGCCCCCGACCAGCTGCTGGCCGACGTCGGCGGGCTGCTCGACCCGCCCGGCCCGACCATCCGTCCCACCACTCCGGCCGACGAGGAGGCGGCCGCGCGCCTGCTGGCGTCCGTCGGGGACGGCCGAGGCCGGCGGGCGGCCGGCCCGACCTCCGCGGCGGAGGTGGGGCTGGTCGCCGTGGACGGGGAGCGGGTGGTGGGGGCGGTGGCCGTGTGGCGGGACGGAGGGCTCGGAACGCTGGACGGGCCGGTGGTGGAGGACGGCTGGCGGGACCGGCTGGTCGGCACCCGGTTGCTGGTCGCCGCCTGCATCCACGCCCGCGCCGCAGGCCTGGCCCGGGTCGCCGCCCCCGACGGCGCCGGCCACTTCCTGCACCGCCTCGGGTTCCGCCCAGCAGGCGCCACCGACCCGGCCGGCGTCGGCGACCCGGCCGGTCCGACGGGTGTGACCGGGTCAGGCGCCGCCGGCCCCCTCGTCCGCGACCTCCGCCCGGCGTAGCCGCGATCGACGGTGCAGCCGGAACGGCGGGCGGCCACGCCCCGCTCCGGCGCTCCGGCAGCCCGGCACCCCGGCCCCGCTTCGGCACCCCGGCGCTCCGGCGCTCCGGCAGCCCGGCCCCGCTGTGGCACTCCGGCAGCCCGGCACCCCGGCACCGCGGTGGCCCCGCTCCTTGGCCGGGTCGGGGCGGCCCGAACCCGCTCCGGCACCCAGGTGGCCAGGGAGCGAGCGCCCCACTCGTCGGCCGGGCGGGCGTCAGCGGGGGTTATAGTACCAGGTCGGCGGGGGTTGGCGGGGTGGGGGGCGGCGGGTTCGGAGGCCGCCGAGGAGCATGACCAGCACGACCCCGGCGGCGAAGCCGACCACGTGGGCCAGGTAGGCGACGCCGGCACCCTGGGCGGTGGCGGCGCCCTGGACGTAGAGCCACTGGAGCACGAACCAGGAACCGAGCACCACCCAGGCCGGCAGCCAGACGGGCAGGAAGAGCAGGAACGGGACCAGGCTGGTCACCCGGGCCCGCGGGAACAGGACCAGGTAGGCCCCGAGCACGCCGGCGATGGCGCCCGAGGCCCCGACAAGGGTCTCCTCGCTGGACGGGTCCGACAGCGCGAACCCGTAGGTGGCCAGATATCCGCAGGCCAGGTAGAAGAGCAGGTAGCGCAGCCGTCCCAGCCGGTCCTCGACGTTGTTGCCGAACACGAACAGGAACAGCATGTTGCCGGCCAGGTGCAGCAGCCCCCCGTGCAGGAACATGGCCGAGAGCACCGAGAGGGCCGGGACCTTCTGGTAGTCGGGCCGCACGGCCAGGCACCCGTCGCCGGAGGGCGGGCCGGCGGTCACGTCGAGCGGGTCGTTCTGGAGCAGCTCCACCGGGATGGCCGCCCACTCCCTGAAGAAGGCGAGCTGCCGGCAGACCCCCGCCGGGGTGTTGGCGTCGCCGCCGATGTCGAGCGGGGAGATCGGGGAGACGAAGAACACCACCACGTTGATGGCGATGAGCGTCCAGGTGACCACCGCCGGCCGGCCGGTGGGGTTGTCGTCGTGGATCGGGATGAGGCCGAGCATCGGCTACAGCAGGCTGCGCAGTCGCAGCAGGTCGACGATGCTGGCGTCCACTTTGACCTTGCCCGAGGTGAACGCCGACAGGAACGAGATCCGCCCCTCGACCAGGTCGACCAGGTCGTCGGAGCCGACCCGGAGGGTGATGTCGGCCGGGCCGTCGGGCGACGTCTCGCTCGGCTGGGAGACGTGCCCGTTCTCGATCACCGAGAACCAGGCCGCGTCCAGATCGGGCACGGCGCAGCGGAGGACCTTGCGGCTCGGGATGGCCGAGCGCACGTTGGCCTCGTTGCCGTCCAGACGCTCCATGAGCGCACCGAGCTGCCGCTCGACCTCGGCCTTGCTCGCCAACCCCTCGCCCTCCTCGCACCGCCGTGCCTGACGGGTTGTACCACACGGGTCGCCGGTCGGCCCGTCGCCGTTGACCGGCCCAGGGCCCGCTGGCAGAATCCTGAGCGCCGGACGCGCGTTGGAGGTGGCGAGGTGGCGAGCGGTAGGGAGCAGTACCTGCAGGCGTTGGCGAGCCTCAGCGACTTGACCCGGACCCAGGCCGAGCGGGTCGCCGGGCTGCTCGCCAAACAGGGCGAGGTGCAGTCCGCGCAGGTCGGCCGGGTGGCCGAGGACCTGTTGCGCCGGACCCAGAAGAACCGTGAGATCCTCAGCCGGCTGGTCCAGCGGGAGGTCAAGCGCCAGCTCGGCGTGCTCGGCATGGCCACCAGGGACGAGGTCGCGCGGTTGCAGCAGCGGGTCCGCGCCCTCGAGCAGGCGGCCGAGCGCTCGCAGAAGGCGACGGCGGCCGCCGCCAAGCCGGCGGCCACCGCCCGCGGCAGATCCAGCCCCGCCACGTCGGCCCGCGGCCGGACGACCGCCAGCCGCTCCTCCCAGGCCTCCTCGACGGCGTCCGGGACCGCCAGGTCCGCGACCCGGACCCGCACCGGGGGCGCGAGCGCGCGGTCGACGGCGTCCTCGCCGGGCGGCACCCGCCGCGCCAAAGGCTCGACCGGGCCCAAGCCCGCCGGAGACGACAGCACCTAGGTGCCCCCGGCCCTGGTTGGGCTTCCGGCGCCGCCACGGCGACGGGGAGCCGCCACCTATACTGGCCGCGTCGTCTACTGGCCGCGTCGTCGCAGTCCGAGGAGGTGCCGTGAGCGAGCCAGGTGGATCGCTGCCGCCGGACGAGGCTGCCAACCCGGCCGGAGAGGTCGAGGCGGCCCTTGCCGGCCTGGACGAGGCCGACCCGGCGTCGCACGCGGAGGCCTTCGAGGCGGTCAACGCCGCCATCCTGGCCGAGCTGCAGCGGCTCGAGGCGCTGTAGGGGCCGCGTGGCGTCCCGGGTGCGGCTGGACCGCGAGCTGGTCCGGCGCGGTCTGGCCCCGAGCAGGGAGGCGGCCGGCGCCGCCATCCGGGCCGGGCAGGTTCTGGTCGGCGGCGCGGTCGCGGCCAAGCCGTCGACCATGGTCTCCACCGCCGACCCGGTCGCCATCGCCGGCCCGGCCCGCCGCTGGGCGAGCCGCGGGGGCGACAAGCTCGCGCCCGCCCTCGAGCGGCTGGGGGTGGCCGTTGCCGGCCGCCGCTGCCTTGATGCCGGCGCCTCGACCGGCGGGTTCACCGACGTCCTGCTGGCCGGGGGCGCCGCCGAGGTGGTGGCCGTCGACGTCGGCTACGGCCAGCTGGACCTCCGCCTGCGGCGGGACCCGCGGGTCAGGGTGCTCGACCGGACCAACGTGCGTGCGCTGGATGCCGAGCTGGTCGGCGGCCAGGTCGACCTGACCGTCGCCGACCTGTCGTTCATCTCGCTGCGCCTGGTCCTGCCGGTCCTGGCCGAGCTGACACGGTGGGACGGCGACCTGGTGCTGCTGGTCAAGCCCCAGTTCGAGGCGGGCCGGGAGGCGGTGGGCCGGGGCGGGGTGGTCCGCGACCCGGCGGCGCGGGCCGCGGCCGTCCGTGCCGTCGCCGATGCCGGCGCCGGCGCCGGGCTCGGCGTGGCCGGGATCTGCCCTTCCCCACTCCCCGGCCCGGCCGGCAACCTCGAGCTGTTCCTCCACCTGCGCTCCGGCGCGTCCCCGCTGGACGAGGCCGAGCTCCAGGCCGCCGTGGACGAGGGCGCCACCCTTCCCGGAGCCGCCGGGTGAGCCGCCAGGGGGCCCGGGGAACCGAAGGGGACGCCCCGGCGCGTCAGGTGCGGCGGGTCGGGGTGGTGGTGCACCCGGGGCGGCCGCCGGCCGTGGAGCTCGGCAAGCAGCTGGCCGGCTGGGCCGACGAGCACGGGATCGAGCTGCGGACCCTGGCCTCGGAGCGCGGCTGCATCGGCGACGACGTGCCCTGCGCGGAGCCGTCCGAGTTCCCGATCGGGCTGGACCTGGTGGTCGCGCTGGGCGGGGACGGCACCCTGCTGCGTGCCCTCGGCCTGATCCTGACGGCGCAGGTGCCGGCGCTGGGGGTCAACGCCGGCCGGCTCGGCTTCCTGGCCGAGGTGGAGCCCAATGGCCTGCCGGCCGCACTCCAAGCGGTCCTGGCCGGACGCTACCGGGTCGATCGCCGCACCACCCTGGCCGCCAAGGTGCTGATGGACGGCCAGGAGGTCGCCGAGGACCTGGCCGTCAACGATGTCGTGCTCGAGAAGGCGGCGAGGGAGCGGCTGGCGGCGGTCGCGGTCCGCCTTGGCGACGGCGGCCCGTTCGCCCGCTACGCCGCCGACGGGGTGATGGTGGCCTCGCCGACCGGCTCGACCGCCTACAGCTTCTCGGCCGGCGGCCCGATCGTCTCCCCCCGGCTGGACGCGCTGCTGCTCACCCCGATCGCGCCCCACATGGTGTTCAACCGGTCGCTGGTGCTGCACCCCGACGAGGCGGTGCGGCTGGAGGTGCTCCCGGACAGCCCGGTGATCGAGAGCCTTGACGGCCGGGCGGTGCGCGAGCTGCCTCCCGGCGCGGTGGTCGAGGTTCGCCGCGGCCGCCACGACGCGCTGCTGGTCCGGATCGAACCTCCCGACTTCTACCGCCTGGTCCGTACGAAGTTCCGCCTGGCCGACCCGGCCGCCACCGACAAGCGCTGACCTGGAACAGCGGTCATGTGTCCGGCGACGGATGCGGCGCCGGACTGCCCGTGCGGGCCCTGGAGCTTGCGCGCCCCAACGGCGGCCACGCGAATTCCTCGAACTTCGATACTTGACCGGTGTTCTATCGGCCGACAAAGGTCGCGAAGCTCACGAAGTTCTGGGGGCTGTGCACGGCGTGGGGGCTCTGGTGGCGTGGCGGGCTAGAATCGCAGGTGATGTTAGCCGAGCTTCGCATCCGCGACCTCGGGGTCATCGATGATGCCCACCTCGAGGTCTCGGCCGGCCTCAACGTGCTCACCGGTGAGACCGGCGCCGGCAAGACCATGGTCGTCGACGCCCTCTCGCTGCTGCTCGGGGGGCGGGCCGACCCTGGCGCGGTCCGTGCCGGGCGGCCGGCCGCGCTCGTCGAAGGCCGCCTGCAAACCGACGGCGACGAGGAGGCGGCCGCCGCCCTGGCGGCCGCCGGGGTCACCGACGAGGACGGCGAGGTCGTGGTCGCCCGCCAGGTCCTGGCCGAGGGGCGCAGCCGGGCCCAGCTCCAGGGGCGGATGGCCACCGTCGCGGCGGTCGCCGACGTGATCCGGCCGCTGGTCGAGGTCCACGGCCAGCACGAGTTCCAGTACCTGCTGCGCCCTGGCGTCCAGCGCGAGCTGCTCGACCGGTTCGCCGGCGGCGCCGTGCTCGAACCGCGGGCCGCCTTCGCCACCGGCTGGCGCCGCCTGCGCGCGGTCACCCGCGAGCTGGACGAGCTGGACGCCAGGGCCCGCGAGCGCGCCCGCGAGATCGACCTGCTCGGCCACCAGCTCGACGAGATCAACGCCGCCCGGGTCCGGGTGGGGGAGTCGGCCGAGCTGGGCGCCGAGGCGGAGCGCCTGGCCAACGCCGACGCCCTGCAGCAGGCGGCCGCCCTCGCCCACCAGCTCCTGGGCGGGGACGAGGACGCCGGCGCGGCCACCGCCCTCGGTGCCGCGGCCAGGGCGATGCACGGGCCGGGCGGCCACGACCCGGCCCTCGGCGAGCTGGCCGCCCGTGCGCAGGCCCTGGCCGCCGAGGTCGACGACCTCGCCTCCAGCCTGCGTGCCTATGCCGAGTCGGTGCTGGTCGACCCGGCCCGGCTCGAGGAGGTCCAGGCCCGCGTCGCCGTGCTCCGCGACCTCGAGCGCAAGTACGGCGACGACGAGGCGGCCGTGCTCGCGTTCGCCGACCAGGCGGCCCGTCGGCTGGCCGAGCTGGAGGGCGGCACGCTCCGCTCGGAGGCCCTGGAGGCCGAGGCGGGCGAGCTCCGGCGCAGCCTGGCCGGAATCGGTGCCGCCCTGACCACCGCCCGGCAGGAGGCCGCCGCCCGGCTGGGCGAGTCGCTCCGGGTCGAGCTGGCCGACCTGGCCATGCCCAGCGCCGAGGTCCGGGTGGCGGTCGAGCAGGACCCCGACGATGCCGGCCTGGAGCTCCACGGCCGCCGCCTGGCCGCCACCGACGACGGCCTGGACCGGGTCGAGGTCCAGCTGGCCGCCCACCCGGGCGCGCCGCTTCGGCCGCTGGTCCGGGCCGCCTCCGGTGGGGAGCTGTCGCGGGTCATGCTTGCCCTGCGGGTCGTGCTGGCCGGGATCGACCGCACCCCGACGCTGGTGTTCGACGAGGTCGACGCCGGAGTCGGCGGCCGCACCGCCGCCGCGGTCGGCCGCCGGCTGGCCCAGCTCGCCCGCCACCACCAGGTGCTGGTCGTCACCCACCTGCCCCAGATCGCCGCCCACGCCGACCGTCACTTCACCGTCGAGAAGCGCTCGATCGACGGGTCGACCAGCACCGACGTCCGCCTGCTGGACGACGCCGGACGGGTCGGCGAGCTGTCGCGGATGCTGGCCGGCATGGAAGGATCCGGCCTGGCCCAGGCCCACGCCGAGGAGCTCCTGGCGGCGGCCACGGCCGCCAAGCGCGACGATGCCCCGGTGGCGGCCGGGTATGGAGCCACCGCCGCCGGCGACGGGGAACGGCCATGAGGCTGCGCCCGGCACGACCGCGGCGCCGCGAGCCGTCCCCGCAGGACCCGACCGGCCTTGTCGGCCCGGTCCGCCTGGACAAGCGGACAAAGAACCTGGTCAAGCGGCTGAAGCCGGGGGATGTGGCCGTCATCGACCACCTCGACATCGACCGGGTGGCCGCCGAGACCCTGGTCGAGCAGCGGCCGGTCGCCGTGGTCAACGCCGCCCAGAGCATGTCCGGCCGCTACCCCAACGCCGGCCCGGCCATCCTGGTCGACGCGGGCATCCCGCTGCTGGACGCCGTCGGCCCGGAGGTGTTCGGGCTGCAGGAGGGAGCCGAGGTCCAGATCGACCCCGACGGGGTGGTCCGCCTGGACGGTGTGGAGGTCGCCAGCGGCGAGTGGCTCCAGCCCGAGGACGTCCGCAAGCGTCTGGAGGCGGCCAAGGACAACCTGGCCACCGCCCTGGAGGACTTCACCCTCAACACCCTCTCCTACGTCCGCCGCGACCGCGACCTGCTGCTGGAGGGTCTCGAGATCCCCGCCCTCAAGACCCGCCTGCGCGACCGCCACGTGCTGGTGGTGGTCCGCGGCCACGACTACAAGAAGGACCTGTCGACGCTGCGCGGCTACATCCAGGAGTTCCGCCCGGCCCTCATCGGGGTCGACGGCGGCGCCGACGCCCTGCTGGAGGTCGGCCTCAAGCCGGACGTGATCCTGGGGGACATGGACTCGGTGACCAACGAGGCGCTGACCAGCGGAGCCGAGATCGTCGTCCACGCCTATCCCGACGGCCGCGCCCCCGGCAAGGAACGCGTCGAGGCGCTCGGGCTGGAGCCGCTGATCCTGCCGGGCGCCGGGACCAGCGAGGACATGGCGATGCTGCTGGCCTACGAGTCCGCCTGCGACCTGATCGTGGCCGTTGGCAGCCACGCCAGCATGGTCGAGTTCCTCGACAAGGGCCGCCCCGGCATGGCCTCCACCTTCCTGACCAGGCTCAAGGTCGGGCCCAAGCTGGTGGACGCCAAGGGCGTGAACCGCCTGTACCGGCAGGGTGTCCGCCGCGGTGACCTGGTCTTCCTGGTGGTGGCCGCCCTGGCCGCCATGCTGGCGATCTCGCTGGTGTCGGAGCCGGTCAGGCTGGTCTGGACCGACCTGTTCGAGCTGCTGCGGGTGTTCTTCAACCGGATCCGTTCATTGTTCGTCTGAGAGGCGCGGGGACGAGCCGTTCCCGCGCGGAGGTGTTCCCGACGTGATCAGCCTGCGCTACCACATCGTGTCGCTGGTGGCCGTGTTCCTCGCCCTGGCGCTCGGCATCGTGGTCGGCAGCACCGTCCTCCAGGAGGGGACGGTCTCGGTCCTGCGGGCCACCAGCCAGAGGGTGCGCGAGGAGAGCGAGGTGAACAGCAGGCAGAACGTCGACCTGAAGCGGAAGCTCACCCGCCAGCAGAGCTTCGGCGCCGCCGTCCTCCCCGAGCTGGTGCGGGGCAGGCTCAAGGACCGGCCGGTGGTGCTGGTCGACACCGACAAGGTCGACGGCGGCATGCGCGACAGCGTGCGCAAGGTCCTGGAGGACGCCGGGGCCGAGGTCGACAGCCAGGTCACCTTCGCCGACGGCCGGCTCGCGCTCGGCGCCGAAGGCGACCGCACGGCGCTGGGAAGGCTGCTCACCATCGACGCCGCCGACCCTGAGGTCCTGCGTGGCGAGCTGGTCAAGAAGCTGGCCGACCGGCTGGCCACGCCATCCGCCCTGCCCCAGGCCGGCCAGCAGCGGGCCTCCGACGTGATCACCGGACTCCAGGACGCGGACTTCCTGGCCGACCTGAAGCTCAGCCCGCCGCTGGCGGGAGGCACCGACCCGTTCCCGCGCCCAGGCTCCATCTTCGTGCTGATCGGCCCGGCCGACGGCGCGGCCATCGTTCCCGAGGCGTTCCTGGTCCCGCTGGCCGGCCAGGTCTCTGCCCGCGCGGCCGGCCCGGTGGCCGGGGTCGAGCCCGAGGCGGCCGGGCCCCCGCCAACGACCTCGTTCGTCACCTCCCTGCGCAACGACCGGGAGGTGAGCCGCCGGGTGTCCGGCATCGACGCCGTCGACACCGACTTCGGACAGCTGGCCCTGGTCAGGGCCCTCCAGGATAGCCTCCAGCAGCTCCCCGCCGGCCAGTACGGGGTCAAGGACGGCGCCTCCGGCCTGCTTCCCGAGAGGGCCGACGGCTCGTGAGCCCCGAGGTGTCGGGGAACGCCCCGACGGAAGGGCAGGGTCCCGACCCGGCGGGCGGTGTGGCCCTTGCCCTGGTCCCGGCCCGCGACGAGGCCGACCGGGTCGGGGCGACCGTGCGGGCGCTGCGCGGCCTGCCCGGGGTCGCCGAGGTCCTGGTGGTCAGCGACGGCTCGACCGACGCCACCGCGGCCCGCGCCCTCGAGGCGGGCGCCCACTGCCTGGACCTGCCCCGCAACCTCGGCAAGGGCGGCGCCCTCAACGCCGGCCTGGCCGCGCTCATGGGCCGGGTCGCCGAGCGGCTCAGCCCCGAGCCGGCGGTGCTGCTGCTGGCCGACGCCGACCTGGCCGAGACCGCCGGCCGGCTCGATCGCCTGCTCGTGCCGGTGCTGGCCGGCGAGGCCGACCTGGCCATCGCCGACCTGCCAGCCCAGCCGGGCGCCGGCGGGTTCGGCGTCGCCATGGGCCTGGCCCGGCGGGGCATGGCCAGGGCCACCGGCCGGCGCATGGCCGAGCCGCTGTCCGGCCAGCGGGCCGTCCGCTGGGAAGCCCTGCCGGCCCTGCTGCCGTTCGCGCCCGGGTTCGGGGTCGAGGTGGCCATGACCATGGACGCCCTGCAGGCCGGCCTGCGGGTGGTGGAGGTCGAGGTCGACCTGCGCCACAACGCCACCGGCAGGAATCTGGCCGGGCTGCTCCACCGCGCCCGCCAGGCCCGCGCCGTCGCCCGCGAGCTGAGCCGCCGCAAGGCATGGCGCCCCACCCCCGACGGCCACCCCGACCCCACCCCCCCTCCCGCGAAGGCGGGCTGATGCGGGCGTTGCCGGTGGCGCTGTGCGGGGTGCTGGTCGGATGGGGGGTCGGGTTCTGGGCCGCACCCCAGGTGCTGGGTGGGCTGGCCCGGTCCAGCCTGGCCAGGGTGAACTACCGCAATCGAGAGGTGGTGGCCGGGCTCGGCCTGCTGCTGGCGCTCGGCCTGCTGGCTTGGGTGGCCCCGGTGGCCGTCGCCGTCCGGGCCGACCCGCTGCGCGCCGGCCAGGCCGGCCTGCTGGCCTCGTCGGGGCTGGCCGTTGTCGTGGCCGGGCTGGCCTTCCTGGTCCTCGGACTGGTCGACGATCTGGTCGAGGACCAGGGGGGCAGCCGCGGGTTCCGCGGCCATCTGCGGGCGCTGGCCGGAGGGCGGCTCACCGGCGGCGGGATCAAGCTGCTCGGCGGCGCCCTGGCCGGCCTGCTGGTCGCCAGCCTGGCCACGCCGGGGGACCGCCCGGCCTGGGCGATCCTGCTCGGCGGGGTGGTGGTTGCCTCCACCGCCAACCTGGCCAACCTGCTCGACCTGCGCCCCGGCCGCTGCGCCAAGGTGTTCCTGCCCCTGTGGGTGGCCGGCTGCCTCCTCGACCCCGCCGGCGGCGCCTGGTCGGCCGGGCTGGCCGGCGCCGCTCTGGCCGCGCTGCCCTTCGATCTGCGTGAGGAGGGCATGCTGGGCGACGCCGGGGCCAACGCGCTCGGCGCCGTGGTGGGGACGCTGCTCCTCGCCGGCCCCCTGTGGCTGCTGCTGGCGGCGGTCGTGGTGCTGCTGGCCCTGCAGCTCGCCTCCGAGCGGGTCTCGTTCTCCCGCGTCATCGAGGGCAACCGGGTGCTCCGGGCCGCGGACCGATTCGGTCGCCGGCAGGCATGACAATCCGACGTCCCTGATCCATGTGGGGGAGCTCGCTCCCCCCACCGCCACGCAAAAGCGCCGGTAGCGTGGTCAACCCGGATCTTCACGCATCCTGTGCTGAGAGCTCCGGTTTTCCCCCACGGCCCTCAAAGCGCCGGTACCGTGGTCAACCCGGATCTTCGCGCATCCTGCCGAGGGAGCTCCTGCGTTCGTGCTACGCTGGCATCCCGGAGGGCCCGCAGACAACTGGGTGGCAGCGGCGTGAGCACCCGGTTCCCCCGATGGGCCCAAAGGGGGTCAAAGCTACTTTGGCGAAGCACATCTTCGTGACGGGTGGGGTCGCCTCGTCGCTCGGCAAGGGTCTCACCGCAGCCTCGCTCGGACGCCTGATGAAGGCGCGCGGGCTGCGGGTCACGATGCAGAAGCTGGATCCGTACATCAACGTCGACCCGGGCACCATGAACCCGTTCCAGCACGGCGAGGTGTTCGTCACCGACGACGGCTGCGAGACCGACCTGGACCTCGGCCACTACGAGCGGTTCATCGACGAGAGCCTGTACCGGGACTCCAACGTCACCACCGGGGCGATCTACTCGACCGTGATCGCGGCCGAGCGCCGCGGCGAGTACCTGGGCGACACCGTCCAGGTGATCCCGCACATCACCAACGAGATCAAGGCCCGCATCGTGCGGGTGGCCGAGGACGCCGACGTGGTCATCACCGAGGTCGGCGGCACCGTCGGCGACATCGAGTCCCTGCCGTTCCTGGAGGCGATCCGTCAGCTCCGCCACGACATCGGGCGCGAGCACGTGTTCTTCGTCCACGTCTCGCTGGTCCCCTACATCGGACCGTCGGGCGAGCTGAAGACCAAGCCGACCCAGCACTCGGTCCGCGAGCTGCGCTCGCTCGGCATCCAGCCCGACGCGATCGTGTGCCGCACCGACCGGCCGATCACCGACGCCCTCAAGCGGAAGATCTCGCTGCTGTCCGACGTCGATGCCGAGGCGGTCGTGTCCGCACCCGACGCCGACTCGATCTACGAGATCCCCCTGGTCCTGCACGCCGAGGGCCTCGACGACTACCTGGTCCGCCACCTGCGCCTGGAGAGCAAGGCCGGCCAGCCAGACCTGGCCGAGTGGCGGGCGCTGGTCGAACGGATCCGCAACCCCCGTCGCGGCATCCGCATCGCCCTGGTCGGCAAGTACATCAACCTGCCCGACGCCTACCTGTCGGTCACCCAGGCCCTCCAGCACGCGGGCTCTCACCATGGAGTCGAGGTTGAGGTCGTCTGGTGCGCCTCCGACGAGCTCGAGGACCCGCAGGCTCGCAAGGTCCTCGAGACCGTCGACGGGGTGCTGGTGCCAGGCGGCTTCGGGATCCGCGGGGTCGAGGGCAAGGTCGAGGCGATCCGCTTCGCCCGCGAGGGCCGCGTGCCCTACCTCGGCATCTGCCTCGGCCTGCAGTGCGCGGT
>DASYSE010000046.1:0-2908 GCA_036003705.1 Actinomycetes bacterium | reverse complement strand
CGGCCGGTGATCAAGGCGGATGTGACCGTCAGCGAGGAGCTGGGCAGTGAGGTGAATGTGATCTTCACGGTGCATGCCCCCCCGGTGCACCATGAGGTGATGGTGGCCAAGTTCGACAAGGCCGCCAAGGACGAGGTCGAGGCCGAGGAGCTGGTCGGCGCCGGCGACAGCTTGTGGACCGCCAGGGTCAATCCCAAGACCCAGGCCCGACCGGGGCGCACCATCGACCTGGCGGTGGATGCCGGCGCCATCCACTACTTCGACCCCGACACCGGCCAGGCGATCGGCCAGCTCGCCGAAGGCGCCGGCGCACGCGGCCGACGAGAAGCACGGTCCGAACAGACGTGACCCGCGTCGCGTTCCTCGGCCTCGGACGGATGGGCGCCCCCATGGCGGGGCGCCTTTCCCACGCCGGCCACGATCTGGTCGTCTGGTCGCGCACCCGCGCCCACGCCGAGGCGCTGGCTGACCGGGCCGAGGTGGCCACCTCCCCGGCGGAGGCGGGGGCCAAGGCCGACGTGGCGATCACCATGGTCACCGACGGCGGGGCGCTGGAAGCGGTGGTGCTCGGCCCGGACGGGCTCGCCGGCGGGCTCGGGTCGGGAACGCTCCTCATCGACATGTCGACGGTTGGTCCGTCGCCGACCCGCAAGGTCGCCAAGGCGCTGGAGCCACGAGGCGTGGCGTTCGTCGACGCCCCGGTCGCCGGCTCGGTCGGACCGGCCAGCGAGGGGACACTGGCGATCATGGTCGGCGGCGACCGGGACGCGGTCGAGCGTGCCCGGCCGGTGCTCGCCATCCTCGGCGACCCCGAGCGGACCTGGCACGTCGGCCCGGTCGGGGCCGGCCAGGCCGCCAAGCTGATGGTCAACCTGGTCCTCGGCGGGGTGATGGCGGTGGTCGCCGAGGGGTACACGCTCGGCCGCGTGCTTGGGCTGGCCCCCGACGACGCCCTCGAGGTCCTGGAGGGCGCCTCGGTCGCCGGCCAGACCGTCAGGTCCAAACGGGAGAAGCTGCGCAGCGGCGACTTCGGCGAGGCAGGGTTCCCGCTCGGCCTCATGCACAAGGACCTGCGGCTGGCCCTGGACGCGGCGAGGGCGGCGCGGACCAGCCTGCCAGGGACCGAACGGGTGGCCGAGCTGTTCGCGGGCGCCAAGGGCCAGGGCCGGGCCGACCACGACTACTCGGCCGTTGCCGGTTACCTGGCCAGCATGGCCCTCCTGGTCGACCAGGCCGCGGCGGACGGCTCCCCGGCGAGCTGAGACGCGCCCGCTCGACGCGTGCCGCGAGCCGGCGCGTTGGTGCATGATGGGGATGCCCGCACGAGCGCCCCGATCCCGAGGTCGCCATGCCGAGGTCCCGGCGGGACGTCCTGCAGAGCGTCCTGCTCGTCGTCGCCGTCCTGGCCGGCCTGGTCGCGGTGCGCTGGTCGGTGACCGGGGGGTCGGGCCGGCCGTTCGCGCCCCCGGCCGCCACCTCGGCGCCGTCCCGTCCCGACCGCGGCCCGGCGCGCAGGATCGTCGCCCCTCCCCAGACGCGGCTCTCCCTCGGCGGCCGACAGCCGATCGTCGTCAACCCGGCGAGCGGGACGGTCGCGCGCTTCCCGTTCGACCCGCGGGCCCGGACCGTGCTGTTCCGCCAGGGTGCCCACACCGTGGTGGTCTCCAACGAGCGCGCCTGGGCGGTTCCGGCCGGACGGACGGCGCCGCTGCGGCTGCTGGGCCGGGCCTTGACGGTGCTGCCGGCGCTGGCCGACGACCGTGTCTGGCTCGTCGACGCGCGCTACGGAGGGCCCGAGGCGCAGCTCTACGAGCTGGTCGAGGTCGGGCTCGCGGACGGGCGCACCCACACCCGCTGGACCCTTCCCTACCAGGCCGCCCCGGTCGCGGTCCTGTCCTCGGGGGTGCTCGCCCGCGACCCCGAGGACAACCTCCAGGTGGTGGAGCCGGGCAGCGGCCGGGTGCGGGCCGTCCTCGCCCGGGCGGCGACGTTCATCGACGCCCGCGACAGCCGAGCGGCGTGGGTGACCGGCCGCGACCTGCACGTCCGGGACCTGGCGACCGGGGCCGACACGGTCGTGCCACCACCCCCGGGCAGCCCCGACTGGTATGCCCTTGGTGGGCCTGTCCCCCGGGCAGGCTGCTGCTACGGGCTGGGCGCGTTCGCCCCGGGCGGCCGCACGCTGGCCGTCTACACCCGCCTGGCCGGTCCGGGCGCCCCCGGCCTGGCCGTCGTCGACCTGGTCCGGGGCAGCGCCGCGCTGCTGCCCGGGTCCGAAGACGCCACGCCAACCGGCTGCCTGCCCTGCCTCGGCTGGGCCTCGAACGGCTGGCTCTACTTCTTCGCGGCCGGTCCCGCCATCACCTCGATCGGCGCGTGGGGAGGGGGCGCGGGGCCCGCCGGCCTGCTCTCGCTGGACGTCGACCGGGCTCTGGACAGCGTGCCCAGCGCCCTGGCGGCGAACTAGGCCGGGCGGCACCCGTGGGGGTCGGGCCAATGCGAAGGGGCCGGCTGGTGCCGGCCCCTCGCGTGGTGTCGCCTCGTCCTATCCCTTGACGCCGCCGGCGGTCAGGCCGGACACGATGCGGCGCTGGAAGATCAGCACCACGATGACCAGTGGGATGGTGACGAGCACGCCGGCCGCCATGATCGTGCCGAACGGCTGCTCGAACTTGCTCGCGCCCGTGAACTTCGCGATCGACACCGTCACCGGTTCGGCCCTGAGCGTCTGGGTCATGGTGAAGGCGATCAGGAACTCGTTCCACGCGGCGATGAACACGATGATGGCGGCGGTGAACACGCCGGGCGCCGCCAGCGGGACGATCACCTTGCGGAAGGCCTGCCCCGGCGTCGCCCCGTCCACCTTGGCCGCCATCTCGAGCTCCCACGGCATCTCGGAGAAGAAGCT
>DASYSE010000045.1:0-19019 GCA_036003705.1 Actinomycetes bacterium | reverse complement strand
GGCCCGGCTGATTCTTGACGACCAGCCGCCCGCCGACGCCGCCCGTTGACAAAGAGTTGACAACGCGCCGCCAGGCGCCCGCTCAGAAGGAAGGAGGGAAGCACGAAACCGCTGTTCAGCGGTGGGGTGACCGAGGGGACTCGAACCCCCGACCTTCGGGACCACAACCCGACGCTCTAACCAACTGAGCTACGATCACCATGGGAAGCGAGGGGAAAGGATACCCGGGTCGCCGGGGGTGTGGCCAGCAGCCGGCGGGTCTCTAGAGTGGGCGGATGGGCAACCGGATCCAGAGCGCGCGGCTGTGCCTCCGCCAGCTTGAGGCCGAGGAGGCGCGGGCGCTGCTGCAGGGGAAGTCCGACCCGGAGCGGCCGTGGATGGCCGGGTATCCGATGCAGGGGACGTTGATCGCGGTCGAGGCGTTCGTGCGGGCGATCGACAGCGGGTCCAGCCCTGGGGCGTACGGGGTGTACCAGCTGGTGCGGTCCAGCGACCAGGTGGTGATCGGCGACATCGGCTTCCACGGGCCGCCCAACCAGGGTGGGGCGGTGACGGTCGGGTACGGGCTGGCGCCGGGCGCCCGGGGGCAGGGGTATGCGACCGAGGCGCTGCGGGCGGTGGTCGCCTGGGCGCTGGCCCAGCCGGAGGTGGCGTGGGTCGAGGCCGATACCACCCATGCGAACCTGCCGTCCCAGCGGGTGCTGGAGCGGGCCGGGATGCGGCTGGTGGACCGCAGCGACCAGCTGCGCTTCTACAGAGTCCCTTGAGCGGCCGGCCGCGGCCGTGGTTGCATGCCCACCCGCTGCGAGAAGGGAGTCGAGGCATGCGCGTGGTCCTGGTCGGCCCGCCGGGCGCCGGCAAGGGGACCCAGGCCGGTCGGATCGTCGACCGGTTCGGCGGGGCCGCCATCGCCACCGGCGACATCCTGCGGTCCAACGCCGAGCGGGGGACGGAGCTGGGCCGCACGGCCAGCCGGTACATGGACCGGGGCGACCTGGTGCCCGACGAGGTCATGATCGGCATGGTGCTGGAGCGGGTGGGGGAGGGGGACTGCGCCAGCGGGTTCGTGCTCGACGGGTTCCCGCGCACGCTCCCCCAGGCCGAGGCGCTGGACGAGCGGCTGGACGAGCTGGGTTGCTCCCTTGATGCGGTGGTCAGCCTCGAGATCGACGAGGACGAGCTGCTGGACCGGCTGGCCCGCCGGGCCGAGCAGCAGGACCGGGTCGAGGACGAGGACGAGGGCGCCATCCACCGGCGCCTCGACCTGTTCAACCGCGAGACCGGGCCCCTGCTCGACCACTACGACTGCAACGGGTTGCTGGTCAGGGTCGACGCCGAAGGCGAGGTCGACCAGGTCACCGAGCGGATCGCCAGCGCCCTCGAGCGCAAGGCCGGCCGGGAGGGGGCGGTGTGATCGCCCTGGTCACGGGTGCCTCCAGCGGGCTCGGGGCAGCCGCCGCCCGCCGGCTGGCCAGGGAGCCGGACGCCCATCTGGTGCTGGTGGCAAGGCGCCGCGACCGGCTGGAGGCGTTGGCCGGTGAGCTGGGCCGGGCCAGCGTGATCGCCGCCGACCTGGTCGAGGAGGCCACCCCGGCGCAGGTCGCCGGGCGGGTCGAAGCCGAGCATGGACGCCTGGACCTGCTGGTCAACAACGCCGGCATCGGCGGGCGGGGGACCTTCGCGGACGGCGGCTGGGCGGCGGTCGAGCGGACCATGGCCACCAACTTCGACGCCCAGGTGCGGCTGACCGAGGTCCTGCTGCCGTTGCTGCGCCGCTCGGCCCCCAGCGCGATCGTATACGTCGGCAGCATTGCCGGGCGGGTGTCGCGGCCGCGGGCCGGCGCCTACTCGGCCAGCAAGTTCGCCCTGGCCGGCTGGACCGAGGCGCTGCACATGGAGGAGCGGCGCCACGGCGTGCACGTCGCCCTGGTCCAGCCCGGCTTCGTGGCCACCGAGGGCTTCCCCCAGCGGGAGCTGCTGGCCCGGCCGTGGACCCGGTGGATGGTCTCGACCGATGAGAAGGTGGCCGAGGCGATCGTGGACGTCTGGCGGCGCCGCCGGGCCGAGTGCTACGTGCCCCGGCCCTTCGGGCTGGTCCCGGTCGCCCGGATGCTGCTGCCCGGTCTGTACCGCCGGGTGGTCGGCGGCGGCGCCTTCACCCCCTCCACCAGGGGCCAGAGCTAGGGCGCCTCCACCCACCGGAGCTCCAGCTGGCCGCCGGCCCAGGCGGCGAGGCGTTCGGCTTCGGCCTCGGCGGCGCGTCTGACCCAGCCCGGCGGCTCGACGAAGGGTTCGATGGTGACCAGCTGGCGCTTGCCCCTTGGCCTCCTGGCGCCAGACCCCGTCCATGCGGCCGTCGACCAGCAGGACCGGCGACAGCCAGCCCTGGGGCCGGTAGATGCGGGCCTTGAGCGGCCCCGGCATCAGGTGCTCGGCCTGGCGGGTGGCCGTGATCACGTACTGGTCGAAGGCCGGCAGCAGCCGGACCGAGCGGGCCCCGGCCCCGCCCGACCCACCGGCCTCGGCCAGCCCTGGCAGGTCGGCGGCCAGGGCGTACGCCTTGGTGCCCTCGACCTCATCACCTGGGCGTGCAGGCCGGCGATCTCCGCGACCACGTCGAGCATGGCCGTCGCCGGGCGCGCTCGTCCAGGTGGTGGCGGCCCAGGCGCCAGGCGGACACCTGCTTCCAGCGGAGCCTGGTCGCGGGTGCCGGCATGTGTCAGGCCAGCAGGGGGCGCAGCGCGTCCTCGATCTGGGCGGCCGTGACCGGGCCTTCGAAGCGGGCCCGGATGATGCCGTCGCGGTCGACGACCAGCAGCCACGGTTCGGTGTTGAAGCCGTAGTCGGTGAGGGCGCGGACCGGCTTGGCCGTCGAGCGGCTCGGGTAGATCTCGATGTGCACGAAGCTCGCCTTGCCGCCGAGCTTGTCGGCGACCACCATCTGCTCGTCGAGGACCGGGCCGCAGACCTGGCTGCTGCAGAGCAGGGGGGTGCCGAAGTTGACCACCGTCGGGCGACCGGCCCGCAGCGCGTCGTCCAGCGAGATCTCGTGCAGCGGGCAGGCCGGCTCGCGGGTGCAGATCTTCTTGCGACCGGCCGCGGTGGTGGCCACCGGCGTGGCCAGCGGCTTGGCCTTGCTGCCGACGGCCGCCGGGACCGTGGCGGCCACGCTGACCGCGCCCTGCCCGACGGCCCGGCCGCCGTCCAGGTCGAGGGCGGCGGCCATCATCCAGTTGCCGGCCTCGGGCAGCTCCACCTGGGCGCCGTAGAAGCCGGTGAGCGGGCTGCGGGGCGATTTGTCGCCGGTCTTCTGGTAGGCGCCGAGCTCGAACCACCGGGTCGGGAAGGGCCCGGCCGCCCT
The DNA here is from genome assembly GCA_036003705.1 of Actinomycetes bacterium. Taxonomy (GTDB): domain Bacteria; phylum Actinomycetota; class CALGFH01; order CALGFH01; family CALGFH01; genus CALGFH01. The sequence continues at coordinate 15,658 of DASYSE010000045.1, read as the reverse complement.
GCTGGTGTCGTCCCTCGCCACCCAGACCTGCGGCGAGCCGCCGGCGACCAGCCGGTTGTCGGGGGTGGCCAGGCCGAAGGTGTACAGGCCGGCGCCGACCGGAAGCTGGCTCTGGGCCCCGAGCAGGGAGAGCTGCTTGGCGTCGGCCTGCAGCGCCTTCATCGAGCCCGGCGGCGCCCCTAGTCCGAGCGCGCCGCCGCCGACGCCGGCAAGCCGCAGCAGCTCGCGTCGGGAGATGGCACCGTTTGTCATGGTCGGCTCCACCTTACAACCGCGGGGGGCGTTGCCCCGCATACCCCCGACACCATCGGGGGTGGGGGCCTCAGGCGCGTTCGACGGTGGTGTCCGACGAGCCGCCGGTAGCCTGCCTGCCCGACCCGAACAGTCCGTTCAGCTCCTCCTGGAGCCGCGTCAGGCTCGGCTCGTCCGCGAACCGCTTGGCTGAGGCGGTGAGCTGCTGGTAGCGCTCGCGGCCGGCGCGGGTGCCGAGCACGTAGCCGGCCGCCAGGCCGACGGCAATGCCGAACTTGCCCTTCATCTAGGTTCTCCTTGCCTTGCAGGTTGCAGGGTCGCTCCAGCCTACCCGGCGGCGCGGCGGTAGCGGTTGACGGCCAGCGGGACGAACACCAGCAGGATGCCGACGATCCAGGCCAGCGACTGCAGCACCGGGCGGGCGGTCGGCCCGCCAAGGGAGAGCGCGCGCAGCGCGTTGACGGTGATCGTCACCGGGTTGGCCCTGACGAACACCTGCAGCCAGCCGGGCATGCTCTCCACCGGGACGAAGGCGGAGCTGGCGAACACCAGCGGGACCACCCAGACGAAGCCGGCCGCCTGGGCCGACTCGACGTCGCCGACGGACAGGCCGATGAGGGCCGAGATCCAGGAGAAGGCCAGCCCGAAGGCAAGGGCGATACCGACCGCGCCGAGAGCCGGCACGAGGCCGGCGTGGAAGCGGAACCCGACCAGTGTGCCAACCACCAGCATGAGGCTGACCACGAACAGGTTGCGGACGGTGTCGGAGATGGTGCGGCCGGCGAGCACGGCCGAGCGGGCCATCGGCAGCGAACGGAACCGGTCGACCATGCCCCGTGACAGGTCCTCGGCCAGGCCGACGCCGGTCTGGGTCGAGCCGAAGATCACCGTCTGGGCCAGGATCCCGGCCATCAGGTAGTCGATGTAGCTGTCGACGCCGGGCACCTGGATCGCGCCGCCGAACACGTAGGTGAACAGCAGCACGAACATGACCGGCTGGATGGTGGAGAACAGCAGCAGCGTCGGCACGCGGATGTAGCGGTAGAGGTTCCGCTTGGTGACGGCGGCCGCGTCGGAGACCGTCCACCAGAGCGGACGGCGGGGGAGTGCGCGGCTGGCGCTGGCGACGCTGCTCATGCGGTGCTCCTTGCCGGCCGCGACGCCCGGCCGCGGGGCGGTGTGTCCGGCTCGTCGTCGCCGGTCGCCTCGGCGAGCCGGCCGGTCAGGGCGAGAAAGACGTCGTCGAGGGTCGGGCGGTGCAGCGAGAGGTCGGAGATCTCCACCCCGGCCGCGTCAAGGCGGCGGACCACCTCGGCCAGGATGGCGGCGCCCTCGCTCACCGGCAGCGAGACCTCGCCCGACTCGGCGATGACCTGGGGCGCGCCCGAGCCGAGCCCGGCGATGGCCTCGGCGGTCTCGGCCACCCTAGCCCGGTCGGCGACCCGCACGGCCAGCAGGTCGCCGCCGACCCGCGACTTGAGCTCGTCGGTGGTGCCCTCGGCGATCACCCGGCCGCCGTCGATCACGGCGATGTGGTCGGCCAGCCGGTCGGCCTCCTCCAGGTACTGGGTGGTGAGCAGCAGGGTGGTGCCGTCGACCACCAGCTCGCGGATGAGGTCCCAGAGCGCGAAGCGGCTGCGCGGGTCCAGCCCGGAGGTCGGTTCGTCCAGGAACAGCACCTGGGGCCGGCCGATCAGGCTGGCGCCGAGGTCCAGGCGGCGGCGCATGCCGCCGGAGTAGGTCTTGACGGTGCGGTTGGCGGCGTCGGTGAGGTCGAACCGCTCCAGCATCTCGTCGGCCCGACGGCGAGCCTCCGCCTTGCCGAGGTGGTAGAGGCGGCCGACCAGGTCGAGGTTCTCGCGGCCGGTGAGGTTCTCGTCCACGGCCGCGTACTGGCCGGCCAGCCCGATCACCTCGCGGAGGGCGGCCGCGTCCTGGACGACGTCGAACCCGGCCACCCGCGCCGAGCCCCCGTCCGGGGTGAGCAGGGTGGTCAGGATCCGCACGATGGTGGTCTTGCCGGCGCCGTTGGGGCCGAGCACGCCCAGGACGGTACCGGCAGGGGCGGCCAGGTCGACCCCGTCCACCGCCTTGATGGGCCCGAACGATCTGCGCAGGCCTTCGGTGACGATCGCTGCTTCGCTCAAACGGCCTCCTATGCTCTTCGATCGAGGTAGATGAAAGCACAGAAGGTTGAACGCTTCCAGTGTAGGGCAGGCAGCGCCGTGACCCGGGGGCGCGCCACCCGGGTCACGGGACGAGGGTCAGGCGCTGCTGGCCCAGGCGGGGGCGCCGGCACCGGCGCCGACGACCTGGTGCTCGAGGGCGAACGCGACCGCCTCCAGCTTGGAGTGCACACCCAGCTTGACCAGGACGTTCTGCACGTGGGTGCGGACGGTGTTGAGCGAAAGGAAGCATTCCTCGGCGATCCGCCGGTTGGACCAGCCGTTGGCGAGCAGGCCGAGGATCTCCCGCTCGCGGCTGGACAGGGTCCGCACCCGAAGGTCGACGCTGGGGTCGCGGACGGGCGGGGAGCTCGGCTCGGCCGCGGCCACGATGCTGCCCTTGCCGTCGACCAGCGCGCGGATCGCCCCGGCCACCTGGCGGCTGGAGGCGTCCTTGGCCAGGAAGCCGTCGGCCCCGGCCTCCAAGGCCCCGGCGATCGTCTCCCGGCGGGTGTCGGCCGACAGCATCAGCACCTTGGTGCCGGGCGACTCGGCCCTGACCGCCCGCAGGGTGGTGGCCAGGTCGGGACCCGGCATGTGGGCGTCCAGCAGCAGCACCGTCGGCTCGTGCCTGGCCGCCAGCTCGATCGCCTGGTGGCCGTCGTGGGCCACCCCGAGGACAGCCAGGTCGTCCTGGGCGTCCAGCATCACTCCAAGGCCCTCGGCGAAGACCCGATGGTCGTCCGCCAGAACCAATCCGATCATGTTCGTCACCTTACGGCCTCCCCCGGCGCGCCTCAGTCGCTTCGGCCCGTTTTGCGACCGTCTTGTAAGGCGCCGCCGGAGCCGCAAAAGGTACGGCCGACACCTCGTACGTGACCGACCCGTAATCGGTACGTGATGGTCCGCGGCGGGGAACGGAGCCCCCGGTCTCCCAGGTCACCAGCAGCGTACGACGGATGTCGCATGGTGCTCATCCGGAGAAGTGAGTAGTTGCCGTCGCCGATGTCGCGCATGCCCGGCTGCCACACGCCGGGCTTCCCAGCAGGGTGGTGGGCATGCGTGGGTTGACACGTCTCAACCGTCTCTGCCAGCTTGCCCCTGGTGCACCGTAGGAGAAGTTGCGCCGATTGCCGTAATGTCCGGCACTGCAATACCCGTAACTGCCGACAAGGGCGGTGCGGCAAGCTGTTGATCACCACAACGAACGTCGTGCCTGAGCCGCCGTTTCGCTGGACTCCGGAGGAAGTCGATGGCTCGCGTGTTCCTCGCCGACTGCCAGCCGCTGTTCAACGAGGCGCTGGAAGCTCTCATCACCCGTGACGCCACCAACGAGGTGGTTGGCCAGGCCTCGGCCGTCCCCCAGATCGTCGCCTCGGTGAGCCATCTCAAGCCCGACCTGTTCGTGATCGACGCCGGGCTGGCCCTGAGCAGCCGGCCGACCCTGGTCGAGGCGATCCTTGGCGAGCTGCCCAACACCAAGGTCATCCTGCTGGCCCAGGACACCGACATCGACCTGCTGCTGCACGCCATCCGGGCCGGCGCCGTCGGCGTCGTCGGCAAGAAGTCCGGCACCCAGACGGTGCTCCGGGCCGTCCAGGCGGTCCTGGACGGTGAGGGCGTCGTGCCGAGGGCGATGCTGCCGCAGCTGTTCCGCCGGCTGCTGGACATGGGCGACCGGGCTACCGATGCGCCCCTGAACCGGCTGTCGCCGCGGGAGCGGGAGGTGCTGGCCCTGCTCGGCCGCGGCTGGAGCAACGCACAGATCGGCCGCGAGCTCTACATCAGCCCGCACACCGTCCGGACCCACGTGCAGAACATCCTGCAGAAGCTGGAGATGCACTCGAAGCTGGAGGCGGCCACCTTCGCGATGCAGCACGAGCTGTCCACCCGCCGTCCGGCCACCGTCGACGTGGGCCGCCAGCACGGCTGAACGGCAGGTCGAGGACCTGGCGCCCTGGCGCGGCCAGGTCGTCGTCGGTGTAGTGGGCCGCCCCTGATGAGCAGGGGCGGGTCCTCACGCCGGCCGACGGCCCGTCAGGCGATTGGCTTGGCATGGCCAGACCGACGGTCCGGCCGGCGTCCCGACGGCCGGGCCCACCGTCCGGAACGATACGGTCCTGCCCGATCAGCGGGGTTTGCGAGAACGATTGTCGGCAACGTGAGTAATTAGCCGTAACTTTGCTTGAGTATGGTTAAGTCGACTAGGTCATACGCTCGCTATGTCCCACCATCTAGCGGACGGCGAACCGAGCGGCTTGCACGCATCGCGCGCTCCGCGTAGACCACCTGCGACACGGCTTCCGGGCGACCACGCCGGTCGAGGTCCAGCTTCGGTTCGAGCAGTTTTTCGAGCGGTAGGGGAGGGCAGGAGTGATCGTCGGTTCGTTCAGGCTGCAGCACGGCAGGGCACTGGCCGCTGCCATGCTGGCGGTACTGGTGCTGGCCACCGCGGCGAGTGCCGTTCCGCGAGATGGTGATACCCGTCCCGGACCGGTCGAAACGGTCCGGGTCATCGTGCAGAAGCGTTTGGCCGCCGACCTGGCGCCGGAGCGGGCGGTGCAGCGGCTGGGCGGCCGCGTGACCAACGCGCTGCCGATCATCGCCGGGTTCGCGGCCACCGTGCCCGTGACCGTGGTCGGCGAGCTGGCCAGGCTGCCCGGGGTACGAGCGGTCAGCCCGGACAGCCGGGTGCACGTCCAGGGCGCGGCCAGCGGGAGCAACATCCGCTCGGTCTACCCCAAGGTGGTCAAGGCCGATGACGCCTGGCAGCGCGGGGTCACCGGGCGCGGGGTAACGGTGGCCGTCGTCGACACCGGCGTCGCCACCAACCTGCCCGACCTCAACGGCCGGCTGGTCCCGGTGACCAACGACCTCACCGGCGGCACCGAGCCGTGCAAGAACCTCTCGGGCGAGCTCAACTGCAACGACAGCTACGGGCACGGCACCTTCATCGCCGGGCTCATCGCCGGCAACGGGGCCAGCTCGGGCGGCAAGTGGAAGGGCGTCGCCCCCGAGGCCAGCATCCTGTCGGTGAAGACCGCCGGGGCCGACGGCGCCGCCGACGTCAGCAACATCCTGGCCGCCATCCAGTGGGTGGTGTCGTTCAAGGACCGCTACAACATCCGCGTGCTCAACCTCAGCCTCGGCACCGACTCGACCCAGTCCTGGCGGACCGACCCGTTCAACTACGCGGTCGAGCGGGCCTGGGCGGCCGGCATCGCCGTGGTCGTGGCCGCCAGCAACCGGGGCCCAGACCCGGGCAGCATCAGCAAGCCGGCCGACGACCCGTGGGTGATCACGGTCGGGGCCACCGACGATCGGGGCACCACCAGCCTGGGCGACGACCTGCTGCCCGACTTCTCCGGCCACGGGCCGGCCGCCGAGGGCGTTGCCAAGCCCGACGTCGCCGCCCCCGGCGCCCACGTCATCTCCCTGCGGGCTCCCGGCAGCACTATCGACAGCCGGTTCCCGTGGTACGTCGACGGGGCCTACCGGCGGGCCAGCGGCACCTCCATGGCCACCGGGGTGGTCGCCGGCTCGGTCGCGCTGATGCTGCAGGCCAACCCGGGCTTCACCCCCGACCGGGTGAAGTACGCTCTGACTGCGACGGCCAGGGACGCCGTCTCCGACGACCCGATGGCCGTCGGGGCCGGGCTGGTGGACGCCAACGCCGCCGCCTTCTCGGCCCCGGCCGGGGTCGCCAACCAGGGCCTCGTGCGGTCCAACGGGCAGGGCAGCCTGGCCTTGAGCCGCGGCTCGGTGCAGGTCCAGGCCGACAACCTGCTCGGCAGCATCCTCGGCCCGGTGTTCGGGGCCACCCTGACCGCCCAGCTGCTGCTCTGGAACCCGGGCGGCTACACTGGCGCTCCCTGGTTGCCGTCCGACTGGTACCTGTCGACCTGGGAGGTCTACCGCTGGTACCGGGTCGGCTGGTACGGCAACGACTGGCCGGGCAACAAGTGGCACGACGCCAGCTCGTACGGCCAGCCCCAGCAGGAGTCCTACGGATCCAGTCTGCCCGGGTCGGCATGGTACGGCGCCTGGGAGTAGGGGTGGGTCAGTACGCCAACCGGACGACGGGGACGGCGCGTGACAGCGCCTTCCCCGTCCCCGTCTTGGTGTTCACGGGGGCGCTTGCCGCCAGCGGGATCGCCGGCGGCATCCTCGCGGGCCGGAATGCCGGCAATGTGGGCAGCCCGTCCTGGCCCACCGTCCTGGCGTTCTTGGTCCTGCTGACCGCGGCAAGCTTCCCGACGCTGCAGTTCCAGTATCGCGACCAGGTAGATGCCCTCGATCTGTTCGAAGCGGTCCTGGCTCCGGCCGTGTTCGTCCTACCGCCATTGCAGGCTGTCGTCGTCGTCGGTGTGGCCCAGGCATTGTCCGAGAGCCTCCAGCACATCCACCCGGTCAAGGCCTGTTTCAACATCGCCCAATGGATGAGCGCCACAGCGGCCGGCAGCCTGGTATTGACCGCCCTCCGCCAAGGTGACGGTTTCCCATCCACCTTCGGCCTGGTCGCCCTGGTCGCCGCCATGGTGACGATCATGGCCCTGAACGATCTGGCGCTGATCGCGGTGCTCTGGCTGGCCCGTCCGCGACCGGTCCGGGGCGTGCTCCAGGGGTTGAAACCGCTGATGGTCCCGGTCTGGGTCATCGGCGGCGCGATCAACCTCGCCTTCGGCATGCTGTTCGTGGCCGCCTACCAATGGTCGCCCCTGATGGCGGTGCTTTTCCTGGTCCCCCTGGGGGTGCTGCACTGGACCGGCCGGGCGTTTGCCAGCGTGCGCGCCGACCGTGCCCGGCTGGCCGGCATGCAGCGGGCCACCCACGCCCTGGCCGTTCCCATGAACCCCCGCGACGCCGTGCCCGAGTTCCTGGCCGAGGTGCGGCGCTGCTTCGAGTCGGAGGTGGCCGAGCTGGTCATCGTGCTCGAAGGCCACCGGGTGGTCCACCGCAGCCGCGAGCATCCGCCAGGCGACGAGCAGCGGGTCGAGGAGGCCGGCCAGGAGAGCCTGGCCGCGGCGCTGATGCGCACCGGCCAGGCGCTCAGGGTGAGTGAGGGAGACCGCGGCAGCGAGCTGCCGGAGCGGCTGCGACAGGAAGGCTGGCGGGACTGCCTTGCCGCCCCGGTGCGGGCCGAGGGCAAGGTCATCGGCGTGCTCTGCACCTACAACCGGACCGGCTTCGAGGGCTTCGAGGAGGGCGAGCTGGCGGTGCTGGAGGCGCTGGCCGCCGAGGTCGGCACGGCCATCGAGAAGGGCGAGCTGCTGGAGGCGATCCTGGAGGAACGCACCAAGCTCTCGGAGATCGTCGACAACACCTCCGACGGGATCGCCGCGCTCGACCCCGACGGCACCGTGTCCAGCTGGAACCCGGGCTTCGAGGAGATCACCGGCTACCGGGCGGCCGACATGGTCGGCACCCGCGGGCTGGCCCGGCTGCGACCGCGCGACGTCGCCGCGCGCGATGTGCAGCTGGACCGCTGGGCCGACGACCAGGGCGCGCTGCCGCCGGTGCTGGAGGTGCTGCGACCCAACGGCGAGGCGTGCTGGCTGGCCTGCTCCTGGACCCGGGTGCCGGCCGCCGACGGCCGGCCGCGCCGGCTCATCCTCACCTCCCGCGACATCACCAAGGAGCTGGAGCTCAAGCGGGCCGAGAAGGCCCTGCGCGACTCGGCCGCCCGGTTCCGGGCGCTTGTCCAGAACTCCTCGCACATGGTGATCGTGCTGGACGCCAGCGGCGGCATCACCTATGCCAGCCCGGCCTTCCGGCGGATGCTCGGCTACCGGGAGGATGCCCGGGTCGGGCAGAACGTGTTCGAGCTGATCCACCCCGACGACGTCGGCGACGTGCGGTCCCGCTTCGGCGAGCACCTGGCCGGGCTGGCCCACAGCGCCGGCTTCGAGTTCCGCTTCCTGGCCGCCGACGGCTCCTGGCGCAGCATCGAGGCGTTGGCCAACAACCTGCTCGACGACCCGGCCGTCGGAGGGGTGGTGTTCAACTGCCGGGACGTGACCGAGCGCAAGCGGGCCGAGGGCCAGCTCGCCGGCCAGGCCCAGGTGCTCGACCTGATCGCCCAGGACGCGCCGCTGATGGAGACCCTGGACGCGCTGGCCAAGGTGATCGAGGCCGAGGCCAGCGGCGCCCGCTGCGCCATCCTGCTGCTGGACGACGGGCGGGAGACGCTGACCGTGGCCGCCGCGCCCAGCCTGGTCGACGTCGGCCTGCACGAAGCCGACGGTCTGGTCGTCGGGCCCGAGGCCGGTGCCAGCGGCACCGCCGCCTTCCGCCGCGAGCCGGTGATCAGCACCGACGTCGCCCGCGACCTGCTGTGGCGCGAATCCCGCCAGGTCGCGCTGGCCAGGGGCATCCGGGCCGCCTGGTCGACGCCGATCATCGCCGCCGACGGCGACCCGGTCCTCGGGGTGCTCACCGTGTACTTCGACGAGTCGCGCCGGCCGAGCCCGGCCGAGAAGGGCCTGCTGGAGCTGGCCGCCCACCTGGCCGACATCGCCATCGAGCGCAACCACGCCCAGACCCAGTTGGCCCACCAGGCCGCCCACGACGCCCTCACCGGCCTGCCCAACCGGGTGTTCTTCCTGGACCGGATCACCCTCGCCCTGGCCCGCACCCAGCGCAGCCGCTCCTCGGTGGCCGTGCTGTTCCTGGATCTGGACCGGTTCAAGTTCATCAACGACTCGCTTGGCCACGACGCCGGCGACCGGCTGCTGGTCGCCCTCGGCAAGCGGCTCCAGGAGGTGATCCGGCCCGGCGACACCGTGGCCCGGTTCGGCGGCGACGAGTTCACCATCCTGTGCGAGGGCATCGCCGACGAGCAGCACGCCCTGGCCATCGCCGAGCGGGTCGCGCAGGTGGCCACCGCGCCGTTCCCGCTGGGCGACGCCGAGGTGTTCGTCACCATGAGCATCGGGATCGCGCTGTCCTCCGGCGGCCGCGTCCGGCCGGAGTCGCTGGTCGAGAACGCCGACGCCGCCATGTACCGGGCCAAGGCACGCGGCGGCAACCGGCGCGAGGTGTTCGACCAGGCGATGCGGGCCAGGGCCAAGCGCCGCCTGGCCATGCACAGCTCGCTGTACCGGGCGGTCGAGCGGAGCGAGTTCCGGGTGCTCTACCAGCAGATCCACTGCCTGGGCAGCGGCCGCCCGGTCGGGGCCGAGGCCCTGGTCCGCTGGGAGCACCCCGACCGCGGGCTGATCGGGCCGGGGGAGTTCATCGCCCTGGCCGAGGAGACCGGCCTGATCGTGTCCATCGGCACCCAGGTGCTGCGCGAGGCCTGCCGGCAGGCCAGGGCGTGGCAGGCCGACGGCCAGCGGCTGGCCATCAAGGTCAACCTGTCGGCCCGCCAGTTCGTCCACCCCAACCTGGCCGGAGTGGTGGCAGAGATCCTGGCCGAGACCGGCATCGACCCCGCCCTGGTCTACCTAGAGATCACCGAGACCGTGCTGATGGAGGACGTCGAGTCGACCAGCGGCGCCCTCACCGAGCTCAAGAGCCTCGGGGTCAGCCTCACCGTCGACGACTTCGGCACCGGCTACTCGTCGCTGGCCTACCTCAAGCGCTTCCCGGTCGACGAGCTCAAGATCGACCGCGACTTCGTGGCCGGGCTGCTCACCGATCAGGAGGACTCGGCGATCGTGGCCGCCATCATCAACCTGGCCCATACCCTGGGGGTGGTCGCGGTGGCCGAAGGAGTCGAGACCGCCGAGCAGGTGCAACGCCTGCGCGAGCTCGGCTGCGACCTCGGCCAGGGCTACCATTTCGGCCGGCCGCTCCCGGCCGAGGACCTGACCTCGCGGTTCAGCCTGGCCGCCGGTCTCGCCTAGCCCGTCCGGGCGACCCGAGGAAGGCGGCCAGGACCACGTCGGTGGCACGTTGCTCGACCGCGCAGCTCGTCGCCGCCTCCAGGTCGCGCGCCACTCGGTCGCGCCCCATGACAACAGCACCCACAGCCCGCCAACGCACAGCGGCAGGGCCAGCGGTCCGACCAGCAGCAGGGTGTCGACGGCGAAGCTGAGCGGCGACTCCTCGCCGGCGACATCGGTGGTCAGGTAGCGGCTCTTGGGCACGATCGTGGGTGGGGCCCCCTCGATGCCCAGGTATTCGATCAGGGCTGGGCGGCGGTTGGTGACCCCGATCGCCACCGCCGCCCGCTCGCCCGTTGGGCTCTGGACCAGCGCCTGGCGTGCCCTTGGTGGGTAGGCGAAGCCGACGAAGGCGACGGTCCCATGCTCGGCGAGTGTCTGCCGCAAGGCCTGGACCACCTCGGCGGCCGGCATGACGACGGTGAGGAACTCGCCCGAGACATGGGCGCGCACCTCGGCCTCGGTGAGGGTGGCAGCCTCGCCGGCGAGTTGGGCCAGCAGCCAGCGCAGCTGTCGGCCCACCGGGGTGGCGGGCACGATGGCCTTGGCCCACCCTTCTGCCGTGCGTGGAACACTGCCTGGAGGCGAGGAAAGGCGGTCGCGTGGCGACGTGGGCGACGGTGTGGAAGGTGCTGGGGTCACTGCCCGGCACCGAACAGGGCCTCCTCCATGACAATCCCGCGGTGCGGGTACGCGGGAAGCTGGTGGCCTATCTGCCCAACAACCGCCGCAGCCGGCCCGCACACGCCACCGGCCACGAGGAATTCCTGGTGGTCAGATGCGACCTCGGTGAGCGAGCGGCGCTGCTGGCCGAGGACCCGGAGACCTTCTTCGTCACCCCCCACTACCAGACCTACCCGGGCGTGATCGTCCGGCTCGCCACCGTGCGACCTGACCAGCTGCGTGAGCTGCTTACCGAGGCGTGGCGACTCGTGGCTCCCAAACGGCTGGTCCGCGAGCTGGACGAGACCTAGGCCGTCGGCTGGTGGGTCCGGCTAGACCGGTCACCGGCTTACGGCGCCAAAATCCAATACCCAAGACCCGTTGAGTAGTCGGCGGCGGGATATCCGGACCACAAGGTCTTCCAAGCCAGGAGGGTCCGGTTTCCTTGCTACGCTCTTTGCCAACCCTGACCGAGGAGGCCAGCCGTGGCGGTCAAGCAAGTTCGCGTGTCCGACCTATCCGGTCAACAAGCCGGTGAGGAGCAGTTCGCCAAGCTCATTGTGCACGAGTACCCCCAATACCAAGGACCCATCACCCTTGATGTCCTACCCGAGGAGCTCGGGGAGCTGCCCGACAGCGACCAGTACGTTTCCATTGAGGTCATCCAGCCGGGGGAACGCAGCGGGCAACGGGCGTTGCTGTCGGTGGATCGGTTCAACAAGCTGGCCGCCAGCGGCGACATGAACGCCATCTTGATGAACGCTGTGGCCGAGCAGCAGCCACAACCCCCAGCGCAGCCACGCCGCCGTGGGCGCGGGACCCGGGATGGCCAGGCCATCGGCAGGCGCACGGTGGAGTGGGGCCTGCCACATCGTGGGCGCATCTCCCTCGAGGAAGCCGCCTACGTACGAGAGCATCTTGACGAGGTCCAGCAGCTGCGGGCAGCGCGCGGCGTAGCATTGCTCGACCCGGCCGATCCTAGGACCAAGGAGCGCTACGGCCTGTAGAACGCCCCAGCCTCTGCTGCTACAGCCGCACTCGACTCAGTCTGACCCAGGCGGCCGGTCTCAACGAAGGTTGAACAACGGGCCGGTGATGGTCAGGCCAAGGTCATGGCCCAGCCCGGCAAACAGCACGAACGCCAGGATGGAGCCGCCGGCCAATCCCAGGTTCTTCATGAAGTGGACCTGCTGGTCCATTCGCTGATGGGCATCCTCAAACTTCCAGAAGGCATGGATGAGGAAGGCGGTGGCAACAACAAATACCAGCAGCAGCAGCGCCCCTAGGTCGCCCCAGACCCCCAGGGCGACCATCAGCCCGCCGACCACGATCATCACCCCGGACAAGACCACCAGCGGTTCGGCGGCCGGGATCCCCTGAGAGGACGCGTACTGGGCCATGCCCTTGCGCTGGCCGATGTGCCCGGTGGTCCCGGATCCCAGGAAGATGAGGACCAACAGGATCCTGCCGATGAGCGCGATGACGTCCATGTCGCCTCCGCCTACGCGGCCAGATCGGCCGTAATTGGTCGATATGGAAGAGTTCGGCGCAATCATCGCACAGCGGCACCAGGCAAGTGCGGCTGGAGAGGAAGCCGTCTGGGGATGTGAGCCATCGGCCGCACGGGCACAACCACACTGCTCAATGTCTACGTAGGGCACGTTTGCGCGGATCATCTGCCAGATTTGCCTGTTCCCTTTGCCCAGATTGCCGGGTTAGGCTTCGCGCCATGGGATGGCAGCCGAGCCGTCCGGAGGGAAGGGGGAGCCATGCGGCTCACTCGCTCCATAACCGTCCTCCTCGCCGCCGTAGTCTTGATGGCGCTGCAGGCACTGCCCGCAATCGCGGCCCCGCCAAGCAACGACACCATCGGCGGCGCCACCGTCGTCTCGCTGGGCTTCAGCCAGACGCTGGACACTACCGAGGCCACTACCGACGCCGACGACGCCCAGCTCAACGCCACCTGCGGGGCGCCGGCAACCGACGCCAGCGTGTGGTATTCCTTCACCGCGACCGCCGACGGCGGGGTCGTCGTCGACGTCTCGCAGTCGGACTACAGCGCAGGCGTCCTGGTCGGTGTCGGCACCCCAGGCAGCTTGCAGACCGTGGCGTGCGGTCCCGGTACGGTGGGGTTCGGCGCGGCGGCCGGGACGACCTACTACATCCTCGCCATCGACGACCAGCAGGACGGGGGCGGCAACGGCGGGACGCTGCGCATCTCGTTCAATGAGGCACCGCCGCCGCCGACCGTCGACATCACCGTCGACCCAGTCGGGCGGGTGGACCAGCAGACGGGTGTCGCCTACCTGACCGGCACCTACACCTGCAGCAGCGCCGACTTCATCGACGTGTTCGGCGAGGCCCGGCAAGCGGTTGGCCGGTTCGTCATCGCTGGATCCTTCGGCTTCTTCGACGAAGGCACCTGCGACGGCACCGTGCACACGTGGTCGGCCACCGTCTTCCCCAACAACGGCAAGTTCGCTGGCGGCAAGGCGATGACAGTGACCTTCGCGTTCAGCTGTGGCGCCTTTGAGTGCGCCACCGACTACGTCGAGCAGACCGTCAGGCTGCGCGGCGGCAAGTAATCGCACACACCCGAGAGGCGGGATCCCGGTCCCGCCCCTCGAACATGCCCGGTCGGGGCTCGGCGGCACGCGCTTGGGGGTCGTGGCCGCTGATGGCGGTGCACGCCGACAAGACTCCCAGGCCCATGAGCAGGCGTCCCGAACGTCGCCATGCTGTCCAGCAAAATCACTGGTCTGGAGCCATCCGACCCAGCAGAGAACGCCAACGGGATCGCCGCCTCCTCACGCCAAGACCGGCGAGCACCAGCGACGGCCTGAGTGAGGCCCCTCCTCGGCGAGCGCCTGCCTGGGGTGCTAGAGGCGGCATTGTAGGAGCGAGTGAGCCTCGCCTCATCACCGGAAATTCCATGGAGGTAATTCGATCCATCCTGAGCTGCACATATGCGTCTGGCCAGCGGGAACGTCGCCTTGACGGCCACCTTGTGGGGTCCTAGTGTAGAAAGTTGCCCCGAGGGGCCGACGCGGCTGGACCGGGAAACCCGGATTGGAGTTCCTGCCAGAAGGGCCGACGGGTCCGGACGGCGAACCGCTGGGCGGTGGGTAGGAACAACCCGCCGTCGCGGCGGTGAGGTTCAAGCGGCCTTCGGGTCGTAGGACGAGACTCTCTCGAGCGAGGCTCGGGAAGGCCACGGGAGTTCCTCGGGGCGCTGATGACCCCCAGGGGCCCAATCGCCCGGGAGCAGGAGGGTTCGCCCGCCGGCCACCCGGACGGGGTTCTTGGGGGTTGTCCTTCTCAAGTTCGGGCCATCCTCACCGGGCGCCCATGCCAGGCCGGCCTTCCCCGGCGCGGCGCTGCATGAGGTCGGTCTCCGGCGACCGTCGCGTCGTTGCCGGCCGGTGGTGCCGGCTGGTAGTACAACGCAGGCCGAAGGGATCACCGGATGTGCCTTCTCGATCGCCACCGTGATCGTGGCCTTCGCCGTCGCAGCGGCGGGGATCTGGCATCGGCGTAGCCTGAAGCCATGGGCATCGCTGGTGCCTACAGGCTCGGACCGGAGTCCGGCCGACTGCTGGTCCATACGAGTCGTACAGGGCTGGGCGCCAAGGCCGGCCACGATCTCACCATCGAGGTCACCCGCTGGCATGGTCACGCCACGGTCGACACCGCCATCCCGGCGAACTCCTCGGTGACCATCCAGGTTGACGTCGACTCCTTCCAAGTCCGGCAAGGAACCGGCGGCGTCAAGCCGCTCACCGACGCCGACCGCGCAGAGATCAGCAAGACCCTCAAGCAGGTCCTCCACACCGCCCAGCATCCAACCATCACCTTCCGGTCCAGGCGGGTCGACGGGTCGGCGGGGTCGTTCACCCTCGACGGCGAGCTGACGATCATGGGCATCACCCGGCCGGTCACGGTCCAGGGCGGTGTGACCGGGGGCCGGGTCGTTGGTGAGGCGACCGTCGTCCAGAGCCGATGGGGAATCCGGCCCTACTCGGCATTCTTTGGCACCCTCAGGCTCAGGGACGAGGTCAAGGTCGACCTTGACGTGGCCCTCACCCCAGACGGTTGATGGCGCTTGGGCGTGTGCTAGCCCGATCTTCAGATCCTGTTTCCGTAGTTCACAGCCGTTTGTAGGCTCTGTGACGTCGGCGCTCCTGGCGCGGCAGCTCGCCGTAGGCTGCCGCGATGCGCCCGTGTTGCTGTCGCTGCTGCTGTCAGCCACGACCCGGGTGCCATGACCGCCGTGCTACCCGCTGGTGAGCTCGTAAACGTTGCCGTCCGACGCACGAAAATGACGCCACCCGCCGCCGCGCTCACCCCTGGATCTATACTCCCACGTCACGGCTACCATGCAGCAGGAGGCGGTGCGGACCTTCGAAGGGCTGTTGGCAGTCAGGTTGGCAGTCAGGAAGGAGCTACCGAACGCTAGAACCCAAGCTCATGCCCCTGTAGCTCAATGGATAGAGCAACGGACTTCTAATCCGTAGGTTGCAGGTTCGAGTCCTGCCAGGGGCGCAAAACCCGCAGGTCATCCCTGAAGGAGCGGGTGCTGTCAAGACTTCCTGGCCTGGCTTCTTGGTTGTTCGTTCTCGGCCTGGTGGTGTTGGGACGTGTCGGGTCAAGGCGGCGGGGCCAATGCGCGGCCGCGGGCCGCCCGCGAAGCGG
>DASYSE010000044.1:0-1606 GCA_036003705.1 Actinomycetes bacterium | reverse complement strand
TCCTCGACTGCCCACTCCCACTCGTACATCGCCCGGTCGTCCTCGCGGTCGGCCAGGGCCGCTCGCAGCTCAGGGATGACCCGCCGGTTGAGATGGCCCAAGCGCGCCTCGAGCAGGTGCCGGCCCTCCCGGGTGAGGACCTGGTCCTCGGTCACGTCCGTGGTGATCGTCATCGTGTCTCCCTTCGTGGTGGGCCGGTCGGCTCGCCGGTGCGGACCGGCGCCGCTGCTGCGTCGACTACTCGGGCGGCGGCGACGGCGGCTTGGGCGCGGCAGGTGAGCAGCGCCAGCGCGACGAGCATGTCGGGGAACCGGCTCGGGTTGGGCCTTGCGGGAAGCAACCATGGGTTCAGGCTAGAAAGCCGCGGGCGGGTCGTCGTCGGCCACGGTGACGAACCTGCTCGTCCGCGGGGACGATCCGAGAGAACGAGTGGCCGGGCCGGGCGGAGCCGTCAGGGCGAGCCGGGCCGGACGAAGCCGCTCTCGTAGGCGAGCACGACCGCCTGGACCCGGTCGTGCAGCCCGAGCTTCATCAGCAGGTGGGCGACGTGGCTCTTGACGGTCGTCTCGCTGACCACCAGCTCGGCGGCGATCTGGGCGTTGGACAGGCCACGGGCCAGCAGCCGCAGCACCTCGGTTTCCCGGTCGGTCAGGCGCCCGAGCGCCTTGGCGTCGACCGTTTTGGGTGGTGGCTGGCCGACGAACCGCTGGATCAGGCGTCGGGTGACCGAGGGGGCCAGCAGCGCCTCACCGGCGGCGACCACCCGGATCGCGGCGGCCAGCTCCTCGGGTGGGGCGTCCTTGAGCAGGAACCCGCTGGCGCCCGCCCGCAACGCCTCGTACACATACTCGTCCAGGTCGAAGGTGGTCAGGATCAGCACCCTGGTCGGGTTGGCCACCCCGGGCCCCGCGAGCTGACGGGTCGCCTCCAGCCCGTCCATGGTCGGCATGCGGACGTCCATCAGGACCACGTCGGGCGCCAGCCGCATTGTCTGCTCGAGCGCCTCGGCGCCGTCGGCCGCCTCGCCGACCACCTCCAGGTCGGGTCGGGCCTCGACCATCTTGTGGAAGCCGGCCCGGATCAGCGGCTGGTCGTCGACCACCAGCACCCGGATGGTCATCGCACCCCGTCCAGCGGCAGGACCGCGGCGACGCGGAAGCCCCCGCCCGGTCGCGGCCCGACCTCGAGCTTGCCGCCGACCAGGGCGACCCGTTCGCGCATGCCGATCAGCCCCCGACCGCCACCGCCGTTGCCCAGCCGGCCGGCGGCGGCGCGGCCGTCGTCGGTCACCTCCAAGGCCAGCGCGTCGTCGGTGTAGCGGAGCTCGACCCGGGCGTGGGCCGGCCCGGCGTGGGTTCGAGTGTTGGTCAGCGCCTCCTGCACGATCCGGTAGGCGGCCAAGTCGACGATGGCGGGCAGCTCCCGCCGCTCCCCGGCGATCACCAGCTCCACCGGCAGCCCAGCGGTCCGGCTCTGGTCGACCAGCTGGTCGACCTCGCCCAAGCCCGGCTGCGGCGCCAGGCCCGGCCCCGCCTCGTCGCTCGCTAGCATGTCCAGCATGCTGCGCAGCTCGGCCAGGACCTGCCGGCTGGTCTGCTGGATGACC
>DASYSE010000043.1:0-6787 GCA_036003705.1 Actinomycetes bacterium | reverse complement strand
ACGGCGCCGACGAGGTGGTGATCTTCAACGGCACCGACCGGGCCACGCCTGCGCTCGTGCTGCTGAAGACCGACAAGGCCGGCGGCCTCTTTCCGGTGGCCTTCTACAACGGCGACATCCCCGGGTGGGACGGGTTCGCGGCCAACGACCGCTTCCTCGTCGCCGACCTGGACGGCGACGGGCGCGACGACCTCGTGGTGGTCAACACCGACGACTGGGCGATACCGTACGTCGGCCTGCTGCGCTCCACCGGTGGCGGGTTCCAGCTGATCCAGCGCTACGACGGCGACATCCCCGGCTGGGATGGGCTCGCCCAGCACGACCGGCCGATCCTCGGGGACTTCGACGGCGACGGGAAGTGCGACCTCTTCATCTTCAACGGCGACGACTGGTCCATGGCCTACCTCGGCATGTTCCGGTCGACCGGGTCCGGGCTGGCGCTGGTGCGCCGGTACGACGGCGACGTGCCCGGCTGGGACGGGCTGGCCCGTCACGACCGGTTCTTCCCCGCCGACATCGAGGGAACCGGTCGTTGCAGCCTCTGGGCCTGGAACGACGACGACTGGTCAACGGAATACCTGGGGCGGATGCTGAGCTCCGGCACCGACCTGGCGGCCGACTACCTCGGGGACTGGGTGGGCGAGTGGAACCTGGGCCCGGTGGACGCCTTCGAGGTGGCCCGGATGACCGGGGCCAGCCGGCCAGCCCCAGTTGTACGTCCACAACACCGACTGGTTCGGCGTGATCGACGGGCGGACGGGGATTGGCCTCCGCCGCATCTACCACCGCTGGATCCACGACTACCGCTTCGGCCGGAACTGGTGAGGAGGGCCACCGTCATGAAGCAGCCCAAGCGGCACGGCCGGAGGCCGGACCGGCAGGACGGGCCAGACCGGCGCGGCATGCTGCCCAGGGACAGCCGGCCCACCAAGCCCTTTCCCGGAGAGCCCGCGCACCACGCCGCGGTGCCGCCGTTCTCTGGCCGGGTCAAGGGGGAGCATCCGCCTCCCCAGACCGGCGGCCGCGACATCCGGCGGGTCAAGGCGCCGTTCGACCCGGCCTCGGACCGCCCGCAGGAGAGCTCGGGCGCGGGCGGGGACCGGCCCGACCAGGGCCCCGTGGCCCTCCGCCAGGTCGGCCGCCCGGGCGAGCAGTACGTGCGGCTCAGGATCCGGGTCGAGGGTGACCGGCTCTCGGTGGTCGACAGCCACCTGGTCGACGGCCCGCTGGGCCAGACGACCACCTTCGAGGGGACCAACGCCTACGAGGTCACCTACGGGGATCGGCTGCTCCATGCCGGGACCATCCCCGACCTGGGCGTCCAGCGCTCCTTCCCGAACCTGGCCGGACCGCCGGAGCAGCGCGGGCACTTCCTGACGTCGCGTGACGTGTACGAGTTCTCGGCCCGGGTGCCGGCCCAGGAGGTGACCCCCGAGACGATCAACGGGATCCGGGTCCGGCTGCACCGGGTGGAGGAGGCGACCAGCGCCCCCCGGCTCGAGGCCGCGCCGCTGGCCGTCCAGTTCCCGGGCCAGATGGTGCCCACCGCCGAGCTGGTCGGCCTGCCGGAGTCCGCCCTCCCGGAGCGGATCGCGGCGCGGGGTGGCCGGACCGCCACCGGCCCCGCCGACCAGGGCGGCGGCTGAGCCAGGGCCGACCTGTCGCTCGCCGGTGCTGGCTTGCCGTGCGGTCGAGCGTGGACTATCGTCTCCCTGCTCAACTAATCAATAGACTAATTGAACAGGGTGGTTGAAGACTGGTGGCGGATCGAGCAGCCAAGTCGGCGTTGTTTGACGAGTTCGCCCGGGCCGCCAAGGCGCTGGCCAGCGGCCGGCGGATCGAGCTGGTGGATGTGCTCGCCAACGGCGAACGCCCAGTGGAAGCCCTCGCCGGTGAGGTCGGCCTCTCCGTCGCCAACACCAGCCAGCACCTCCAGGTGCTGCGCCAGGCCGGCCTGGTCACCACCCGGCGGCAGGGCACCTCGGTTCACTACCGGCTGGCCGCCCCGGAGGTGTTCGAGCTGTGGCGGGTGCTGCGGACCGTGGCCGCCTCCCGCCTGGCCGAGGTCGAGCGGCTGGCTGCCACCTACCTGGGCGCGCGGGACGAGTTGGAACCGGTGACCCGCCAGGAGCTGGCCCGGCGGCTCCGGGACGGCGACAGCGTGCTCGTGCTGGATGCGCGACCGGCCGCCGAGCACGCTGCCGGGCACCTGCCTGGCGCGGTGTCGATCCCGATCGGCGAGTTGCGGCGCCGGCTGGCCGAGCTGCCCGGTGACCGGGAGGTCGTCGCCTACTGCCGCGGCCCCTACTGCGCGTTCGCCCACAAGGCCGTTGCCGAGCTGCGGGAGGCGGGCTTCCAGGCGCGGCGGTTGGAGGGCGGCCTTCCCGAATGGGCGGCCGCCGGGCTGGCCGTCTCCCACGCCTGACCCATGAAGGAGGAGCCGGCCATGCCCACCATCCACCCGGTGGTCGATGAGGGGCTGGGCAACAGCGCCTATGTGGTCGAGCTGGGCGATGGGCGGGCGCTGGCGGTCGACCCGGCCCGCGACCCGACCCCCTACCTGGAGCTGGCGCGGTGGCGGCGGCTCCAGCTCGGCTACGCGGTCGAGACCCACCTGCACGCCGACTTCCTCACCGGCAGCCGCGAGCTGGCCGCCGCCGCCGGCGCCCAGGTCCTGGCGCCCCGGGAGAGCCGGCTGGGCTTTGCCCACCGTGGGTTGGAGGACGGCGAGGAGGTCGACCTCGGTGGGCTCACCCTGCGGGCGCTGGCCACCCCCGGGCACGCCCCCGAGCACCTCAGCTACCTGCTGCTCGACGACGGGCGGCCGCTGGCGTTGCTCAGCGGTGGCGCGCTGCTGGTGGGCGGCGTGGCCCGCACCGACCTGCTCAGCCCCGAGCAGACCGAGCCGCTGGCTCGGGCCGCCTACCGGTCGCTGCACCAGCGGCTCCTGGTGTTGCCCGACGAGCTGGGCGTGTACCCGACCCACGGGGCCGGCTCGTTCTGCGCCGCCCCGGCCGAGGGCGAGCGGACCACCACCATCGGCGCGGAACGGCGCCACAACCGGCTGCTGGCCGCCCCCGACGAGGACGCCTTCGTGGCCGAGCTGCTGGCCGGTTTCGGCAGCTACCCGCCGTACTTTCGGCGGCTGCGGGACCGCAACCGGGTCGGCCCCGAGCTGCTCGGCACCGACTGGCGGACCCTCCCCCTGCTCTCGGCCGACCGGGTCGATCAGCATCTGGCCGGCGGCGGGGTGCTGGTCGACGCCCGCCCGATCGCCGCGTTCGCGGCCGGCCACATCCCGGGAGCGTTGTCGATCGCGCTGCGACCGGCGTTCGCCAGCTGGCTGGGCTGGCTCGTCGATGACACCCTGCCGCTGGTGTTCGTCCTGGACGACGACCAGGACCGTGGGGAGGTGGCCCGCCAGTGCCGCACCATCGGCTACGACCGGCTGCTCGGTGAGCTGGCCGGCGGCGTGGCCACTTGGCGGGCGGCCGGCCTGCCCGAGCGACAGCTTCCCCTGGTCCCGGTCGAACAGCTCGACGACGGGCCGGGGCCGGTGGTGGATGTCCGCCAGGCCAGCGAGGTCGCCGGCGGCTACCTCCCTGGCGCCGTGCCGATGGAGCTGGGCACCCTCGCCGAGGACCCGACCGCGGCGACCCGGCTGGAGGGACCGGTCACGGTGATGTGCAGCCACGGCCAGCGGGCCATGACCGCCGCCAGCCTGCTGGAGCGGGCCGGCCGCACCGACCTTCGTGTGGTGCTCGGCGGCCCCCAGGACTGGCGCCGCGCCACCGGCCGGGCCCTCACCCGTCCGTGACCCGGCCGGCGCAGCACGCCGCAAGCGGGCCGCGGCTTGGCGTGCGGGCCAACCTGGCCCAGTTCTCACTGCTGGTTGGGGTCAACGCCCTGGTCGGCGGCATGGTCGGCCAGGAACGCAGCCTGCTGTCACTGCTGGCCACCCGGGTGTTCGGGTTGGCCGCGGTCTCCGCCGCGCTCACCTACATCGTCGCCTTCGGCCTGATCAAGGCGGCCACCAACCTGCTGGCGGGCACCCTGGCCGACCGCTACGGCCGCAAGCCGGTGCTGGTGGCCGGCTGGCTGGTCGGCCTGCCGGTGCCGCTGCTGCTCATCTGGGCGCCCTCCTGGCACTGGCTGGTGGTTGCCAACGTGCTGCTGGGGGTCAATCAGGGGCTGTGCTGGTCGACCACGGTGATCATGAAGATCGACCTGGCCGGCCCGCGCCGCCGTGGCCTGGCGATGGGCCTGAACGAAGCCGCCGGCTACCTCGCGGTCGCGCTCACCGCCTGGCTCACCGGGCTGATCGCCGCCCGGGCCGGGCTGCGGCCTGAGCCGTTCTTCCTCGGCTTGGCCTATGCCGGCCTCGGTCTCGGGCTGTCGACGCTGCTGGTGCGCGAGACCCGCGGGCACGCCCACCTCGAGGCCGAGCTCACCGCCGCTGCCGGGTATGGGTCTGCCGCGCCGACCACGACCGACGCTCGGCCCCTGTCCACCGGTGAGGTTGTGGTGCTGACGAGCTTGCGGGAGCGGGCGCTCTCGGCCTGCAGCCAGGCCGGGCTGGTCAACAACCTGAACGATGGGCTCGCCTGGGGCCTGCTGCCGCTGCTGTTCGCCCACGGCGGACTGTCGATCTCCCGCGTCGGCATCCTGGCCGCGCTCTACCCAGCGGTCTGGGGCCTCGGGCAGCTGGGCACCGGGCCGCTCTCGGACCGGCTGGGCCGCAAGCCGCTGATCGTCGGCGGGATGCTGCTGCAGGCCGTTGCGCTGGCCGGTACCGCCCTGGCCGGCAGCTTCCCACCCTGGGCCGCCGGCGCCGTGCTGCTCGGGGTCGGCACCGCCATGGTCTACCCGACCCTGCTGGCTGCGGTCAGCGACGTGGCCCATCCCAGTTGGCGCGCCTCCGCGGTCGGTGTGTACCGGCTGTGGCGGGACGCGGGCTTCGCCGTTGGCGCGTTGCTGGCCGGTGTGGTTGCCGACCTCGCCGGTCTCCATGCCGCGGTGTGGGTGGTCGCCACGCTCACCGCCGCCTCCGGCCTGGTGGTGGCGGCGCGCATGTACGAGACCCACCCGACGTCGGGGCGGCCATGACCGGCCACCATGGCGGGGCGCGGCTGCGGTTGGCGACCTTCCTGGCCCCCAACCTGCTACCCCTCTACCGGTTCCTGGCCGACCGTATCGGCCGCCGGCTGGGTCACCCGGTCGACCTCGTCGTCGGGACCGCCTTCGACCAGTTCGAGCGTGGTGAGGCCGACCTTGGCGTGATCTGCGGGCTGCCGTATGTGTGGCTGGCCGGCCGCCGCCCCCGGGCCGGTCGAGCCGCTGGCCGCCCCGGTCCTGAGCGGCGACCGGTATGGCGGCCGCCCGATCTACTTCTCCGACGTGGTCGTCCACCACGGCAGCCCGATCAGCTGCCTGGAGGAGCTGCGGGGCTGCTCGTGGGCCTACAACGAGCCCGCCTCCCACTCCGGCCACACCGTCACCCTCTACAGCCTGGTGCGCATGGGCGCCCGACCCGGGTTCTTCACCCGGGTGGTCGAGGCCGGCTTCCACCAGCGGGCCGTCCGCCTGGTCGCCAGCGGCGCGGTGGACGCGGCCGCGATCGACTCCCAGGTCCTGGCCGTCGAGCTGCGTGACCACCCGCGGCTGGCCGACCGTGTCCGCATCATCGGCGCCTTCGGGCCGTCGACCATCCAGCCGGTGGTGGCCGCCAGCCACCTCCCCGACCGGCTCAAGGACGAGGTCCAGCAGCTACTGGTCGAGCTGGGCGGCGACCCGACCGCTCGGGCCGCACTCGATCACGGCGTCGTCGAGCGCTTCGCCGTGGTCGACGATGCCGCCTATGACAACATCCGGGCCATGTTGGCCACGATCCAGGCCGCGGGGTGGACCAGCCTCACCCAGACGGCGATCGGCCGGTGACGTCCGGCGCCGGCACGCCGATCATGGTCTCATGCGTGAGGTGGTCGACGACGGCCCGCATGTCGCCGCCGCTTGCCTGGTGGATGGCCAGCTGACGGTCGGCGCTGGTGCCCTCCTGCAGGATGGTGTGCACGTACTCGACGTCCTTGCGGGAGCCGAGCTCGTCGACCACGTCGTCGACGAACTCGACCAGTTCGACGGCGAGGTCTCGCATGGGTACCTCGCGCTGCTTGCCGAAGTCGATCAGCTTGCCGTCCAGCCCGTGGCGGAAGGCGCGGAACTTGTTCTCGTGGATCAGCTGCGGCGGGTACTTGCGAAAGCCGAGGTTCTGCGCCCGGAGCTTGAGCAGCTTGGCGCAGATCGCCTGGACCAGCGCGGCCAGGCAGATCACCTCCTCGACCTTGGTGACCGCGTCGCAGATGCGGAACTCGATGGTCGGGTACTGCCAGTGCGGCCGGAGGTCCCACCAGATGCTCTTGCCGGTGTCGATCGTGTTGGTCTTGACCAGCAGCGCGACGTAGTTGTCGAAGTCGGCGTGGGAGCCGAACTCCGGCGGGATGCCGCTGCGCGGGAACCGCGACCAGATCACGCTGCGGTACGACTTCAGGCCGGTCCGCCGGTTCAGCCAGAACGGGCTAGAGGTGGACAGGGCGAGCAGGTGGGGCAGGAAGTAGCGGGCCTCGTTCATGACCTCGATGCGTGCCTCCGGGTCCGGGATGCCGACGTGGACGTGCATGCCGAAGATCAGCAGCTCCCGGACCAGGTCCTGCATCTGGTCCTCGAACAGCTTGTAGCGCTCCATCTCGGTGACCCGCTGGTCCTGCCAGTGGGAGAACGGATGGGTGCCGGC
>DASYSE010000042.1:0-29805 GCA_036003705.1 Actinomycetes bacterium | reverse complement strand
CGAGAAGCCAGCCAATGCCTCCCACCACCGGGGGCTGGATCCGCATGCGCCCCTTGACAAGGCCCGATCCCATGGGTGCGGCTATGGGAGCTGGCGCCGGGACTCGAACCCGGAACCTGCTGTTTACAAGACAGCTGCGCTGCCGGTTGCGCCACGCCAGCCGGGTGGGGAAAGGGTAACGCGACTAGGGCCTTGGGGGGAGGGAGCGGCGGCGGCGGACCTCGAACAGGGCGAGGGCGCCGGCTACGGAGGCGTTGAGGCTTTCGATCTGGCCGGACATCGGGATGCGGACGAGGACGTCGCAGGAGTCTCTGACCAGGCGGTGGAGGCCGGCGCCTTCTCCGCCGACGATGACGCAGACGGGTTCGTCGGCGAGCGCGAGGTCGAACAGGCTGGCTTCGGCGGTGCCGTCGAGGCCGATGCACCAGACGCCGGAGTCGCGGAGGCGTTCGAGGGCTCTGGCCAGGTTGGGGACCTCGGCGACGGGGAGGTGCTCGAGGGCGCCGGCGGAGGACTTCACCGCGACCGCGGACAGTGGGGCGCTGCGGTGGCGGGGGACGATCAGGCCATGACAGCCGGCGGCCTCGGCGCTGCGGGCCAGGGCGCCGAGGTTGTGGGGGTCCTCGACGCCGTCGAGGGCCAGGAAGAAGGGAGGCTGGACGTCGGCGAGGGGGACAGCTAACAGCTCGATCAGGTCGATTGTCTCGATCGGGGCGACGATGGCCAGCACGCCCTGGTGGGCGCCGCTGCGGGCTTCGGCCTCGATCAGGGAGCGGGGGACGGTCTCGACCTCGACGCCGCGGCGCCGGGCCAGGTCGTGCAGGTCGCCGAGGGCTGCCAGGCCGACGCCGGAGGCGAGCAGGATCCTGTCGACGGGGCGGCCGGCCCGGAGGGCCTCGACGACTGGGCGGCGGCCCTCGATCAGCATCCGGCCCGGGCCGGGGCGGACTGCCTCCCTTGCCGCCTCCAGTTGGCCGCGGCGGCGGGACTGCTTGGCCGTGCGGGCGCCCGAGCCGGCCCGGCGCTTCTCGGATGGGGCCTGGGGCCGACGGACCTCTCCCCCGCCGTCCCGGGTCCTGGCGCCCGGACGGCGGGGGTCGCCGTCCTGGTCCCGGCCGACCGCATCGCCTCGGCGGGGACCACGGTCGCGTTCCCGGCCACCACCTCCCGAACCCGGGTCGCGGTCCCGGCCTGGCCCGGCGTCGGGGGTCCCGCGGCCGGGTTTGCCGGCACGACGGGAACCGCGCTGGCGGGGTTCGCCGGGTCCGGGGCGCGGGTTGGGGCGGCCTTCGGAGCGGCCGCCGCCTAGGGGGTGAGGTGCCATCGGGGCCCGCCGATGCGGTCCTCGACCCGGATGCCGACCGCCTCCAGGCGGTCGCGGATCATGTCGGCGGCGACGAAGTCGCGGGCCATGCGGGCGCGCTCGCGGAGGTCGAGGACAAGGTCGAGCACGGTGGGGAAGGCGGCCGGGTCGGGCAGGTCGAGCAGGGGCATGAAGCCGAGACGGGCGGCCAGGTCGAGGAAGGTGGCGAAGCGGTCGCGCAGCGCTCCGGTCGAGCTCGCGTCGCCGTGCTCCACCCTGACGATCAGCGGGTTGGCCTCGGCGACCAGGTCGAACAGCACCGCCAGGGCGGCCGGGACGTTCAGGTCGTCGTCGAGGGCGGCCTGGAACCGGCCGCGCCAGCCGGCCGGGTCCGGAGGTACCTCAACGACCGGCACGGCTCCCGGGCCAGACCCGGGCGGGCCCACCGGGATGGCCGGATCGGGGGTCGACCCCAAGGCGGCCAGGGCGCGGACGGCGTTGGTGGCGAACGTGGCCAGGCGGTCGTAGCTGGCGGCGGCGTCGCTGAGGACCTCCTCGGAGAACTCGAGCGGGCCGCGGTAGTGGGCGCCGAGGAGGGCGTAGCGCAGGACGACGCCGCGGTGGCGGCGCAGCAGCTCGCGGGGGCTGACCACGTTGCCGACGGACTTGGCCATCTTCTCGCCCTTGAACTCGAGGAAGGCATTGTGGAGCCAGTAGCGGGCGAACTGCTCGCCGGTGGCGCCCTCGGACTGGGCGATCTCGTTCTCGTGATGGGGGAAGACCAGGTCCTCGCCGCCGCCGTGGATGTCGAAGGAGCGACCCAGGTACTTGCCGGCCATGGCCGAGCACTCGATGTGCCAGCCGGGACGGCCAGGGCCCCACGGCGAGTCCCAGGTCGGCTCCCCGGGCTTGGCACCCTTCCAGAGGGCGAAGTCGAGCGGGTCGCGCTTCTCCGGGTTGACCTCGACCCGGGCGCCGGCCCGCAGCTCGGACAGGTCGCGGCCGGACAGCTTGCCGTACTCGGGCCACTTCCCGACGGCGTAGTAGACGTCGCCGCCGGCCTGGTAGGCCAGGCCCACCTCCAGCAGGCGGGCGATCAGCTCCAGCATCTCGGGGATGTGGCCGCTCGCCCTCGGCGCGATGTCGGGCGGGAGCACCCCCAGGGCGGCCGTGATCTCGTCGTAGACCCTTGTCCAGTGCTCGGCCACGACGAAGGCGCGCAGCGGGTCGTGGCCGGCCGCTTCGATGATCCGGTCGTCGACGTCGGTGTAGTTGCGCACGTACAGGACCTGGTAGCCGGAGGCGCTCAGGTGGCGGCGGAGGACGTCGAACACGACGACGTTGCGCAGGTTGCCGACGTGGGGCTCGCTGTACACCGTGACGCCGCACAGGTAGATGCCGACCTGGCCCTCATCGCGGGGGACGAACGGCTCCTTGCGTCTGGTGAGCGTGTTGTGGAGCTGCAGGGCCACGGTCGGTTCGGCTCCGAGGTCGGGATCGGGCTGGAGAACTCGTATCCTACCCGCGAGCTGGCTGCTCAGCGGTTGCCGGCGGCCGCCAGGCAGACGGCGGTGGCGGCGATCCCCTGGCCCTGGCCGGGGAAGCCGAGGCCGTCGGTGCCCTTGGCGGTGACCCGAACCTGGGCCGGTTCCAGGCCGAGGGCGGCGGCCAGGTTGGCCGCCATCTCGGTGGTGAGGTGGCCGAGGCGTGGCCGGTCGCAGAGCACGGTCACGTCGAGGTTGACCGCCACCCAGCCGCTCGCCGCGACCAGCTCGGCCACCCGGCGGCACAGCTCGATGCTGGAGACGGCCTTCCAGCGAGGATCGCCTGACGGGAAGTGGTGGCCGAGATCGGCCAGACCGGCCGCGCCGAGCAGGGCGTCGCACGCGGCGTGGGCGACGGCGTCGGCGTCGGAGTGACCGTCGAGGCCGAGCTCGAACGGCACCGCCACCCCGCCCAGGACCAGCGGCCGCCCCGCGACCAGCGGGTGGGCGTCGACCCCCTGCCCAACCCGCAGCGACGGAAGGCTCATGGACCCCTCCGGCGCGCCAGCAGGGCCTCGGCGACGGCCAGGTCGAGGGAAGTGGTCACCCCCAGGTTCTCGGGATCACCCGGCACCACCTGGACCGGGTGGCCGGCCAGCTCGACCAGGGCGGCCTCGTCGGTCGCGTCGACCCCGTCCCGGAGGGCCAGCCGGTGCGCCTCCTCCAGCACCTCGCGCACGAACAGCTGCGGGGTCTGCATGGCGCGCAGCTGCTCCCGGTCGACGATGCCGGTGGACCGATCGGCGGCGTCGACGCGGCGGATGGTGTCGATCACCGGCACCCCCGGCACCACCCCGGCCACTCCGGCCTCCACCAGCAGCTCGAGCATCCGGTCCAGCACCCCCTGGGCGGCCAGGGGGCGGGCGGCATCGTGGACGGCGACGTAGCCGGGCCCTTGGGGCAGGGCCGCCAGGCCGGCGGCCACGCTGGCCTGGCGGGTCGGGCCGCCACCGACCACCGCGGTCACCCTGGCGAAGCCCTCGTCGGCGAGCAGCTTGGCGGTGATGTCGAGCACGTCGGGGTGGGCGACCACCACCACGGCGGTGACGCAGCGATTGGCCTCCATCGCCTCGACGGCGCGGGCCAGCAGCGGCCGCCCGGCCAGGTGGACGAGGGCCTTGGCGCCACCGGCGCCGAGGCGGCGGCCGATCCCCGCCGCCGGCACGACCACGCCCACCGCCGGGAAGGCGGTGAGCGTGGTCGACGGATCTGCGCTGGCTACGACTCGAGCGCCTCGTCGACCAGCAGGATGGCCTTGCCCTCGTCGCAGTGGCAGGCGAGCACCAGCTCGGAGACGAGGATCTGGCGGGAGCGCTGGAGCATGCGCTTCTCGCCGGCCGAAAGGCCCTTCTCGCGGTCACGCACGGTGAGGTCACGGACGACCTCGGCGACCTGGAAGATGTCGCCGGACTGGAGACGCTCGATGTTGCCCTTGAAGCGGCGGCTCCAGTTGCCCTGGGTGGAGGACTCGCCGGTGCGCAGGATCTCGAAGACGCCTTCGACGTCCTCGGAGCTGCAGACCTCGCGGATGCCGACCTCTTGGCAGTTGTCGCGGGGCACCATGAGGGTGAGGTCGCCATACGTCAGCTTGAGGACCAGGTATTCCCTGGTCTCGCCGCCTACCTCACGATCCTGGAGGCCCTCGATGACCGCGGCCCCATGCTGTGGGTAGATGACGCTGTCGCCGACCTTGAACATACGCGAAAACCCCTTCCCTCGAACGGAACAATAGATAGGATAACATTTCCGAGTCCCCTCGTACAACTGAAGTCGCAGGTAGATGGCCTGTTTGCGGCAGGTCAGATCAGGCGTCGCCCGCGGGCCGGGCGCCGTCGGCCAGGCGCAAGAGCCCCTCACGGAGCAGCCGGGCCCGCCCGGCGCCCACCCCCTCGACCTCCTCCAGGTCTTCCGGCCCGACGGCCAGGATGACCTTGAGCGACCCGAAGCGCTCCACCACCCGGTCGACCACCGAAGGTGGCAGGTGGGGCACCCTGGCCAGCAGCCGGTAGCCGCGAGGGACCTGCACCGCATCCAGGGCCTCCGGGTCGCCGGTCAGGTCGATCGCCTTGGCGACGGCCGCCGGGTCCGACAGCTCCTCCGGGGTCATGCGACCAAGCTCGGCGAGCACGTCGGCCACCTCCCATCCGGGCTGCGGGCGCAGGTGGTCGCGGACGGTCAGCAGCTCCTCCTGGTCGACGCCGGCGCTCTGCTCCTCCAGCTGCAGCCCCAGCAGCCGGCCTTCGCTGCCCAGCTCGGCCACGTAGTGCTCGAGCTCGCCGGCCACCCTGCGCACCAGCTCGGCCCGGCCGAGCAGCACCAGGACGTCCCCGAGGGTGGCCTGGCCGTGCAGCTCCAGCGCGTCGAGGGCCGCGCTGGCCTCGTCGAAGCGGGCCCGGTAGTGCTCCAGGGTCGCGACCGCCTGGTTGGCCCTCGACAGCACCGAGCCGACGTCGTCGAGCACGTGGCGCCAGCCCTCGACGTACAGGGTGATGGTGCGCATCGAATGGGAGACGGAGACCACCGGTACCCCGGCCTGCCTGGCCACCCGCTCGGCGGTGCGGTGGCGCGTGCCGGTCTCCACCGTGGCGATGGCCGGGTCGGGCATCAGGTGGACGTTGGCCCACAGGATGCGGGCGCCGGTCTCGTCGAGGACGAGGGCGCCGTCCATCTTGGCCAGCTCGGAGAGGCGCTGGGCGGTGAACGGGACGTCGATCTGGAACCCGCCGGTGAACAGGGCCTCGACCTGGGGCGGGGAGCCGAGCACGATCAGCGCTCCGGTGTTGGCGCGCAGGATCCGCTCCAGGCCGGGCCGCAGGGCCGTCCCCGGCGCCACCTGGCGCAGCACCTCCATCAGGCGGTCGTCCAAGCTCATTGGGGCACCCCCTTGGGGTTCCCCAAACCCCTCCGGCTCAACGCCGCACGTCCACAACGGGCGGGGCCGCGATGCTGGCCAGGACGGCCAGCGACTCGGCCACCGACAGGATCGGGTCCAGCTCGATCCCGTCCTGGGCCCACGCGCTGTCGGGGAGGCCGGTGGCGGGGACCAAGGCCCGGCGAAAGCCGAGGCGGGCCGCCTCGGCCAGGCGCCGCGGGAGCTGCGGCACCGGGCGGACCTCTCCGCCCAGGCCGACCTCCCCGAAGGTGACCAGGTCGGCCGGGACCAGCCGGTCGCGGGCGGCCGAGGCCAGGGCGAGGCAGATGGCCAGGTCGGCCGCGGGCTCGGTGATCCGGACGCCGCCGGCGGTGGCGGCGAACACGTCGTTGCCGGCGAGGCCGATGCGGGCACGGCGTTCGAGCACGGCGACCAGGATGGCCAGCCGGCCGCCGTCCAGTCCCTGGGCGGTGCGCCGGGGCATCGCCAAGGCGCTCGGCACGACCAGCGCCTGGACCTCGGTGACCAGCGGCCGCCGGCCCTCGAGGCTGACCGTGCAGGCGACCCCCGGCACCCCGGCCGAGCGGGCGGACAGGAACAGCCGCGACGGGTCGGCCAGCGGCTGAAGGCCGACCTCGGTCATCTCGAAGCAGCCGACCTCGTAGGCCGGGCCGAAGCGGTTCTTGGTGCAGCGGACCAGGCGCAGGGCGTGGTGCTGGTCGCCCTCGAAGTTGAGGACGACATCCACCAGGTGCTCGAGGGTCTTGGGGCCGGCGACCGCGCCCTCCTTGGTGACCTGGCCGACCAGGAAGGTGGCGATGGCCCGCTCCTTGGCCAGCCGCACGAGCTGGGCGGCGACCTCGCGAACCTGGCCGACCCCGCCGGGGGCGCCGGCCAGCTCCGGGTCGGCGACGGTCTGGACCGAGTCGACGACCACGACGGCCGGCCGGACCTGCTCGATCAGGGTGCGGACGGCGCTGAGGTCGGTCTCGGCGGCCAGCAGCAGCCCAGGATGGAGGGCGCCGAGGCGCTCGGCGCGCAGGCGGACCTGCTCGCGCGACTCCTCGGCGCAGACATACAGCACCGGGCCGTCGGCGGCCAGGCCGGCCAGCACCCCCAGCAGCAGGGTCGACTTGCCGATGCCGGGCTCGCCGGCCAGCAGGACGACCGAGCCGGGCACCAGCCCACCGCCGAGGACCCGGTCGAGCTCGCCGACGCCGGTGGTGCGATGGGCGCCTGCCTGAGCCGCGACCTCGGTGATCGGGACGGGGGCGGCCACCGGGCCCGAAGCCCGGGCCGAGCTGGTGCGCTCCAGCACCTCCTCGACCAGGCTGTTCCAGGTGCCGCAGGCCGGGCAGCGGCCGACCCAGCGCGGGCTGGCGGCACCGCACTCGGTGCAGGCATAGGCGGTCCGGACTGTCCTGGCCACGACTCGAAAATCGCCCCCACCCGCGCGCCGGGCCTCCGGGCCCGGACCGGCGCGCCCGATGCCCGCCGGCAGGGTGCCAACAGGCACCCTCACCAGGCGAAATGCTAGCACGGCACCCCCCACACCGAAGCATCATCCACAATGGGCGCATGGACGAGCCGCCCGGGGCCAGGGAATTGGTGGCGTTGCTGGCCGAGCCCGACCGGCTCAGGGCTCTCGCCGCCGTCGCGTTGGGCGCCGAGACGCTGCCCGAGGTGGCGGACCGGGCCGGCCTTGAGCCACGGGCCGCGGCAAGGGCGCTCAGCCGGCTGGTGGCCGGCGGCCTGCTCGACGGCGGTGCCGGCAAGGGCTACCAGCTCCGCCCCCAGACCCTCCGCGCGGCGGCGATCCCCCCGCCGACGGACGCCGCCGCGCCCGCGGAGTCGCCAGAGGCCGACGTGCTCAGACGCTTCGTGCACAACGGTCGCCTGCTGGCCGTGCCGGCGGCACGCGGCAAGCGCCTGGTGGTCCTCGACCACCTGGCCGGCCTGTTCGAGCCCGGCCGGCGATACCCCGAGCGGGAGGTCAACGAGCTCCTGAAGCGCTACCACGACGACTACGCCATGCTCCGCCGCTACCTGGTCGACGACGGCTTCCTGGACCGCGCCGACGAGCCGGCGCCGTCTGGGTCGCGGTCGATCAAGATGTACTGGCGCACCGGCGGCAGCGTCGAGCTGGAGCCGCCTACCTCCGCTTGAGGCGCTCGCTGGCCTCGGCGAAGGTCGCGGTCAGGGCGTCGCTCAGCGAGCCGGCGGCCTTCTTGGACTGCTCGCCGAACTGCGGGTCGCGGATCGCGTCGCCGAGGGCGCTGAACGCCTGGTCCAGCGACTCGGTGAGCTGGCGCAGGGCCTCGTCGACCTTGCGCCGCTCGGCCGGCTGCGGGTCCTGTGCCGCCCGGTCCTGCTGTTCGTAGTGCTGCTTCACCTGGCGCCCGAGGGCGCTGAATTCCTGCCCGACCCGGTCCCAGGCCGCTCTGCTCTCAGCCATCTGCGCTCCCTTCTGCTGCCGGCATTCTACGCGGGTAGCCGCAGCCGGCCGTCGTGGCCGGTGGCGACCAGACCCTCGGACTCGAGCCGGGCCAGCAGGGTCACGAACCACCCCGCGGGCCGGTCGGCCGCGGCCGCCTCGACCGCCTCGGCAAGGGTGGCCCGGTCCATGCCGTCAGGGGCGCCGGCCAGGGCGCGCACGACGGCGCCGCGCCAGCGGCGGTCGGAGTTGGCGAACCGGGCCTGGACGCGGGGGCGGGCCGGCGGCGCCGCCGGGCCGAGCGCCCGCCAGCGGCAGCTCGGGCTCAGCGGGCAACCGTGGCAGCGGGGCTGGGGACGGCAGTGGAGCGCGCCAACGTCCATCAGCGCCGAGGACCACTCCCAGGCCCGCCCAGAGGGATCGGGCGTACCGGGGTCGGATGGCCCGGTCGACGGGGGCGGCATGGCCTGGTCGGCCAGGCGCTGGCGGGCGGCCGTGGTGAGCTCGCTCGGGTCGGTGCCGGCCAGCGCCCTGGCCAGCACCCGGGCGACGTTGGTGTCGACCGGGGCGACCCGGAGCCCGAGGGCGAAGCAGGCGACCGCCCTGGCGGTGTAGGGGCCGACGCCGGGCAGGGCGGTCAGGCCCTCGACGGTGCCGGGCCAGCCGCCCAGCCCCACCACCGCCCGCGCGGTCTGGCGCAGGGCGAGCGCCCGCCGGTTGTAGCCGAGACCCTGCCAGGCCCGCAGCACCTCGGCCGGGGCGGCCTCGGCCAGCGCCTCCACGTCCGGGAAGCGCTCCAGGAACCGCGGCCAGGCGGCGGCCGCCCGGGCCGCCTGGGTCTGCTGGGCCAGCACCTCGGCCACCAGCACCCGGTAGGGGTCGCGGGTCGCCCGCCACGGCAGGTCGCGTCCCGCTTCCCCGAACCACGCCAGCACCCGGGCCCGGGTCGCTTCCAGAAGCCTGGGGTCGGTCATGCAGCCATCGTAAGCTGCTGCACCATGGGGCTCACGCGGACCCGGGTCAGGGTCGAGGGAATCGTGCAGGGGGTTGGCTTCCGGCCGTTCGTGCATGCCCTGGCCGGGCGGCTCGGGCTGGCCGGGCTGGTCGGCAACGACGCCGCGGGCGTCTTCGTCGAGGTCGAAGGGGCCGGCGAGGCGGTCGAGCGGTTCCTGGACGCGCTGGCGCGGGAGGCGCCGCCGCTGGCCGTGATCGAGCGGGTCACGGCGACACCGCTGGACCCGACCGGCGCCAGAGGGTTCGCCATCGCCCCCAGCCGGGCCGGTGGGGAGCGGCAGACGCTGGTGTCACCCGACACCGCCACCTGCGCGGACTGCCTGCGGGAGCTGGCCGACCCGGCCGACCGGCGCCACCGCTACCCGTTCATCAACTGCACCAACTGCGGGCCGCGGTTCACCATCGTCCGCGACGTCCCGTACGACCGGCCGGCGACCACCATGGCCGGCTTCGCCATGTGCGCCGACTGCGCCCGCGAGTACCACGACCCCGCGGACCGGCGCTTCCACGCCCAGCCGGTATGCTGCCCGGCCTGCGGGCCGGCGCTGCGGCTCCTGGCCCCGAGCGGGCTGGCGGCGGACGGGGAGCCGCTGGCCGCGGCCGGCGCCCGGCTCCGGGACGGGGCGGTGGTGGCGGTCAAGGGCCTCGGCGGCTACCACCTGGCCGCCGACGCGGCCTGCGAGCCGGCCGTCGCCGCGCTGCGGGCGCGCAAGCACCGCGAGGACAAGCCGTTCGCGGTGATGGCCGCCGACCTGGAGGCTGCTCGAGCGCTGTGCCTGCTCGACCCGGCCGAGGCGGCCATGCTGGCCAGCCCCCGCCGCCCGATCGTCCTGCTGCGAAGGCGACCGGAGCGGTCCGGGGAACCCCACGGGGGCGCCCGGGTGGATCGGGGCGCGCCGGTCGCGAGTTCGGTGGCGCCGGCCAACCGGTCCCTGGGGGTGCTGCTGCCCTATACGCCCCTGCACCACCTGCTGCTGGCCGAGGTCGGACGCCCGATCGTGCTGACCAGCGGCAACGTGTCCGACGAGCCAATCGCCTACCTGGACGACGAGGCCATGGAGCGGCTGGCCGGGATCGCCGACTGGTTCCTGGTCCACGACCGCCCGATCCACGTGCGGGCCGACGACTCGGTGGTGCGTGGCTTCCGGGGGCGGGAGCTGCCGCTGCGGCGGTCGCGGGGGTTCGCACCCCAGCCGCTGCCGCTGCCCTGGCCGTTCCCGCGTCACGTCCTAGCCTGCGGGGCCGAGCTCAAGAGCACCTTCTGCCTGGCCAAGGGCAACCACGCCTTTGTCTCCCACCACGTCGGAGATCTGGAAAATTACGAGACCTTCCGCTCGTTCACCGAAGGGGTCGAGCATTTCCGGCGCCTGTTCGCGGTCCAGCCGGAGGTCGTCGCCCACGACCTGCACCCCGAGTACCTGTCGACCAAGTACGCGGCCGAGCTGGACGGGGTCGAGCTGGAGGGCGTGCAGCACCACCACGCCCACGTCGCCGCCTGCCTTGCCGACAACGGCCAGCCGGGGCCGGTGATCGGGGTCGCATTCGACGGGCTCGGGTACGGCACCGACGGCACCATCTGGGGCGGAGAGCTGCTGGTCGCCGACCTGGAAGGGTTTCGCCGGGCCGGTCATCTGGAGGTGGTGGCGATGCCGGGCGGCACCGCGGCGATCAAGGAGCCGTGGCGGATGGCGGCCGCCTGGCTGGACGCCGCCTTCGGCGGTCAGGTCCCCGAACGGCTGGCCGTGGTCGGGCGCAACCTGGACCGCTGGGAGCGGGTGGTCGCCCTGGCCAGGTCGGGCACGGCCTCCCCGGCGACCTCGAGCGCCGGGCGGCTGTTCGACGCGGTGGCGGCGATCCTCGGCGTCCGGGACGCGGTCAACTACGAGGGACAGGCCGCGGTGGAGCTGGAGCAGCTCGCCGACCCGGGTGAGACGGCCGCCTACCCGGCCCGGGTCGCCGGGACCGGGGCCGATGGCGGGCCACTGCGGCTGGTCGGGTCCGACCTGGTGCGCGCGGTGGTCGAGCAGCTGGAGGCCGGGGTGGCGGCGCCGCTGATCGCCGCCCGCTTCCACAACGGCCTGGCTGCGGCGACCATCGCCGCCTGCCAGGCGCTCCGGGACGCGACCGGCCTGGAGACGGCGGCACTGTCCGGCGGCGTGTTCCAGAACCTCCTCCTGCTGGAGCGGGTGACCACGGGGCTGGAGCGGCGGGGGTTCCGGGTCCTGGTCCACGCCCGGGTCCCCCCCAACGACGGCGGTATCAGCCTTGGCCAGGCCGCCGTCGCCGGAGCCCGCGCAAGAGCCCGACAAGGCCAACGCCCGGCCCCCGGTGGGGGAGCGTAGCCGACCCAGGTGCGGGCTTCCTCCGGCGGTCCACACCCCTCGGACGGCGGTCCACACCCCTCGGGCGGCGGTCCACACCCCTCGGGCGGCGGTCCACACCCTCGGGCGGCGGTCCACACCCCTCGGACCGCGAGCCTGGCCGCTTCAGCAGATCCGTGGCAGGGGGTCGCCGACCAGGAGGTCGACGATCCGGGTCCCGCCGAACGACGTCTTCAGCAGAACAAGGCCGGGCGGGTCGTCCCTGACCCGGCCGATCACCGCGGCGCCCTCCCCCAGCGGGTGCGAACGCAGCGCCGACATGGCCGCGTCGACCTCGTCCCCGTCGACGATCGCCACCAAACGCCCTTCGCAGGCCACATACAGCGGGTCGATGCCAAGCAGCTCGCAGGCTCCGCGCACGTCGGGGCGGACCGGGACCGCCTCCTCGTCGACCACCACGGCCACTCCGGCGGCCCTTGCCACCTCGTTGCAGATGGTGGCCACCCCGCCCCTGGTCGCGTCGCGCAGTCCGCGGACGCCGGGGGTGGCGTCCAGCAGCCGCTCGACCAGGCCGTTGAGCGCGGCCGTGTCCGAGGTGACCTCGGACTCGATGTCCAGCTCGCCCCTGGCCAGCATGATGGTGATGCCGTGGTTGCCGATCGGCCCGGAGACGATCACCGCGTCCCCCGGCTGCGCCCTGGCCGCCCCCAGCTCCCCTGGGCGTTCGATCACCCCGACCCCGGCGGTGTTGACGTAGCAGCCGTCGGCCTTGCCCCGCTGCACCACCTTGGTGTCGCCGGTGACCACCTGGACCCCGGCCCGCTCGGCGGCCGCCGCCATCGAGCCGACGATCCGCTCCAGGTCGGCGACCGGGAAGCCCTCCTCCAGGATGAACCCGGCCGACAGCCACAGCGGCCGGGCCCCGCTCACGGCCAGGTCGTTGACGGTGCCGTTGACGGCCAGGTCGCCGATGTCGCCGCCGGGGAAGAACAGCGGCGAGACCACGTAGGAGTCGGTGGTGAAGGCCAGCCGGCCCCCGTGCGCGGTCAGCACGGCCCCGTCCTCCAGCGGCTCCAGCAGCGGGTTGCGGAACGCCTCCAGGAACACCGCCTCGATCAGCGTCTGCGTGGCCTTGCCGCCCGACCCGTGGGACAGGGTGATGCGCTCCTCCTTGAGCTTGGGCTTGCGGCGGCGTGCCTTCTCGATCCGCTCGAGGACCTGCTCCTCGCGGCTCAGCTGCTGGTACTGCTCCCTGGTTGCCGTCCCTGGGGCGTGATGCTCGGCGGTCACGCTCTGGTCGCCTCCTTCACGCGCTCTCTGGTGAAGCGGCCGAAGTTGTAGTAGGCGGCGCAGGCACCCTCGGGGGAGACCATGCAGGTGCCGATGGGCGTCTCCGGGGTGCAGGCGGTGCCGAACACCTTGCACTCCCACGGCTTGAGCACGCCCTTGAGGACCTCGCCGCACTGGCAGGCCTTGGGGTCGGCGACGCGGACACCCGGGACCAGGAACAGCCGCTCCGCGTCGAAGCTGGCGTAGCTCTCCTTGACCCGCAGCGCCGAGTGGGATATGAAGCCGAGCCCGCGCCACTCGAAGTAGGGCCGCAGCTCCATGACCTGGTTGATCACCTGGATTGCCTTGAGGTTGCCGTCCCAGGGGACGACCCGGGTGTACTGGTTCTCGACCTCGCAGCGGCCTTCTCTCAGCTGCAGCATCAGCATGTAGATCGACTGCAGCAGGTCCAGCGGCTCGAACCCGGCACAGACCAGCGGCTTGCCGTAGTCGCCGGCGATGAACTCGTAGGGCCGGCAGCCGATCACGGTCGACACGTGGCCGGGGCCGATGAAGCCGTCCAGGCGCAGGTCGGGCGAGTCGAGGATGGCCTTGATGGCCGGGATGATGGTGACGTGGTTGCAGAACAGCGAGAAGTTCTCGATCCCGTCGGCGGCCGCCCGCAGGACGGTCATGGCGCTGGACGGGGCCGTGGTCTCGAACCCGATGGCCATGAACACGACCCGCTTGTCCGGGTTCTGCCTGGCGACCTTGAGGGCGTCCAGCGGCGAGTAGACCATCCGGATGTCGGCGCCCTCGGCGGTGGCGTCGAAGAACGACCCGTGGCTGCCGGGCACCCGCATCATGTCCCCGAACGAGGTCATGATCACGTCCGGCTGCTTGGCGATGAAGATGGCGTCGTCGACCCGGCCCATCGGGATCACGCAGACCGGGCAGCCCGGTCCGTGGACCAGGGTGATGCTCTCCGGGAGGTAGTCCTCCAGGCCGTGCTTGTAGATGGTGTGGGTGTGGCCGCCGCACACCTCCATGAACTTGTACTGCCGGCCCGGCTCGCACAGGCCGGCGATCTGGGCGGCGAGCGCCTGGGCCTTCTCGGCGTCGCGGAACTCGTCGACGAAGCGCACCGCTCCGGCCTCCTCTCGTTACTCGATCTTCGAGTCGGCCAGGGCGGCCAGCTCGTCGGCGTAGGCCTGGCCGATCCCCTCGAGGAAGTCGAGGGCGGCCTTGGCCTCCTGCTCGTCGATCTTGGAAAGGGCGAACCCGACGTGGATGAGCACCCAGTCGCCAGGCGCCACCTTCTCGTCCTCGAGCAGGCCGATGTTGATCGCCCGCCTGACCCCGCTCACGTCGACCTTGGCCAGGTCGGGCCGGTCGTCGAGAATCTCGACGACCTCACCCGGGATGCCTAGACACACCGTCTTCCCCCTCCACGTGAATTGCTTCCAGGATCAGCTCGTCACCGCCCTTGGTCTCGAGATCAAGGCCGCCGCATGCCGAGCAGGCGGCGAGGGCGTCGGTGGACTCGGCCTCGCTGCCGCAGTCAAGGCAGCGGAGCAGGACCGGCACCACCACCAGGTCGACGGCCGCGCCGGCGGCCACCGTTCCCTCCGACACCAGCGCGAACGCCTGGTCGAGGGCCGGCTCGACCACCCGGTGCTGCGCCCCGACCCTGACCCGCACCCGGGTCACGCGGCGGCCGGCGGCCCGGCGCTCCACCGCCTCCAGGATCCCCTCGCACAGTCCCAGCTCGTGCACCAGCTCCCTCCCTGCCGCCGTCGGGGGACGGCCGCTCACATCTGCCGGATCTTGAGGTACCGGGCGAGGTCCGGTATCGACTTGCGCAGGACCACGACCAGCCCGACCAGCGCCGCGCCAACCACCAGGCGGCGAAGCATGCTCATCCCTCCTCCCCGGTCTCGCGCTCGCCGATGAGCTCGCGGACGACGGCGACGGCCTGGTCGACCGCGCCGGCGACCGAGCGGCTCAACCCCATCCGTTCGGACACCTCGGCCGGCTCGCAGCCGACCACCAGCAGCTTGGGGAGGTCGCCGCCAAGGGCCTTCAGCAGGGCGAACACCGCGTCCGGCTCCATCCCATGGGCGTCGATCAGGACCCCGGGCCCGGTCTCGGGGGCCGGGTCGGGCCGGCCGTCCAGGTCCGGCTCGATCACGTACACGGTGCCCGGCGCCTCCCCGCGGGGCGTGGCGTCGATCAGGATCGCCTTCTCGTAGCCCTCCAGCAGCTCGTAGGCCAGGTGGACGCCGCGGATGCCGAAGTCGGCCACCCTGACCCAGCCGGGCAGGCGCTCGGTGGCCAGCCGCCTCGCCACCTCGACCCCGAACCCGTCGTCGCCGAGGAAGACGTTGCCGACCCCGGCGACGAGGACCGTTGGGCGCGGCTCGGCGGACAGGGTCACAGCGGCGCCACCTCGTCGGGTGAGAAGTAGAGGAAGCGGCCGTGCCAGCGCTGCAGGTCGGCCGCGGGGTCCTGGTCGAGGGTGACGGCCAGGTGGCGGTTGCCGTCGACGTCCAGGAACACGGCCTCCACGGTGGCCAGACGGTCGGTGAGGAACATGTCCTGGGCGTCGGCCCGGCGCTGGCCGGGGCGCAGCCGCACCCTGCTCCCCTTGGCGACGTTGACCCCGGCCACGACCACGCCGTCGGTCTCGGGCGAGACGGTGGTGTCGGCCCCGGGGTCCCACCACGGCACCAGTTCCGGAGCGACCTCGGCCCCAGTGGCCCCGCCCGGGCCGCTGACCCCCCCCTCCTCCGGGCCCGCCTGCGACCCCTCGACTCCGCGCAGGTAGCGGACGGCGCCGTGGAGCCGCTCCAGCAGCTCCGCCGGCATGGTATCGACCCGGTCGATGATCGCGGCCGCCCGCTCGTCGGTCGCTCTCGCCTCCCGCTTCTCGTCCTCGGTCAAGACCATGGTCCGCAGGGTCAGGATCTCGTCGATCTCGGTCGAGTCGAACAGGTCGCCGGGGCTCTCGGGGGCGATGGTCGGGTGGTCGTAGAGGATGATCGGCGAGGACAGCATCGCGTCCCGCCGGCCCTCCTCGCCGATCAGCACCGGCCAGGTGTGCAGGTTCTGGCAGGTCGAAACGGCCGGCTTGGCCCACTCCGGCGGGTCGAGCAGCGAGAGGAACACCCCGTGGTCGACGCCGAGCAGGCTGTGGGCCGCGACCAGCGAGCGCCGCAGCGCCGTGTTCCTGCCGGCCTTCGGGTCGTGCCAGGCGCAGGCGTTCTCCAGCCGGGCGCGCAGGCGGACCAGGCCGTACGGGCCCTCGAGCCGTTCGGCCGACAGCCGGACCGCGCCGAGGACCGGCCAGCGCCGGCGGACCGTCCGCCCGACCAGCCTGCCGGCCGGGGTGTGGACCGGCTCGACCCGGCGGCCGCCCGGCCGCTCGAACGGCGCCACCAGCTCGCCCTCCAGCAGCTGGGCCAGCGGGGCCTCGACCGTCACCTCCTGCTCGGTGGCCTCGTCCCATGGGAGCAGCTCGGACCCATTGATCCGCAGCTCCGGCACCTCGCGGAAGGTCCCGCCCTCGACGTCGACCGCCTCGACGGTCTTGGACTGCACGTGCAGGAAGCGCACGAGCGCGTGGACGGTGGTGGTCTCCTCGGGCTCGAGCAGGCACTCGGTCTGGGTCGCCCATGGCTCGTCGGGGCCCTCCTCGCTCCACAGGCGGGGCATCAGCACCCCGAACTGCCAGCGAGCCTGGTTCTTGGCCGCCGACGCCCGGTAGGGGTAGAGCAGGTAGCCCTCGTAGAGGACGGCGTCGGCCACCTTGCGGGCCAGCTCGAAGGCCGGCAAGGCGGCGCTCACCGCTCGGCCTCCCCTGCCTCCTTGAACAGCGTCTCGAAGGCCTCGTCCCAGGTCGGCAGGGCCCGGACCGCCTTGAAGCGCTGCAGGGCGTCCAGCGTGTCGCGCCGCACCCGGATCCAGCCGCTGCCCGGGAAGAAGCGGTCCATGATCTCCCGCCACACCGAGACCGGCAGCCGGTAGGTGGCCTCCTTGTGCCATGGCACCTGGCCGACCGAGAACCCGCTGATCCCCTTGGTGAACACGGTCCCGCTGAACAGCAGCAGCAGCGGGACCTCGCCGTCGCCCAGCGCGTGCAGGTACTTGGAGGCGGCCACCTCGAAGTCGTAGGTGCAGGGCACCGGCAGGTCGAGCTCGGTGCTGCCGGAGAAGCTGGGCACCATCAGCGAGACGGTGGCGAACTGCATCGGCTTGAGGGTGTCGCCCCAGCGTTGCGTCTCGCCGAACAGCTCCAGCAGGCCGTCGGCCTCCTGCGACGAGTAGCGCCGGCGCTGCGGCTCGATGC
Source organism: Actinomycetes bacterium (assembly GCA_036003705.1). GTDB lineage: Bacteria > Actinomycetota > CALGFH01 > CALGFH01 > CALGFH01 > CALGFH01. The sequence continues at coordinate 12,700 of DASYSE010000042.1, read as the reverse complement.
GGATCTGGCAGCGCAGCGCGATCGCGTGGACCTGCTCGCCGGTGGTCTCCGAGATCCGCAGCTTGAGCTGCAGGGTGGGGACGGCCGCGTAGCGCTCGGGCCGGGCGTCGATGCAGTCGAAGACCAGGTCGGTCATGGCACCCGTCCCTCCGGGGGGCTACCGCTCCGCTCCATGAACCCCCCGGACCCCCCGGCCGGCTCGGCGAGGGGGCGGCTCTGCTCGCGGACACGGTCGAAGAAGCCGTCGATCGCCTCCCACGCCTCCTGGCCGCCGTCGAACCCCTTCCAGTGCATCCGGACCAGGCCGACCAGCTCGTAGCAGGCGTCGATCGGGACCAGGAAGCACTCGAAGCCCTCACCGGTGCGCTGCACCAGCAGCGCCTCGACATCGGGGACAAGGCCGGTCAGGACCGGGTTGGCGGCGACCACCTCCTCCCAGGCCTCCAGCGGCAGCAGCGACTCGGTCGCCCCGGCCGGGCTCGGGTAGAAGGCGACCACCCGCCCGAGCGCGGAGTTGTTGAAGAAGAAGGCGACCCGCACCGGGATCTGCAGGGCGTCCCACTGGCCCTCGCCCAGCTGGAACGACGGGTCGTGCAGGTAGCGGTCGGGCACCGCCCGGTAGCGCCCGCCGGCCGCCCCCTGGTGGGTGAACAGCAGGTAGCAGGCCCGGCAGGTGCACATGATGTTGCGGCTGTCCAGGTTGACCACGTGGGAGTGGCCGTCGCCGATCGGCTCGGCGCACATCTCGCAGGCCTCGCCCGGCGCGGCGCGCTCCTTCTCCCCCACCCCAGGGACGGGTGGAGGCTCCGGTCGGGCGCCGACGAAGCGGCGCAGGCCGGCGCTCACCAGCCGGCCCCCGACCCGACGGCCAGGCGCACCCCGCCGTCGCCGGTCAGCAGGGGCAGCGGCTCCAGGTGCAGCTCCGGGTGGTCGATCCCGCGGCCGGCCAGCCGGACGTCGTAGCGCTGCCGGCAGGACCCGCAGGACAGCACCTCGGCATCGAGGTCGGCGCCGGCGGCCAGCCCGGTCCCGCAGGCCGGGCAGCGGTCCCGGTAGGCGTACAGCTCCCCGGCGACGCTGCAGACGACCACGCCGGTCCCGGCGACCTCGATCGCGGTCAGCCGTCCCGCCGCCAGCCGGTCCAGTCCCTCGACCACCTCCCACTCGCGGCGCAACGGCCGGATCTGGAGCAGCTTCGGCTCCGGCTCCGTGGTGAGGTTCTCGACCTCGACGGCGGTCACCTCCGGGGCGGCCTCCTCGATGGCCCGCTCGATGGCCAGCTTGACCGTCATGGTGGAGGACGGGCAGCCGTCGCAGCTGCCCTCCAGGCGCAGCCACACGACGCCCTCGGGGTCGACCCCGAGCAGCTCGACCCCACCGGCGTGGGAGCCGAGGTAGGGGCGGACCTGGTCCAGCGCCTCCAGCACCCGGGTCTCGGTGTCCTTGGGATGGAGGTCGTGGAGGACGAGCAGGCTGGCAACCAGCTCGTCCTCCACGAGCCGTTCGAGGACTTCGGGCCCGGCCAGCTCGACCGTTCTCGCGAATGCGGCCCCGTAGAACTCGACGACGAGGCGCACGACCTCCTCGGCGGACTCCGCGGTGGTCGGGTCTCCACGGTCGCGGAGCCGGCCGAGCAGCTCCTCGATCCGCGTGCCGACCGTACGCAGGTCGCGCCCCTCAGCCATGGGCCGCTACCCCTGGTTGAGCATGGTCGGCGAGTGCAGCCTCTTCACCACGTTGCCGTCGCCCAGGTACATGTGGACCCCGCAGGGCAGGCACGGGTCAAAGCTGCGGACCGTCCGCATGATGTCGATGCCCTTGAACTTCTCCGGCGGGTTCTCCTCGAAGATCGGGGTGTTCTGGACGGCGTCCTCGTAGGGGCCGGGGGTGCCGTAGGTGTCGCGGACGCTGCCGTTCCACGGCGTCGGCGGGTAGGGGTGGTAGTTGGCGATCTTGCCGTTGCGGATGACCATGTGGTGGGAGAGCACGCCCCGGACGGCCTCGGTGAAGCCGCAGCCGATCGCCTCGTCGGGCACCTTGAAGGTCTCCCAGGTCTTGGTGTGGCCGGCCCGGATCTCGGCCAGCGCCTTCTCGGTGAAGTGCAGGGCCGCGGCGGCCGCGTAGGCCTGGAAGTAGGTGCGGGCCCGGTTGCGCTCGATGGCGTTGGACCACCGCGGGATCCTCCACTCGAACGACGCCTCGGGCCTGGTGGCCGTCCTTGGCAGGTTGATGACCACGCTGCTGCCGGTGGCCTTGATGTAGCCGATGTCGACCAGGCCCGAGAGGGCGGTCGACCACAGCCGGGCGATCGGCCCGCCGCCGGTGTCGAGGGCCAGGTGGTCGGTGCCGTCGAACCAGCGCGGCGACATCACCCAGGAGTAGTTGTTGTCGAAGTCGCGCTTCTGGGGCTTGGGGATGGTGTGCTGGTTCCAGGGGTGGCGCCGGTCGACCGGGTTGCCGAGGGGGTCCTCGGTCACGAACATCGGCTGGTCTTCCCAGTCCTGGTAGTAGGAGCTGCCCAGCAGGATGCGGATGCCCAGGTTGATCTTGGTCAGGTCGTCGGTGACCAGCCTGCCGTCGACCACGACACCCGGGGTCACGAACATCTTGCGGCCCCAGCTGGTCATGTTCTCGTACTTGAAGTCGCAGAACTCGGGGTCGTTGAGGCTCCCCCAGCAGCCCAGCAGCACCCGCCGCTGGCCGACCTGCTCGTAGCCGGGCAGCGCCTGGTAGAAGAAGTCGAACAGGTCGTCGTGCATGGGCACGACCCGCTTCATGAACTCCACGTAGCGCATCAGCCGGGTCAGGTAGTCGGTGAACAGCTGCACGGTGGCGACCGTGCCGACGCCGCCCGGGTACAGCGTCGAGGGGTGGACGTGCCTGCCCTCCATCAGGCAGAACATCTCCCTGGTGGAGCGGCTGACCTGCAGCGCCTCGCGGTAGAACTCGCCTTCCAGCGGGTTCAGCGAGCGCATGATGTCGCCGATGGTCCGGTAGCCGTGGTCGGCGGCGTGGGGCGACTCGGTCCGGTTGGCCTGCTCCAGCACCCCCGGGTTGGTCTCCCTGACCATGCGCTCGCAGTAGTCGACCCCGACCAGGTTCTCTTGGAAGATGTTGTGGTCGAACATGTACTCGGCCGACTCGCCCAGGTTGATGATCCATTCGCCCAGGTGGGGCGGGCGTACGCCGTAGGCCATGTTCTGGGCGTAGACCGAGCAGGTGGCGTGGTTGTCGCCGCAGATGCCGCAGATGCGGCTGGTGATGAAGTGGGCGTCGCGCGGGTCCTTGCCCTTCATGAAGATGGAGTAGCCGCGGAAGATCGACGAGGTCGAGAAGCACTCGGCGACACGCTTCTGCTTGAAGTCGATCTTGGTGTAGATCCCGAGGCTGCCGACGATGCGGGTGATCGGGTCCCAGGCCATCTCGACAAGGCCGTCACCGGTCGCAGCGCGGTCGGTCGTGGTCATCGCCGTCCCCTCCCGCTCACCAGTTCGGACGGTAGCCGGTGGTCAGCTCTCGACCCGTCTTCCGCCACTTGGGCTCCTTGTCCACCGTCCTGGCCGTGACCGCGCGCAGGCTGCGGATCACCGTCCCGTACATGCCGCTGGCAGCGGTCGACACCTTGCTGCCGGGCGGCTCGTCCATGAACGGCATGAACTTGTCCGGGAAGCCGGGCATGGTGCAGCCGATGCAGATGCCGCCGACGTTGGGGCAGCCGCCGACCCCGTTCAGCCAGCCCCGCTTGGGCACGTTGCACTTGACCACCGGCCCCCAGCAGCCGATCTTGACCAGGCATTTGGGCGACCCGTACTCGGTGGCGAAGTCGCCCTGCTCGTAGTAGCCGGCCCGGTCGCAGCCCTCGTGCACGGTCATGCCGAACAGCCAGGTGGGCCGCAGGGCCTCGTCGAGCGGGATCATCGGGGCCTGGCCGGCCGCCTGGTAGAGCAGGTACAGGATGGTCTCCGACAGGTTGTCGGGCTGGATCGGGCAGCCGGGCACGCACACGATCGGGATGCCGGCCTTGGACGTCCAGCTCCAGCCCAGGTAGTCGGGGACGCCCATGGCGCCGGTGGGGTTGCCGGCCATGGCGTGGATGCCGCCGTAGGTGGCGCAGGTGCCGACGGCGAGCACCGCCAGCGCCTTGGGGGCGAGGCGGTCGATCCACTCGCTGGTGGTCATGGGCTGGCCGGTGTCGGGGTTGTTGCCGAAGCCGCACAAGTAGCCCTCGCGCTTGATAGCCTCGTTGGGGATCGAGCCCTCGACGACCAGCACGTACGGCTCCAGCTCGCCCCGGTCGGCCTTGAAGAACCACTCGAGGAAGTCGTCGGCGCCCGCGTTGGGCCCGCACTCGAAGTCGATCAGGGGCCAGTGGACGGCCACCTTGGGCAGGCCGGGCAGCGCCCCGAGGGCGATCTCCTCGATGCTCGGCTGGGTCGCCGCCGTGAGCGCGACCGAGTCGCCGTCACAGCTCAGGCCGGCATTGATCCACAGGATGTGGACGACGGCCTCTTCCTGCTCGGTGCCTGCTGCCATGCCGCTTCACCACCTCGTGACAGGGTCGCTCAGGAGCCGCCGGACGCCTTCAGGGCCGCCTGGGTCAGCTCCCACAGGACGTGGTAGACGGTGGTCTGTGCCTCCTGGATCCGGTGGACCGAGGACGAAGGAACCACGAACAGGTAGTCGATGGTGTCGAGCTCGGCCATCTTGCCGCCCTGGTAGCCGGCCAGACCGATGGTGAGCAGCCCGCGCCGGCTCGCCTCCTCGAACGCGCGGACGAGGTTGTCGGAGTTGCCGCTGGTCGACAGGCCCACGGCGATGTCGCCGGGCCGGCCGAAGGCGGCGATCTGACGGGCGAACACGACGTCGAAGCCGACGTCGTTGGCCAGGGCCGTGACCACGGCGATGTCATCGGTCAGGGACAGGGCCGGCAGGACCCGGCCGCCGGGTCGCGGGTGCAGGAAGGTGGTGGCGACGGCCTGGGCGTCGGTGGAGCTGCCGCCGTTGCCGAAGGCGAACAGCCGCCCGCCGCCGGAGAACGACCTGGCCATCGCCCGGGCGCAGTCGGCAAGCCGTGCCGAGTCCCGCCGCACGGTGAGCCGGCGCAGCTCGATGATCTCGGCCACCTTGTCGACGGTGGACTTGCGGACCTGGTCGAGCACGTCGTCCAGGTCGGAGCTTCCCGGGTAAAGGAAGGGATACAGGGACTCCACACCAGCGCCGTCACGACCCACTGGCGGCACCTCCGAGCCTGGCGATGGCCTCCTTGGCGTGGACCAGGATGGTGTCCCCGACGGCCGCGTCCACCAGGGCCACGCTCACCTCTTCGAGGCTCTGCCCGGTGTCGACCGTGGCCAGGCTGGCGTCAAGCAGCCGCACCACCCGCACCGGGACAGCCTCGTCCGAACAGGTGATGCAGACGTCGTCGTAACATTCGGGCTCGACCAACCGGGGCACCCCCTTGGAAGAGCTTCCCGATCCGCCGGGGACCCCCCCTGGGGTTCCCCGGACCCCAGGGGTCAGACCCGTCCGTTCGGTCAACGGATCACCTCCGGGCCGAGCACGCCCGGCTGCTCGAAGAGCACATGCACCAACTCCCACAGCACGTGGTAGGCGGTCACGTGGATCTCCTTGACGACCAGGGGGTCGTCGGAACGGGCGACCAGGGGGTGGTGGACGGCCGGGCTGCGGGCCAGCTCGCCACCGTCCCCGCCGGCCAGGGCGATGGTGAGCATCCCGAGGTCGGCCGCGGCCTCCAGCCCCCGCAGGACCGCCGGGTCGCGGCCGTCGACCGACACCCCGAGCGCGATGTCGTCGGGCGCGGCCAGGTAGCGGAGCTGGTAGGCGAACATCTCCCGGTAGCCGTCGCGACCGGCGACGCCGGTCAGGGTGGCCACGTCGCCGGTGAGGGAGATGGCCGGCAGGGCCCGTTTGCCGACGATCACCGGGTGGACGAACTCGACGGCGATGTGCTGGGCGTCGGTGCTGGGGCCGCCGCTCCCGAAGCAGACCAGCTTGCCGCCGCGGTGGAAGCGGATCGCCATCGCGTGGCAGGCGCGCGCCACCTGCTCGGCGTCGTCGGCCAGCGCCTCGACCGGCCGGGCCCGCTGCTCGAGGGCGTCACGCGCCACCGCTCGGAGCGTCTCCGACAGTCGTTGTCGCATGCGTCCTCCCGGCGGCGTACCGGCGTCTGGGAAGCATGCGCCGTCACCGACGGCATTGCAAGACAGTTCTGTCCGGACAGCTCACGGACCTGCGTCAACCTTGGGGTTTCCTGGGCCTGATGGGCACCCGGGGCTACAATCGCACAAATCGAGCCGAGGGAGCGGCCTTGGATGAGCGCGTTGAGGACCCGAGGGAGAGCCTGGAGCCCGACCCGCGCGCAGCCATCGAACCAGACGATGAGGTCGTCATCGACCCGGTCTTCGTCGTCACCCAGACGTTCCCGGCCCGCCCGTCGTCCCTCCCCGACATCCGCGAGTTCGTGCGGCGCTACCTGGCCGAGTCACCTCTCACCCCGCGGGGCCACCAGCAGCTCCACCACGCGGTCCTGAACGCGCTGCTGGACGCGGCCGGTCCCGACGGCGGCCAGATCCAGGTGTGCTTCCGGATCTTCCCCGACGGCGTCGAGGTCGACGTCCTGCGCGGCCCCGCCACCGTCGGCGCCAGCTTCCCCTCCGTCCGCCGGGACCGTCCCGAGCATCGCTCGTTCGCGGAGTGGATCTCCAGCGTCCTCAAGCGCGAAGGCCTCTCCCAGGAGGCCGCGGCCAGGCAGCTCGGCGTCTCGGTCAAGACGGTCAGTCGCTGGGTCGGCGGCGAGACCGAACCGCGCCTGCGCGAGCTCCGCCGCATCCACGAGGTCTTCGGCGAAGCCCCATTGGGCTAGGCGGTGTCTGCGGTGCCATCGTTGGGCTGATCGGCTCGCTACCCGGTGGTGGCGGGCTTCCTCGGCGGCGTTGGGAGGTCGTCGCCGAGCAGGCGTCCGATCTCCTCGCTGCCCATCGGCCGGCCGAAGTAGTAGCCCTGGCCGACGTCACAGCCCATGCGGCGCAGGGCAAGGAACTGGGCCGAGTCCTCGACCCCCTCGGCCACCGTGACCAGCTGCAGGCTCTGACCGAGACGGACGATGGTCCGGGCCAGCTCGGCGTTGTCGGAGGCGTGGCTGAGGCGCTCGACGAATGACCGGTCGATCTTCAGCATGTCGACCGGGAAGCGGTGCAGGTAGCTGAGCGAGGAGTAGCCGGTACCGAAGTCGTCGATGGCCAGCCGCGCGCCCAGCTGCTTCAGCCGCCGCAGGATGGCGAGCACGTTCTCGCTGTCGTCCATCAGGACGCTCTCGGTCATCTCCAGCACCAGCGACTCGGGCTGCAGGCCGCTCTCCTGCAGGGCCTGGGCGACGTCGTCGACCACCTCGGGGACCTGGAGCTGCCGGCCCGACAGGTTGATGCTGAGGGCCAGCGGCTTGTCCCGCTGGGAGCTGGCCCGCTGCCACTCCGCGGCATGCCGGCAGGCCTCGTGCAGGACCCAGGCGCCCAGCGGCCGGATGAGCCCGCTCGCCTCGGCCAGCGGGATGAACTCGGTGGGCGGGACCAGCCCCCGGGTCGGGTGGTGCCATCTGGCCAGCGCCTCGGCGCCGACGAGCTGGCCGGAGGCCAGGTCGAAGGTCGGCTGGTAGTTCAGGAACAGGTCGCCGTCCTCCAGCGCCCTGCGCAGGTCGGCCTCCAGCTGCACCCGCTGCACCAGCTCGGTGTGCATCTCCGGGTCGTAGCGCTCGTACCCGCCGCGGCCGGCCGCCTTGGCCCGGTACATGGCCAGGTCGGCGTTGCGCAGCAGCTGGTCGGCTCCCTCGACGTCGCTCTCCATCCTGGCGATGCCCATGCTGCCGCGAACGTGGAGCTCGCGGCCGTTGACGACGAAGGGCTGGCGGAGGCCTTCGAGCACGCGCTCGGCCACCGCGGTCACGTCGATGTCGTCGCTGGCGTCCTCGATCAGCACGGCGAACTCGTCACCGCCGAACCGGGCCACGGTGTCGCTCGGTCGCACGCAGGAGTGCAGCCGCTCGGCGACCTGGATGAGCAGCCGGTCGCCCGCGGCATGGCCGAGGCTGTCGTTGACCTCCTTGAAGCCGTCGAGGTCCACGAACAGGACCGCCACCGACGGCGTCTGCCGCTTGGTCCGCAGCAAGGCGTGGTCGACCCGGTCCTTGAACAGCGCCCGGTTGGCCAGCGTCGTCAGGGAGTCGTGGAAGGCCTGGTGGACGAGCTGGTCCTCCAGCTGCCGGCGTTCGCTGATGTCGCGGGTGTTGAGCACCAGGCCACCGACGCTGGGGTTGTCGAGCAGGTTGGTGATGGTGACCTGGACGGTGCACAGGTGCCCGTCGCGGTGCCGCAGCGGCAGCTCGAGCTCCAGCACGCCGTAGGGCCGCTCGGCGACGTCGCCGAGCCCCTCGCGGAGGCGGGCGGCGGCCTCCGCCTCCAGGATCCTGGTGAGCGGCCGGCTGAGCAGGTCGGCCTCGCTGTAGCCGAAGACCCGGCTCATCGACTCGCTGACGTACTCCACGCTGGCGTCGCTGTCGACCAGGATCACGACCTCGGAGCTGTGCTGCACGAGCGCCTGGAAGCGCTGCTCGCTGGCGCGCAGCTCGGCGGTCCGCTCGACCACCCCGGGCCTCCAGGTGGCGGGCCAGCGAGAGGTTCTCGAGCAGGCTGGGCCGAGGTCGCCGCCGCCGACCCGCGGGGTGCGGCCATGACCTGGTACATGGTGGCGGTGGCGGCGATCGAGGCCGCCGGGATCGCCACCGCCGCCCTGCTCCCGACCGGGCCCGACGGCGTGGCCGGCGGCGGGCTGCTGGTCGGGATCATCGCCTTCTACGGCGGCTGCCTGCTGCCGACATGGCTGGTGGCCGGGGGCGCGCGGGTGGTCCGGACGCCGCGGGACCGGTCGGCCACGCCGCCGCGGCCGACCGGGCTGATGGTCTCCGGTGCGCTGGTCATGCTGCTCGGGTCGGGACCGACCCTGCTGGCCGTCGGCCTCGCCGCCGAGCTGCACGGGACCAGGTGGGTGGCCGGGTCGGCGCTGGCGTTCGCGCTCGGCAGTCTGCTGGCGCCGGTGTCGGTGGCCCGGCTGGAACGGCGGGCGCTGCCCCCCCTCGGTCACCTGGCCCGCGCTGGGGGTGGGCATGGTCGCCGGCTGGGGGGTCGCAGCCTGGCATCCCGCCGGGCTGGTGGTCGCCCAGTTCCTCTCCGGCGTGTGCATGAGCGCCCTGGAGGCGACATGGACGCCCGCGTGGCCGCCAAGGGCTCCCCCGCGGCGTCACCGCCGGTCTGGCCTCGGCGGCCGCCGGCGGCGCCGGATACGTGCCCGCTGTCCTAGGGTCGACCGCGCTTCAGGCGGAGCAGGCCGACGGCGTAGGTGGCGGCGGCGGCCAGCCAGGCGAGGGCGGCGGTGACCAGGGCCGGGGTGATCGGAAGGGGGAGGGCGACGGGGATGACGGCGCCGGCCACCCAGGCGAGCTGGAAGGTGGTCTCGGCCCTGGTGATGGCGGTGCCGCGTGCGGCCGGGGGGACCTCGCGCTGGACCAGGCTCTCGAAGCCGAGGCGGGCGGCGGCGATCCCGCCGCCCATGGCCAGGCCGCCGATGGCGGCCGGGGCGACCCCTACCCGGCCGGCGAGCAGCAACGCGGTCGCCCCGCAGACCACCAGCCCGCCGCCGAGCAGGCCGTCCTCGCGGACCAGGCGGGCGGCCCGCGGGAGCAGGAAGGCGCCGATCACCCCGCCGACGCCGACCCCGGCCAGCAGCAGGCCGAGGCCGGCGGTGCCGACACCCTGGCGGCGAAGCTCGAAGGCGAGCAGGAACAGGGTGAACCCGCCGGCCGCCCTGACCGTCGCGTTGGCCGTCCTGGCCAGCCGCACCCGCCCCGAGGGCCGGGCCAGCCTGGCCGCCCGCCGGGCAAGCGGGTCAGGGCGGGCGCCGGGACCCGACCCCCGCCACGTCCGGGGGCGGCGGGTCGTGGGGAGCCGAAGGGCCAGCACCCCACCGGCGGCGAAGGCCAGGGCGCTGGCCCAGAGGACCGCGCCGCCGCCGAGCAGGCGGTCCAGGCCGACCCCGAGCAGCGCCCCGGCGGTGCCGCCAAGGGCGGCCACCCTGGCCATCCGACCGTTGACGGCGACCAGGTCGCGATCGTCCTCGACGATGAGCTCGGGGACCAGGGCGGTGCGGCTGATGCCATGCGCCCGCGAGCAGACCAGCAGCCCGAAGGCGAGCGGGTACAGCAGCAGCGACCCGGTGCGGGCGACGGCCATGGCGGCCAGCACTGCCCGCAGCGCCATCGCCGCGACCAGGGCCAGCCGTCCCGCCCCCCCGCGCCCGTCGAGCAGCCGGCCGAGCAGCGGGGCCACCACCGCGAACGGGGCGACGGTGAGCAGCAGGTACAGGGCGACCCTGGGCCGGGCGGCGGCCACCGGCACGGCGAAGAACAGCGTGCCGGCAAGGGCCACCGCCACCAGGGCATCCCCCAGCGTGCTGGTCGCATGCACCCAGGCAAGCCGATCGAGCGGCTGCCCGAACGCCCGGGACCGCGCCCCGCCCCTGACCACCTCGTCCATGGCAGGCATGCTAACGGCGAAGCCCCCGGGGAACCCGGGGGCTTCGCCTATCCCTGGGGTGGGACAGGGAGGACGCCTACTCCTTGCCGGCCAGCTCGGCCGGCGGGGCGTCGATTTCGTCGGTGGGCTGGTCGAGCGAACGGAACGCGATGGCGCCGTCCTCGGCGTCGACCACGACCAGCTGCCCGGCCGTGAACTCCTTCCACAGGAGCTTCTCGGACAGCGGGTCCTCGACCAGCCGCTGGATGGTCCGCCGCAGCGGGCGGGCACCCAGCGCCGGGTCGTAACCCTTCTCGGCCAGCAAGTCCTTGGCCGCCTCGGTCAGCTCCAGGGCGATGTCCTTGGACTTGAGCTGCTCCACGACCCGCCGCATCATCAGGCCGACGATGCTCTTCACCTGCTCCCTGGAGAGCTGGTGGAAGACGATCACCTCGTCGATCCGGTTGAGGAACTCGGGCCGGAAGTGGCGCTTCAGCTCGTCCATGACCTTGCTCTGCATCCGCTCGTAGTCGACCTTGGCGTCCGGCCGGGCGGTGAAGCCCAGGGTGGTGCCCTTGGCGATGTCGCGGGTGCCCAGGTTGGAGGTCATGATCAGCACGGTGTTCTTGAAGTCGACCGTGCGGCCCTGGGCGTCGGTCAGCCGCCCGTCCTCCAAGATCTGGAGCAGGGTGTTGAACACGTCCGGGTGGGCCTTCTCGATCTCGTCGAACAGCACCACGCTGAACGGCTTGCGCCGGACCGCCTCGGTGAGCTGGCCGCCCTCCTCGTAGCCGATGTAGCCGGGCGGGGACCCGATCAGCCGCGAGACCGTGTGCTTCTCCATGTACTCCGACATGTCGAGCGCGATCAGCGCGTCCTCGTCTCCGAACAGGAACTCGGCAAGGGTGCGGGACAGCTCGGTCTTGCCGACCCCGGAGGGGCCGAGGAAGATGAACGAGCCCGACGGCCGCTTGGGGTCCTTGAGCCCGGCCCTGGTGCGCCGGATGGCCTGGCTGACGCTGTGGATGGCGTCGTCCTGGCCGACGATCCGCTTGTGCAGCTCGTCCTCCATGCGCAGGAGCTTGGCCGTCTCCTCCTCGGTCAGCTTGAACACCGGGATGCCGGTCCAGGAGGCCAGCACCTCGGCGATCTCCTCCTCGTCGACCTCGGCGACCACATCCATGTCGCCCGACTTCCACTCCCGTTCGCGGCGGGCCTTGTCGTTGAGCAGGTTCTTCTCGGTGTCGCGCAGGTTGGCGGCCTTCTCGAAGTCCTGGGCGTCGATCGCCGACTCCTTGTCGCGCCGGACGTCGGCGATGCGGCCGTCGAACTCGCGAAGGTCGGGCGGGGCGGTCATGCGCCGGATGCGCATGCGGCTGCCGGCCTCGTCGATCAGGTCGATCGCCTTGTCGGGCAGGAAGCGGTCGGAGATGTAGCGGTCGGCCAGGTTGGCGGAGGCGACCAGGGCGTCGTCGGTGATGGTGACCCGGTGGTGGGCCTCGTAGCGGTCGCGCAGCCCCTTGAGGATGTCGATGGTGTGGGCCACCGTCGGCTCCTGGACCTGGATGGGCTGGAAGCGGCGCTCCAGGGCGGCGTCCTTCTCCAGGTGCTTGCGGTACTCCTCGAGGGTGGTGGCGCCGATCGTCTGCAGCTCGCCCCTGGCCAGCATCGGCTTGAGGATCGAGGCGGCGTCGATCGCGCCCTCGGCCGCGCCGGCCCCCACCAGGGTGTGCAGCTCGTCGATGAACAGCACGATGTCGCCGCGGGTGCGGATCTCCTTGAGCACCTTCTTGAGGCGCTCCTCGAAGTCACCGCGGTAGCGCGAGCCGGCGACCAGGGCGCCGAGATCGAGGGTGTACATCTGCTTGCCCTTGAGCGTCTCCGGCACCTCGCCCTTGACGATCGCCTGCGAAAGGCCCTCGACGATGGCGGTCTTGCCGACGCCGGGCTCGCCGATCAGCACCGGGTTGTTCTTGGTCCGGCGGGACAGCACCTGCATGACCCGCTCGATCTCCTTCTCGCGCCCGATCACCGGGTCGAGCTTGCCCTCGCGGGCCAGCTGGGTGAGGTTGCGCCCGAACTGGTCGAGCACCAGCGAGCCCTGCGGCTGGGCCTCGCCC
>DASYSE010000041.1:0-18158 GCA_036003705.1 Actinomycetes bacterium | reverse complement strand
GAGCTCCTCGCGCAGCCGGCCGAGCTCGGCGAGGGCGTCTAGGTCGCTAGCGCCGGCCCGGCGCGCGTAGGCGCGCAGGATGCGGCGGATGAACGCGGCGAACTCGGGGTTCTCAACCTCCCGCCGCCGCGGGGCTGGTGTCAATCGCGCCTTGACGCCAGACCGGCGGGCCGGGGAGGCCAGGGTCACGACGGCCATCCCAGCGCGATGCGGGTAGCGTGCCACTCGGGCGCCCAGCAGGACCGCTCCGCCTGCGTCCAGGTCCAGGGGTCCGGGGGACCCCACGACCCGGCCGCGGGCCCAGGGCACCGGGCGCGGCGGCAGGCCAGGCAGGCGACACCGGCGTGGTGAGTGTGACGTAGACTCGCTGCGGGTGGTCCTGCTTGATCCTCCCTGCGGGCCCTGGCCGGGCTGATGGCCGGGGTCCGCCTCGTTGTGGCGGGGAGCGGCGGCGCTCGGAACGGCGCTCGATGTTGCCGGCTACCCACCTGCCTGCGCCGCGTCGGGCGCGGGGTCGAGGCCGAGCACGGCCTTCAGCTCGGCGGTGGGGACGACACGGCGGCCCTGCCCGCCGACCAGCAGCGTCCGGAACGGGAGCTTCCCAGCCCGCGCCGCCCGGTAGGCGGTGGAGCGGCTCTTGATGCCGACGGCTCGGGCGGCCAGCTCGAGCGGGACGGTGGGCTGGCCGGAGGCCAGCGCTTCCTGGAGCGCCTTGGCGACCTCGTTGCCAATCGCCGGCGCCTCGTTGACTTGCAGGTTCAACGTTCACCTCCAAGGAGGTCGGTGCGGGCGGCGAGTGACGTCCGCCGCTTCACGTCGCACCTCTCCTCGCAGGGGACCCGCATCCGGGAGACGTGCCCGGGGGGTCCGTGTTCTTCGCTGATTCTACCTCGCCTGCACCCGGCAACACCAATCGGCCCCGAGCCGAAACCGTTGCCACTACTGGCTTGCAGCCATGGCCGTGGAATGCAAGAACCCGGGGTGCCTTGCCTGCCAACGGTTTCGTCGGGTGCTCACAGCCGCGCTAACGACCCGGTTAGCACCGGGCCGACCCAGGATGGTCCGGGTGGGTCCGCCGGAGCCGCGAACTTGGAGGTAGGACGGCCAGAACTACACCGGGATGATCCGGGATGGATCGCCGCTGGTAGTGTCGCGGCATGCCCGGGTTCGATCTGCACACCCACTCGACCTTCTCGGACGGCACCCTCGACCCCGAGCAGGTGGTCGAGCTGGCCGCGACCCGCGACCTGACCGGGATCGCGCTCACCGACCACGACAGCACCGGCGGGGTGGACCGGGCCATGGCGGCGGCCAGGGGCACCGGGCTGGCGGTGCTGCTCGGCTGCGAGCTGTCGGCCGAGCACGACGGCAACCCGGTCCACGTCCTGGGCTACGGGTTCGACCCCGCCGAGGCGACCTTCGAGGCCAAGCGGGCCTGGATCCTGCGAGGCCGGGTCGGCCGGGCCGAGCGGATGGTGGAGCGGCTGCGCGAGCTGGGCGCCGCGGTCGACTTCGACCGGGTCGAGGAGCTGGCCGGCGGCGGCGCGATCGGGCGGCCCCATGTGGCAAGGGCGATGGTCGAGGCCGGCGTGGTCGACGACGTGCCGGCCGCCTTCGGTCCCGACTGGATCGGCACCGGCGGTCGGGCCTACGTGGCCAAGGACGCGGTCACCCCGGTCGAGGCGGTCCAGCTGATCCACGGGGCCGGCGGGGTGGCGGTGCTGGCCCACCCGTCGATCCACGCCGGCGCCATGGCGGTGCCCGAGCCGGTGATCCGGGCCATGGCCGCCGCCGGCCTCGACGGGCTCGAGGTCGACCATCCCGACCAGCCGCCGCGGGACCGGGCCCGTTGGCGGGCCCTGGCCGCCGAGCTGGGCCTGGAGGCGACCGGCGCCTCCGACTGCCACGGCGCCCTGTACGGCTACCGCCTGGGCGTCGACCGCACCCCCGACGCGACCGTCGACCGCCTCCTGGCCCGCGCCTAGTAGAACGCCGGCCACCTCTCCGGGTTCGAGGGACTCGCGTGGCCACCGTTTGGCGGCGCGCAGCTCCAGGGCTGCACGGATGCTTCGGCGCCGCCGATCGGATGCGCGCCAGGGGGCTGGGGCATCGTATGCTTCGGCCATGGAGCTCGAGCTGGGGCCGTTCGATCCGGCGCTGCACATCAGGAGCAGGGACCATTACGAGGCGGTCCGGCGCGAGGCGCAGCTGGTCGCCCTGGCGCCCGACGCACCTCCGGCGCGCTTCAACGGGCTGATCGAGCGGCTCACCGCCCAGTTCCCCCGCAGCCCGGTCGACGACGCCGCCGACCAGGCCTACCTGGCCAAGGAACCCACCTTCGTGGTGCGCTTCACCCTTTCCGACGAGCTGGTCCCGGTCGCCCTGGAGGCCTGCGACGAGCTCGAGGCGCTGCTGGACGAGCTCGATCGCTGGGCGGGGACGGAAGCGGTGCGGCTGCTGGAGGCGCCGGAGGACGTGAAGCGCTACCGGGCGGCCTTCCTGACCCAGGCCCGCGCCCAGCTGAAGGGAACACGCGGCTGAAGCCGACGGCAGGGTGGGAGCGATCGACCGGAGGGTGATGTGGTGGCAGACGGTGACCGGGTGGAAGGACGCCCCTGGTCGGTCGCGGGCCTTGTCCTGGCCGGTCTGGGGCTGGTCATGTTCCCGCTCGGCGGCCTGGTCGGAGTCGTCTGCGGCGGGATCGCCCGCTCCAAGGGTGACGGGTCCCTCGGCCTGGTGACGATCGTCGCGAGCGTCATCAGCTTCTTCGCCAGCTTCGGGGTCGCCGCCCTCGTCCTGAGCTGAGACTAGTCCGGTTCCGGCTCCTCGGCCGCCCGGACCGAGGCGCCGGCCTGCACCGCACGGACGGCGGCGTCCAGCAGCACCCGGTGGATCCGGCCTGTCATGGTCCCCTTGTCCAGGTAGGCGAACGCCCCGGCCTCCCTGGCCTGGTGCTCCAGTTCCGGGCTCTCGAACGCGCTGAGCACCACCACCTGGGTGGCGGGCCGGCCGTCCTTGATCAGCTTGGTCGCGTCAAGGCCGTTCAGCACCGGCATCCGCAGGTCGATCACGACGATGTCGGGCTCCAGGATCCTGGCCAGACCCACCGCGTCGGCCCCGTCGCCGCTCTCGCCGACCACCTCGAAGCCCGTCTCGACGAGCAGGTCGCGCAGGGCCTCGCGGAGCCGGGTGTGGTCGTCGGCCAGCAGCACCCGTGGCCGGGGCGGGAGGCGCCTCACGACCACCCATCCTCCGGCCCTTCGGGAGCGTCGGCGCCGATGCCGCAACGCTGTCCCTCCGACTCGTCCACGAGCCGCCCCACCCTTCGCCTGCCGTTCGAGGCCGGAAGGATATCCGGTTGTGGGGGTTCGGGCGTAGCCTCGAAGGATGAATGGCGCAGAGCAGCAGAGCCTGCCAGGCATGGACCTTGAACGGGTGACGTTCCTGAGCCCGTCGGCCCTGGAGCGCTACCGGCTCTGCCCGCGCCTGTACCGGTTCCTGTATGTCGACGGGCTATGGCGCCTGTCCCGTTCCAGCCCCCAGCAGGCCTTCGGGACCAGCGTGCACGCCGCCCTGCGAGAGTTCTTCCGCCTGCCCGTCGGTCGCCGCAGCCTGCGCATGCTGCTGGAGCTGTTCCGCCGCCTGTGGGTGCGCGACGGCTACCAGGGCAAGGAGCAGCAGCAGCGCGAGCGGGAACGGGGCGCCGAGGCCCTGCGGGCCTGGTACGGGCGCAGCGACACCACGGTGGTGCCCCATGCCACCGAGCTGGGGCTGCAGGCCGCCTGGGGCGACATCGTGCTCAAGGGCCGGCTGGACCGGGTCGACGCCGACACCGGCCGTGGCCTGGTGGTGGTCGACTACAAGACCGGCCGCCGGCCGGCGAGCCAGGAGGCGGCCGACGCCGACGAGGCCCTGACCATCTACGCCGCCCTGGTCCAGCGCCGCCTCGGCCGGCCGGTGACCCGCCTGGTGCTCGATCACGTCGTCGCCGGCGAGCAGGTGGTCACCCAGCGGCCGCCCGAGGTCCTGCGCGAACGACTCGGCGCCGTGCTCTCCACCGCGGCCGAGCTGCGGGCCGACCGGGAGTTCACGCCACGTCCCGGTCCCTGGTGCGCGGGCTGCGACCTGCTCCGGCGCTGCCCGGAAGGCCAGCTGGAGGTCGCCGGCCCGAGCGCCCGGCCGGCCGTCCAGTTGGACTGAGCCCTGCCGATCGTTGTATTCAGAGACCGGTAACGGGCGCCCTTCGGATGCGCCCGGAGCCGAGGTCGTCCGGGGGAGTGGCAGAGGTGGAGGAACCGACGTCAGGCAGCCTGGGGCGCCCAACGGCGCACCTGCTGCTGCCGTGCCGCAGCGACTCGGTGCCGACCGTGCGGGCCCTGCTCCACCGGGACCTGGAACGTTCCCGGGTACCGGCGGAGGTGGCCGACGCGATCCTGCTGGCCAGCGGCGAAGCCGTCGCCAAGGCGGTCGTGCACGGGTCCTGGGGGGAGCAGGACTCGGTGATCGTGGTCAGCTGGGCGATGGTGGGCGGCCGGTTTTCGTTCTCCGTCCAGGACCGCGGCCCGGGGCTCGA
The DNA here is from genome assembly GCA_036003705.1 of Actinomycetes bacterium. GTDB lineage: Bacteria > Actinomycetota > CALGFH01 > CALGFH01 > CALGFH01 > CALGFH01. Next base: position 13,585 of record DASYSE010000041.1, on the reverse strand, counting down.
CAGCTCCCGGGCGGCCATGTCCAGGCGTGCCCATCCCTCGCAGAACCGTGGCCGGGGCCTGTACGTCATGCACGCGCTGATGGACAGGGTGGTGGTCGACTCCGGCCTCAACGGCACCCGCATCCTGCTCGAGAAGGCGCTGGACGCGCCGCCACCGGCCGGATAGCAGGCCGCTGGGGGCCGAGCCCGGCTGGCTCGGCCCCCGGAAGCCTACTGGGACTCGGCCCGACGAGGCTCTTCGATCGTCGGCCACATCCGCAGCTCATCCGCCAGGGCGCGGATCTCGTTGTCCGGGTAGCGCCGGTGGCCCCCCAAGGTCCGCAGGAAGGGAAGCTTGCCTTCCTGGGCCCACCGGGACACGGTCTTCGGCGACACGTGAAGAAGACCGGCTACCTCAGAGGTCCGCAGATACGTCGGCCTGCTGGTCCGGCTCATCGCTCGACACCCCTTTACGGTTGTCGTCCCGGTTGAGGACTTTCTGTTGTCCCCGGGGGAGACTACCCCCCTCCAGCAAAACTACTGAATCCGTTGTTCTACCTAGCAAGTTCGAACCTGTCGTACCGCCCGGTACGTACGATTGTGCACTTGAGCTGCCACCCGTATCGTTTCGCCGGGTCGCGACGCCTGGAACAACTACGGGAGGCGCGGCGTCGCGGCCTCCGGGGGACTCCACAAACGGCGGTTCTCGGGGGATAGCCAGCCGGTTGCGGGTAGGCCGCGGCGTCGCGTTGAACGCTGCCGAAGCCGGCAACTCCGGTCACCGGGCCGGTGACCCAGGTTCGACCACGCCGTGGGCTGCGCCGACCAACCGGAGGAGCAGATGGGAGCGCTCGACGGCAAGGTGGTGGTCGTCACCGGGGCCGGGCAGGGGATCGGGCGTGAGGAGGCGCTGGCCTGCGCGCGGGCCGGGGCCCGGGTGGTGGTCGACGACCTGGCCGGGGCGGCCGACACCGCGGCCGCCATCACCGCCGAAGGCGGCCATGCCCTGGCCCTCGACGACGACGTCGCCGACTTCGACGCGGCCGAGCGGCTGATCGCCGCGGCGGTCGACACCTTCGGGGGGCTGGACGGGGTGGTCAACAACGCCGGCGTGGTCCGCGACCGCATGGTCTTCAACCTCGGCCCCGACGAGTTCGACCTGGTGCTCCGGGTGAACCTGCGAGGAACGTTCTGCACCACCAGGCACGCCGCCGCCTGGTGGAAGCAGCAGGGCCGGCCGGGCTCGATCGTGAACACCACCTCGACCTCCGGCATCCTCGGAAACCTCGGCCAGTCCAACTATGGCGCGGCCAAGGCCGGGGTGGCCGCCTTCACCGTGATCACCGCCCTGGAGCTGGCGCGGTACGGGGTGCGGGTCAACGCCATCGCCCCGGGGGCGCGGACCCAGATGACGCAGGACGCCTTCGGCGAGCTCGCCTTCGAGGGCGAGTTCGACCCGCTGGACCCCGGCAACGTCGCCCCGGTGGTGGTCTGGCTGCTCTCGGACGCCGCCGCCGAGGTCTCCGGCCAGGTGCTCGGCATCACCGGCGGCCTGGTCGAGCTCTACGAGGGCTGGCACGTCGTCGCCAGCCAGGAGGCTCCTCGCCGGTGGACCCCGGAGGAGCTGGCGCGGGCAGCCCCCGGCCTGTTCGGCGACCGCCCCACCCGCGCCCCCTGGCGCCCGTCGAGCCTGCGCCGGGTGATCGAAGCGGACCGCTCCGGCCGGTCGGGTGACCGCCCGGCCTAGCTGCCGACCAGGGCGGCGCTGTAGGCGCGCCCGACGGTCGCCGCCTCGACGCCGGCCAGCCCCGGGCCGAGGTTCGCATGCTCCGATGCCAGGTGGCCTCCCCCCGCCCGCCTACCAGCAGATGCAGTCGACGGGCCCACCCGGCATCATCGCCACAACCAGCGGGAGAGCTCACCCGGAGGGAGACCCGGATGGACGACAAGCAGGTCCTGGACCGCATCGGCGGTCTGGTCGAGGAGGAGCACACCCTGGAGCGTCAGGCCATCGGAGAGGGACTCGACGAGCACCAGCAGGCCCGCCTCCACGAGGTCGAGGTCCAGCTCGACCAGTGCTGGGACCTCCTCCGCCAGCGACGGGCCCGCCGCAACGCCGGCCAGGACCCCGACGCCGCCCACCTGCGTCCCGAACCCACCGTCGAGGGCTACCTGCAGTAACCCCGGAGCAGCGGTGATGTGTCCGGCGCCGCCGGCGGCGCCGGACACCCCGTGCAGCCGTGGAGCCCGCGCGCCGCCACGGCGGCCACGCAACCCCGGCAACCCCGGATACCTGGCCGGGGTTTCTAGGCGGCCTGGGTCGCCTCCGAGCCCTCGGGGGCGAGGGCGTGGATGAGCACCTGGTTGATCTCGCTGGCGAGGTGGAAGGTCATCTCGGAGCGGACCGACTCGGGGACGTCCTCGAGGTCGGCGCCGTTGCGCTCGGGGAGGATGACCGCCTTGAGGCCGGCGCGGTGGGCGGCCAGCACCTTCTGCTTGACCCCGCCGATGGGCAGGACCCGGCCCTGGAGGGTGACCTCGCCGGTCATGCCGACCTCGGACCGGACCGGGCGGCCGGTCAGCAGGCTGGCCAGCGCCGTCGTCATGGTCACGCCGGCGCTGGGGCCGTCCTTGGGGACCGCGCCCGCGGGCACGTGGACGTGGTAGTGGCGCCTGGCGATGTCGGTGTCGGTGATGCCGAGCTCGCCGGCGTGGGCCCGGACGTAGGAGAGGGCGATGGAGGCCGACTCCTTCATCACGTCGCCGAGCTGGCCGGTGAGGGTCAGCCCCGGCTCCCCGTCCATCACGCTGGCCTCGATGAACAGCACGTCGCCGCCGGTGCCGGTGACGGCGAGGCCGGTGGCGACGCCGGGCACCGCGGTCCGCTCGGCCGCCTCGAAGAAGAACTTCTGGCGTCCCAGGTAGCCGCGGACGTCGCCGTCGTCGACCACCAGCGGGGTGGTGGTCCCACCGGCGGCGATCCGGGTCGCCGCCTTGCGCAGCAGCTTGCCGATCTCGCGCTCCAGGCTGCGGACCCCGGCCTCGCGCGTGTAGTCGCCGACCACGGTGCGCAGGGCCGCCTCGGTGAGGATCACCTCGTCGCCCCGCAGGCCGGTCTGGTCGAGCTGGCGCCCGAGCAGGTGGTCGCGGGCGATGGCCAGCTTCTCGTCCTCGGTGTAGCCGTCCAGGCGGACGACCTCCATGCGGTCCAGCAGCGGCCCCGGGATGGTCTCGACCACGTTGGCGGTGGCGATGAACAGCACGTCCGACAGGTCGAGCTCGACCTCGAGGTAGTGGTCGCGGAAGGAGTGGTTCTGGGCCGGGTCGAGGACCTCGAGCAGGGCCGAGGACGGGTCGCCGCGCCAGTCGGCGCCGACCTTGTCGACCTCGTCGAGCAGGAACACCGGGTTCATGGTCCCGGCCTCCTTGATCGCCCTGGCGATCCGGCCGGCCTGGGCGCCGACGTAGGTGCGCCGGTGGCCGCGGATCTCGGCCTCGTCGCGGACGCCGCCGAGGGCGACCCGGACGAACTTGCGGCCCATCGCCCGTGCCACCGACTCGCCGAGGGAGGTCTTGCCGACCCCTGGCGGGCCGACCAGCGCGATGATCGCGCCGGCGCCGCGGCCGCCCTGGTCGGCCAGGCCGCGCTCGCGGCGGAGCTTGCGCACGGCCAGGTACTCGAGGATGCGGTCCTTCACGTCCTCCAGGCCGGTGTGGTCGGCGTCCAGGACCCGCCGGGCCTCGGCGATGTCGAGCGCGTCCTCGGACTTCTCGCCCCAGGGCAGCTCGGTCATGGTGTCGAGCCAGGTCCGGATCCAGCCGTACTCCGGGCTCTGCTCGCTGGTCCGCTCCAGGCGGCCGATCTCCCGCTCGACGGCGGCCCGGACGGCCTCGGGCATCTTGCCATCCTCGACCTTGGCCCGGTAGGCGTCGATCGCGCTCTCGCCGTCCTCGCCCTCGCCGAGCTCCTTGCGGATGGCGGCCAGCTGCTGGCGCAGGATGAACTCGCGCTGGGTGCGCTCCATGCCTTCGGAGACGTCCTTGCGGATGCGGCCCTTCAGCTCGACCTCGCCAAGGGTGTCGCGCGCCCAGGCCAGCACCTTCTCCAGGCGCTGCTCGACGTCGACGGTCTCGAGGACCTCGACCTTCTGCTCGAAGGAGAGGTCGGGGGAGTAGACGGAGGTGTCGGCGATCTGACCGGGGTCGGTCATGCCGCGAAGCAGCTCGGCGACCTGCTGGGCGCCGCGCGCCTCAAGGATGTTCTCGACCACCGCCCGGTACTCGCGGGCGAGCTGCATGGCCCGGTCGCCGGCGGGAGGGTCGACCAGCTGCTCGACCTCCACCCAGGTGGCGGTCCCGGTGCCGGCGACGCCGGCCCCGATGCGGGCCCGGTTCAGGCCGCGCACGACCACCGCGAGCTGGCCGTTGGGCAGCTCGCCGGCGTTCTCGATGGTGGCGACGGTGCCGACGGTCGCGTAGCGGCCGTCGACCTTGGGCACGAGCAGGAGCTGGCCGCCGGCGTCGCCGGCGACGCTGGCCGCCGAGCGCGACTCGGGGGTCTCCAGGGTGGCGGTCACGACCATGCCGGGCAGAACGACCCCGCTGGTCAAGGGCAGGAGAGGAAGGGTCTCGGTCGCGAGCTCAGGCATTCGTTCTCCAGGTCAAAGGGGTGTGACGCCAGCTTCAACGCGACACCCGGCTCCGGTATTTCCCTGGAGACCAAAAACCTTTGAGGTCCTCAGGTGACGGTGACGGTTCCCTTCATCGCCCCTGGGTGGTACTTGCAGTGGAACTCGTAGCTGCCGGCGGCGGGCGCGGTGAAGCTGATGGTGGCGTCCTCGCCACGCTCGATGTCCTGGTTGGCGTTCCCCCCGGCGAAGGTGAAGTTGTGCTCGATGCCGTCCTTGTTGGTCACCTCGAGCGTGTAGCTGGTCCCGGAGGTGAGCTCGAGGCTGGTGATGTCCCACGCGATGCCCTGGGCGGTCAGCTTGAGCTCGTTCTCGCCGGCCCCGCCGGCGGCGCTGGTCTCGGGGGCACCGGTGGTCTCGGGGGCGGCGGTGGTGGCGCCGGCGCTCCCACCGCCGTCGTCGCCGCCGCAGCCGGCGGCGGCAACGGCCAGCATCACGACCAGCGCACCAGCGACCAGGCCACCCCGTCGTCGCATGCAGACCTCCCGTTGTCGGTGGGCCGCGATCGCGGCCGTCAGCAGGCTAACCCGCACCGGTGGCCTACGATTCCCCACCCAGATGCTCGGCGATCTTGTACAGCCGGTCCTGGTCGATCGTGCCGATCAGGCACCAGACGATGCGGTCGGCACGCCACCAGTAGCTGCCGTGCCTTCCCCAGCGGTAGGCCCTCAGGCCGCTCCCGTCCGGTGCCTTGGCCACCTGGGGCAGCTCGCCCCGCCAGCGCATGAGGGTGACCCGCCCGCCGGCGTCGTCGCGGTACTCGGCGACCGCCGCCAGGTGCCCGGCAAGGTCGCGCGCCTCCCAGCCCTTCTTCTGGAGACCGAAGCCGGCCAGGTCGGGCGTGCGAGCGGCCGGCCCGAGGACCGCGAACAGCCGCTCGGCGGTCGCGTCGTCCGGGGTGCCGAGCCCGTCCTGCCCCTGGGCGTGGTAGGAGGCCCAGGCGGCGGCGAGCGGGCTGCCCGGGTCGGGGGCCGGCACCACCAGCAGGGAGGCGGCGAGCACGGCGGCTCCGGCCAGCATCGCCGCGGCCAGGGCGATCCAGTGCCGGCGCCGGGTCGGCGGGCGGGAGGACGCGGCGGGCCGGCCGGACTCCTCCCGCAGGGGTTCCTCCGGAACGGGCTCCGCTCCCAGGCTCTCGGCCCGCAGCGCCTCCCTGACCGCCTCCCGCGTCTGGAGCGGGACCGGGACCGTCGAGGCGCGCAGCAGCGCGGTCAGCTGGCGGTCCAGCAGCACCCGGGAGGCGCAGTGGCTGCATGCGGCGACGTGCTCGCGGGCGGCGAGCAGCTGGTTCTGCTCCAGCTCGCCGAGGCTGAAGGCGGTGAGCCGGACCCGGAAGTCCTCACAGGTCATCGGCCTGCACCCTTCCAAGCTCTGGCAGCAGCATCGCCTCGAGGCGACGCCTGGCGCGGTGGAGGCGGGACAGGATGGTGCCGCGGGGCACGCCCATGACGGTGGCCGCCTCGGCGCAGGTCAGGCCGTTGATGTCGACCAGGGTCACGGCCATGCGGAAGTCCTCGGGAAGCCGCGCGATCGCCCGCCGTACCGTCTCCCGGTCCAGCTCGCGGACGGTCTGCTCCTCCGGGCCGGGCTCGAAGCTGGGCAGCTCGAGGGTCGGGTCGGCCTCGCCCTCGTCCAGCCAGACCAGCGGCATGCGACGGCCGCGACGGTACTGGGTGCAGAACAGGTTGTACTGGATCCGCAGCAGCCAGGCCCGGCAGTTGCTGCCCGGCTCGAAGGTGTCGAACGACCGCAGCGCCCGCAGGTAGGTCTCCTGGGTCAGGTCCTGCGCGGTGGCCTGGTCTCCGGCCAGCCGTATGGCCGCGTCGTACAGCGCATTCATGTGCGGGACTGCGGCCGCCTCGAAACCCTCAAGGTCCACGAAGAACCTCACCTCATCGCCAGGCGGCCGCCTCTCCTTACCACCGGTAACTCGCCACGATCAGTGGCGATTCCCCACCCCGCCGTCCCCGATCCATATGGGGGGAGCTCCGGCTCCCACCACCGCGACCCAAGAGCGCCTGTGTCATGGTCAGGGTGATCCCGCCATTCATGGTGACTTGATGGCCATGAGCTCGCTGGTGTCGCCGCCCTCAGCCGGTGGCCGCGGAGGGGCGCTGGTCGGCGGACACGCGGCGGCGGCGGCGACGGCGGCCGGCCGAGCGGGAGCGGCGGGCGGCCGGCTCCTCCTGGGCGGGTGGCTCGGGCGCCTTGCGGGGTGCGGCCGAGACCCTGGCGGCCGCTGCCTCCTCGACGGTTGGCAGGTCGAACAGCTCGCCGAGCAGCGGGCTGGTCGAGTAGACCTCGTGGACGGGCTCGCCGGTGAGCTCGAGGCGGCGCCGGATCAGGTCGGCGGTCTCCAGCTCGTTCCAGGCCACGAAGGTGACCGCGACCCCGGCGGCGCCGGCCCGGCCGGTGCGGCCGATGCGGTGCACGTAGGCCCGGTCGTCCTCGGGCGTGTCGTAGTTGATCACGTGGGAGAGCCCGGCGATGTCCAGCCCCCGTGAGGCCACGTCGGTGCAGACCAGCACGTCCAGCTTGCCCTTGCGGAAGGAGCGCATGACCTTCTCGCGGGTCACCTGGGGCATGTCGCCGTGCAGGGCGCCTGCCCGGTAGCCCTCGTCGACCAGGCCCTTGATGGTGCGCTCGACACCCCGCTTGGTGCGCCGGAACACCGCCACCCGGTCGCGACCGGGGGCGTCGAGGACGCGGCACAGCACCTGGAAGCGGTTGAGGGGGTGGACCTGGAAGAACAGCTGCCGGGTGGCGGGCACGGTGGGCTGCTCGCCCTCGGGCTCGGCGTGGATGAAGGTCGGCCGCTTGGCGTAGCGCCGGGCCAGCGCGACCACCGCCTTGGGCATGGTGGCCGAGAACAGCATCGTCTGCCGGTGGTCGGGCGTCGCCGCGATGATCGTCTCGACGTCGGGCAGGAAGCCGAGGTCGAGCATCTCGTCGGCCTCGTCGACGACCAGGATGCGCAGCCCGCTCAGCTTGAGATACCCCTGCCGCAGGTGGTCGAGGACGCGGCCGGGGGTGCCGACCACGACCTGGGCGCCCTCGGTCAGGGCGACGATCTGCGGGCCGAGCGGGCGCCCGCCGACGATCGCGACCGCGCGGACGCCGGCGTCACGGCCGGCGGTGTCGATGTCGCCCGCGACCTGCAGGCAGAGTTCCCTGGTGGGGACGACGACCAGGGCCTGGACCTCGGGCAGCTCCGGGTCGACCTCCTGGACGATCGGGATGCCGAAGGCGAGGGTCTTGCCGGTGCCGGTGCGGGCCTGGCCGATGAGGTCGACGCCGGCCAGCGCGAGCGGCAGGCACAGGGTCTGGATGGGGAAGGGATGCTCGATGCCCACCCGGGCCAGAGAGGTCAACGTGGTCGGTGTGGCGCCGAGGTCGGCGAAGCTGTGCTCGGTAGGTGGGGAAGCGATAGGTTTTGACGTTGGACTCAAACAACCTCCTGGTTGCGTCGTTCTGGTTGCGCCGTTGCGTTGGCTCAACCATACATGGTAGCGGTTCGGGCTCCCCGCCTTCAGCGGTAGCGGGGGACGGCCTGGTCGACCTGCTCGCTCCAGGCGTCGATCCCGCCGGCCAGGCTCCGGACCCGCCGCCAGCCGTTGGCCTTCATCCAGACCGCGGCCTGGGCGCTCCGGGCGCCGACATGGCAGTAGACGACGACGTCGCGCTCCTTGGGGATCTCGACCGGGGCCCGCTCGACGAACCGGTCGAGCCCGACGTGCAGGGACGGCTCGATCACGGCCACCGCCCGCTCGGGATCGGTGCGCACGTCGACCAGCAGCGGTGCGTCGCGGCCGGCCATGGCCTCGGCCAGCGCCGCGGCGTCGACCTCCTCCAGCAGCGGGTGGCGCATCTGCACCCTGGGCCCTCCCTCCAACGTTGGGGCATCCATGCTATCGCCTGCGGTACGCTTCGCCGCGATCCGACAGCGCAGGAGGTCATGCCCGGTGGCCAGCCCGGCCCAGGTCTTCGAGGAACTCCGTCAGGCCAATGCCAAGGCCGACGCGGACGCCGCCGCGGCGCTGTACGCGCCCGACGCCGTCTACTACGAGCCGGACAACGTCGCCCACCGCGGCCGGGACGAGATCCGCACCCACCTGGCCTCGGTGTACGCGGTCAGGGGCCCGGTCGAGCTGAGCATCAAGCGTCAGGTCGACGCCGAGCGGGCCGTGCTGACCGAGTGGACCAGCGCCTACACCGAGGGCGGCCGGCGCTCCTCCGGTGTGCCAGGGGTCTCGGTGGTCGAGGTCGGCCGCCACGGCATCACCTACCACCGCGACTTCGGCTGACCGCGGGGGACCGGCCCTACAGGGAGCTGAAGCCGACCCGCTTGTCCGGGTGCTCCTCGCCGACCTCGACGTAGGCCAGCTTCTCGGTCGGCACCCCGACCCGGCGGCCCTTGGTGTCGGACAGCCACAGCACCTTGGACTTGCCGGCCACCGCCTCCTCGACCAGCTTGGCGACCTCGTCGGCCGACTGGTCGACCTCGACCACCAGCTCCTTGGGGCTGTAGGTGACCCCGAGCTTGACCTCCATACGCTCCTCGTCCTCCTGGTCGGGCTGGCCGTGGAGAGCGAGCCTAGCACCAGGGCGCTCAAGCCCGGCCGGGGGCGTACCGAATCGAACTTGAGAGTCGCAGCTTGCCCAACGACCAGGAAGCGAGGCCCATCCGTGCTGCTCACCGGCCCGTTCGGCGGCCTCACCGACGACGTGCGCGAGTTCCTGCTCTGCCTGGCCGACGAGGGCCTGCCGCTCACCGGCTGGGGCGACCTCGACCCGGCCAGCCTGCGGACGGTCAGGGAGCGGCTGCCCGGTGGCGGCGCGCTCGGCGACGGCCCGGACGGGCTGGCCCTGGCCAGGCGGCGCACCACCCTGCTGCGCTCGCTCTGCGACGCCGGCCGGCTCACCGAGGCCGAGTCCGGCCTGCTGCAGCTGACCGCGCTCGGCCGCGAGTTCCTCGACCTGCCCGACGCCGCCCAGCTCGGCTTCGTCTTCGCCGCCTGGTGGGAGGGGGTCGACTGGGGCCAGTGGGCGCCGCAGCCGGAGCTCGGGCGGTTGCTCTGGCACGAGCGGGACGCCCTGCTCCAGGAGCTGGCCGGACTGCCGCCGGGCGAGGTCGACCTGGCCGACTTCGCCAGGCGCCTCCGCGTCCTGGTCGGCCACCGCTGGCCCTCGGTGGTCGCGGCCACCGACCCGGCCGACTGGCGCCAGGCCCTCTGGGCGACCGCCCTGGCCCCCCTGGCCATGCTCGGCGCCGTCGACGTCCCCGCCCGGATGTCCCCAACCCCCGCCTGGTTCGCCCTCACCGGCACCGCCCCGGCCCTGGTCGCCGCCGCCGCCGCCATGTCCGGCCCCGAACCCCCACCGTCCCTCTCCGCATCGACCGCCAACTGACAACGGCCCAGCCGGCAGGCGGCACGCTCCATCGCCGGCCGATGGACCCGGGGCCAGGAGCCGTCGTCGGCCGATCCTTGGTCCGCGGACGCTGCTGGACCGTGCTCCCTGCCGGCTGGGCCGTTGTCGTACCCCGTTGGTAGCGTCCCGGCCAACTCGGACCTCGCGGGAAGGCTTGGGCTGTGGGTTGGGAGGCGGTGGTCATCGGCCTGCTGGCCGGGGCGGTGGCGGCGCTGGTGCTCGGGCGCTGGGGTCGGGGGGGCGACGGGGGCGGGGTGGGCGGCCGGGAGCTCGACAGGCGCCTGGCCGGCATCTCCGACAGCCTCGACCGTCGCCTGGTCGACCTGGACCGCCGCCTGTACCTGGGCCTCGACGGCGTCCAGCATGCACAGGCGCGGGCTGCCGACACCGCGGCCGAGGTGCGCGAGCGGGTCGCGGTCGTCGCCGGGGTCGCCGAGCAGGTCCTGGAGCAGGCCCGCGGCCTGAGCCGGCTGGAGGACCTGCTGCGTCCGCCCCAGGCCAGGGGCGCCCTTGGCGAGCTGCTGCTCGAGCAGCTCCTCGCCCAGGGCCTGCCCGGCAACGCCTACCGCACCCAGCACGTGTTCCGTTCCGGGGCAAGGGTGGATGCGGTGCTGGTGGTCGGCGAGGCGATGGTCGCGGTCGACTCCAAGTTCCCGCTGGAGGCGTTCGCCCGCATGAGCACGACCAGGGACGGCGACGCCGCCAGGGCGCTGCACCGGCGGGCGTTCGTGCGCGACGCCCGAAGGCACGTCGACGCCATCGCCGACAAGTACATCTGTCCCGACGAGGGCACCTACGACTTCGCGCTCTGCTACCTGCCGTCGGAGGCCGTGTTCTACGAGTTCCTGCGCGAGGAGCCGCCCGGGGACTCCTGCTGGCGGTACGCGGTCGAGCGCCGGGTCTTCCCGACCTCGCCGACCACCCTGTACGCCTACCTGGTCTCGATCGGGGTCGGCCTCAAGGGGCTGCGGGTGGAGGAGAATGCCCGCCGGGTGCTGGATGCCCTCGCCACCCTCCGGGGCGACCTCGACGGGTTCCGCACCCAGTTCGAGCTCGTCGGCCGCCACCTCGGCCGGGCCAAGGACCGCTGGCAGGACGCCGCCCACCGGCTCGACCGGTTCGACGGCCGTCTCGCCGACGCCGCCGGCCGCGCCACCGACCTGGACCGGGCGGCGCCGCCGGAAGGTGCCGGCGCGCTGCAGGGGGACGACCCGCTGCCCGCGGGGTCGCCCGAGATCGAGGAGGGAGCCGGGCTCACGGGAACCGGCTGAACCAGACCAGGGACATGGCCGCGCCGGCGACCAGGAACAGCAGCCCGGTGGCGGCGAACACGACCGTGACCTCCTGCTCCTCCTTGACGAAGCCGATCTTGGAGCCGAGCTCCCGGTACACGGTCTTCAGGTCGCGGCCGGAGGGGGCGGCGAAGAAGCGGGCCCGGGTGGTCTCGGCGATCCGCTGCAGGGTCAGCTTGTCGGGTGGGACCGGGATCCGGCGCAGGTTCCCGGCCTCGTCGGGCACATCGACCATCCCCCGGTCGGTCCCGAGCGCGATCGTGAAGACCGGCACCCCGAGTGCCTTGGCGTCGGAGGCGGCCTCCATCGGCTGGGTCCGGCCCTGGGTGTTGGCGCCGTCGGACAGCAGCAGCACCACCAGCGGAGCCTCGCCGCCCGGCGGCGGGTTGGGGGCGGGCCAGGCCGCGCCGCCGGTCGGGGGAGGCGTCGGTGGGCGCTTGACGTCCAGCGCCCGCTCGATGCCGTCGCCCATGGCGGTGGCCCCCTCGGCGTGGAGCGAACCGATGGCATCGTAGACGGCCGCCCGGTCGGTGGTCGGACGGGTGAGGGTCTGGGCGGTCGAGGCGAACGAGACGATCCCGACCCGGAACTTGCCGGGGAGCTGCTCGATGAAGGTGGACGCGGCCCGCTGCGCCGAGACCAGGCGGGTCGGCTGCACGTCGGTGGCGTTCATCGATCCGGACACGTCCATGACCAGCACGATGGTCGCCTGCTCCTTGGGCACCAGGGCGACCGCCTGGGGCCTGGCCAGGCTGATCAGCAGGGCGGCGAGGGCCAGCAGATAGAACCCCGGCGGCACGTGCCTGCGCCAGCCGGGCATGCCGCTGACGACGTTGGCGAGCAGGTCCAGGTTGGTGAACCGGACGGTGTAGCGGGAACGACGACGCTGGGCCAGCAGGTAGGCGGCCAGCGCGACCGGGACGAGCAGCAGCGCCCAGAGCAGTCCCGGCCATTGCATGCTCACCGGACGGCGCCCCGTTTCACCTGAACGGCCTGCCCGGCGCCATCCGGGACCCACCGCCCGCGGCGACAGGGTTGCCCGGGGCTGGTTGGGGGCCGGTGGCGACCTCGCCGGAGCCTCCGGAGTGGGCGGCTTCCGGGCCCCACTGGGTCGGGGCCGGGCCGCGGGCGCTGCCGGGGCCGGTGATGCGGTGGCGCAGGAAGCCGGCGAAGCTGCGCAGCCAGTCTCCCGCCGTCCACAGCACCACGTGGTCGGCGCCGGACGACTGCAGCAGGGCGGCCAGCTCGGCCCGCTCGGTCGCGGCGGCGGCCGCGAACCGCTCCCGCAGCCGGCGTCGGCTGGTGTCGACCCGCAGCTGGCGGCCGGTCTCCGGGTCGACCAGCCACAGCTCGCCGACGTCGGGCAGCTCCTGCTCGCGCGGGTCGCGAATCTCGACCGCGACCACGTCGTGCCTGCCCGCCAGCTCGATCAGCTCCCCTCGCCAGTCGCGCGGCCCGCGGAAGTCGCTGACCAAAAAGACCAGGGAACGGCTGCTGGCCAGCCGCCCGGCGCGGGCCAGCGCCTCGCCCAGCGAGGTGGCCCCGCCGCCCTCCAGCTGCGGTTCCCGGCGCACGGTGGCCAGCATCCCCAGCAGCCCGGCCCGGCCCTGCCGCGACGGGATGGTGATCGGGTGGGTATCGCCGAAGGTGATCAGCCCGAGCCGGTTGCCGTGCCGGGTCCCGACGTGGCCCACGGCCAGGGCGACACCCTCGGCAACGTCGGCCTTGCGCCGGTCGGCCGTCCCGAAGCTCATCGACGGCGAGGTGTCGAGGACCAGCCAGCTCACCAGGGCTCGCTCGGCCACCTGGTCACGCACGTGCGTCTCGCCGGTCCGTGCGGTGACGGCCCAGTCGATCCGGCGCACGTCGTCGCCCGGCTGGTACAGGCGAATCTGGGCCAGCTCGGTCCCGATCCCGATCGCGCTCGAGCGATGGTCCCCGGTCAGCATGGCCTCGATCCTCCTGCGCACCACCACGTCGAGGGCGCGCAGCAGGGCCTCGGGGGCCGGGCCAGGGCCGGGACGGTCGGGGGTGCGGGCGATGCCGAGAGGGTCGCTCATGCTGGTTGCTCGCGGGCGAGGTCGATGCGGGGTGGGGGGATGGCGTCCAGGACGGCGGTGAGCAGGGTGTCGGGGGTGACCTGTTCGGCCAGTGCCTGGTAGGTCAGCACCAGCCGGTGGCGCAGCACGTCGCGGG
>DASYSE010000040.1:0-6982 GCA_036003705.1 Actinomycetes bacterium | reverse complement strand
GGCTCGATCAGCCTAAGTCGCTGAGTGAGGGTCAGGGCCGGCGCAAGATGTCGTGGCGGCAGTGCTTTCGCATCACGATGGTAGGGCCGTCGTAGTGGAACGTGACTCGGTTGGCCCTGTCCACATAGGCTTCAAACACTCCTGGTGTCCCTTGGACAGGGTGCGTCTGCAAGCTGGGATGCCGAGTGTTCTCGCCCAGCCGTTGCACGCATTCAAGGATAGCTGCCTGCAAGGGATGCGGCTTCTTCTCTAGTTCGCGCTTGAACGGTCTAGAGAGGACGATCGGGGCACTTAGTCCTCCGGGTCGAGCAGCCAGCGAATTGCGTCGCGAGGGTTGTCGAAGGACCGACTCTCCCCCCGCTCGATCGCTTCGAGGGCTTCTCGTTCCCCCTGCTGCCATGCTCCAGTCCAGTAGTACATCTGCGAGGCCGGAATGGCGGCGGGAAAGTCCCGTGGTAGGCGATCAGCCGGCGTGTTGAGCGAAGCAGACCCCGGCAGGATCGGCAGCACCGTCTCACTGACGTTGGCCTCGTGCTCGGTGTCCACCGGGTAGGTTCCCGCGCTCATGCTCTACCCCCGTCCCGCGCATCGAAGTTTCTCGCGGTGGCCTGTAGGACGCTGATCAGTTCCTCAAGCCGCGCTCGCGTCATACCAAAGCGCGCCACGGTCTTGACCGGGATGTAACCGAGTCGTTGAACTTGCTGGGCTTGCTGCTCCGGAGAGCCAAGGAGCACTGGAGGAGTGATCTGCCCGAAGGTCAAGACGATCTCCTGCTGCTCAACCTGTCCCAATTACTGATTGGCGAAGAGGATCTGGGCATCCTCGACCCCGACCCAAATGATCGGTATCTCAATGGGTTCCGGTTGCCCCGTCGCGTTGAAGTCGGTCAACCACAACCTCCCGCCGCTCTATCGTCGGACGCCCCCATCGTTTCTGATCGACTCGCTGCACCCCCCTTACTGATCGGCAGGCTCAGGCCTGTGGATAAGGCAACCGACCCGTCCCGTCCACAGCCTGTGGACAGTGTGCCCCAGGAGGTACCACGAAGGCGACCCCGCAGAACTTGTCAAGTGGTTCGGGGCAGCTGTGGCCGGTGATCCCTTGGAACCGAACCGGCCAGCGTGGCAGCATGAAACGCCGGCCCGGGGTCGGGGTCGCTTGGCGGTGGTCCCCCCCGGGCCGGCACCTTGACCGCCTATCGGCGGCGTCGGGCGGCGCGGTTGCGCACGTAGGTCCGGTCAAACGACCGGGCCGCACGCTCGGCGCGGGAGAGGGACACGTCGGAGAGGTAGAGAACGACGCCAGCGATCCCAAGCAGAATCGCGGCAGCAGCGAACAACGGCCCGTACATGGCGGTGGTCCCTTCGCAGGGTCTTCGGGCACGGGCGACCCTGCCACATGGGGCCAAACGGGTCAAGAAGTGTGGGGTAAAACTCAGCGATCCTGGGGTCCAGCCCCGGCCGGACTGTCAGATCACGTAGGCTGACCAGCGACGATGAGTTTCGCTAGACTCTCCTAGGAACCGGGCGGGTGGACGCCGACCGCGGGCCGGGCCGAGGGCTGGGACGGGGGTGGGCCGGCCGGGCGGTGCTGGCCCAGCCAAGCCCAGGCGGGGATGGCGAGCAGGAACAGGCCGCTGGCCGCGGTGGCGGTGACGCCGGTGTCGTTGAGGAGGATGAGCAGCAGCGAACCGAAGGCACCGAGGCCGAGGACCCGGCGGGTCCAGCCGGAGAGGCCCTCGAATGGCGCCGGAGCGCGCACGGCGATCAGGCCCGCGGCGGCCACCTGCAGGGGGCCGACCCAGGCGAAGGGGCTGTTGGCGAGCAGCCGGAGGTTGCGGGCGAGCTGGTCGACGACGACCGCGGCCGCGTCGGCCGGTCCATGCTGGAGCCGCTCCGCGAAGCGGCCGGCATGCGTGACCGGCCCGCCGAGGCCGGCCCCGAGCGCCACGGTGACGGCGGCGGCGACCGCCAGCCCGGCCAGCAGGACGGCTCGCCGGAGCCTGGGGCGGCCGGGCGCGAGCACGACCAGGGCCGCGCCCGCGGTCAGCATGGAGGTGAGGGCGCCGCCGACGTCGGCCCCCAGACCCGGCAGCCCGTCGACCACGCCGAGGCCGGCCAGCAGGGCGGCCGCCGCGACGGCCGGCGGTGGCGCGAACCCGATCACCAGCATGGCCGCGGCCAGCGCGAACGCGAAGTAGCCGTTGCCGAGGCCGTAGAAGCGCTCGCCGTCCCAGGCGCTGCCGCCGAGCAGCGGCTGGGCCAGCCCGTCGCCACCGAGCACCAGGTCGAGGGCGACCAGCCCGACCAGCACTCCCCCAAGGAACGCCGGCGCCGGCACCCGGGCCGGAAGGCGGGCCCGCCGGCCCTGCGTGGGAACGGTTGTGGACAACCGAGGGAAGGTCGCTCGTCCGTCCGCTACGCTCCCCCACCGGGGGCCTGAGCCCGGTCCCGGGCCGTTCGTGAGGTCGGGCGCGGGACCAGGGACGTTTGTGGGATCGGGCGCGGGACCTGGGACGTTTGTGGGATCGGGCATGGAACCAGGGACGTTCGTGGGATCGGGTGCGGGACCCCGGACACCCGCATGGCCGGGCGCGGGGCGGTCCAGCCACAGGGAGACGGCGGCCAGGGCGGCGGCGACGGCGATTCCGGAGGCGACCCAGGCGACCGCCCAGGGGACGACGGCGCCGGGGTCGCGCAGGCCGGAAAGGAACGCCAGCCTGGCCGCGAGGGGCTCGGCCATGCTCGCCGCCAGGTAGCCGGGCGGAAGGGCAAGGGTGAGGGCCAGCAGCGCCCGGGCGATCGGCTCCGGGCCGGTGACGCCGCGCCGCCGCCGGGCCCGCCACACGGCCAGGAGGGCGAACAAGGCCAGCACGGCGGCCAGGCACAGCACGGGGATGGCCCAGGTCCGGGCCACGACCAGGGCGGCGACCCGCCGGTCCAGCCGGGTCACGGCGGCCGAGGTGCCGTCGCGGCCGGCGACCTGGATCACGGTGCCGTCGTCGCCAGCCGAGCCTCCACCGCCCACCGTCGGGCGCACATCCTCGAGGGCGACCAGGCCGAGGCGGCGGGTGGAGTCGGAGGTCGGCAGGCCGCCGGCGAGTGGCTCCTGGAGCACCAGCAGCGGCGCCGCGTTGGCTCGTCCGGGAGCGGCCCGAAGCCCGACGACCATGATCGACCTGGCGGCGGCCTCCGTCGGCTCGAACCGGCCGAGCAGGTTGGCCAGGGCGGTCGCGTCGGGCACGGCCGCCACCAGCAGCCGCTCCGGCCGCAGCGGCACCGGCCGCTCGCTGGGCCCGAGCGGGCCGGCCGGTCGCGCCGGGCCGCTCGGCCCGAGCGCGAACAGTCCGGCGACCTCCAGCCCCGGGTAGGCGAGCACTCGGGTGGGTGGCAGCCGGCCGAAGCGGGCCCCCGGGTTGTCGTCGCGGATGCGCTCGACGGTGGCCGGGCCGGGCAGCCCCGAGGCCGCGGCCGGGTCGTCCTCCAGCGCGGCCAGGGCGTCGACGCGGCGGCCGGCGGCCAGGGAGAGGACCCGGGACGCCAGCGGCTGGTGGACGGGCAGCGTGGAGACGAACCCGGCCACCTCGGGCCCGGCGGGGCCGACGGCGGCCAGCGCCTCGTCCATGGTCAGCCGCTCCACCAGCACCAGCGCGAGCGGTGGCGCCACCTCGGTCGGCCGTACCGGCTGGCCAAGGGCCCACGCCGCCGACGCTCCCCCGCCCCCTGGCGCGACCGCCGACGCTCCCCCGGCCCCTGGCGCGACCGCCGACGCTCCCCCGGCCCCCGGCGTACGGGCCTGCGCTCCCGCGATCCTCGACGCCCTGGCCGGGGCGGCTCCGCCGAGGACGACGGTGGCCGCCGCGACCAGGGCAAGGAACGCTCCGGCCAGGGCCCGGATGGGCCGGGCCGGTCCAGGCCTGGTCCGGTGCGAACGCATCCCCGCATCGTAGCCGCCGCCGGGAAGCTGGGGCGGCCGGGAGCTGGCCGCCGGCGGACCGCGCGGGCGAGTCGCCTCCGGCGGTGACCCGCCGCTACCCTGACCGGCATGGACGCGGCCAGGCAGACGGCAACCGACGGGGTGGAGCGGGCGGCCTGGCTGCTCGCCGGGGCGCGGCGGATGGTGGTGTTCTCCGGGGCCGGGGTGTCGACCGAGTCGGGGATCCCCGACTTCCGGTCGCCAGGGGGGCTCTGGACCCGGTACGACCCGCGGCAGCTGGGCTTCCGCCGCTATGTGGCCGACCCGGCGACGCGCCGGCTGGCCTGGCGTCTCCGCCGGGAGCTGCACCACCTGGACGCCCGGCCGAACCCGGCCCACCTGGCCTGCGTGCGGCTGGCCGAGGCCGGACGCCTCGCCGGGGTGATCACCCAGAACATCGACGGCCTCCACACCGACGCCGGCCTGTCCCCCGAGCTGGTCTGCGAGGTCCACGGCACCGGCCGCCAGTTCGTCTGCCTGGCCTGCGGCGACCGGGGGCCGATGGGAGCGGCGGTGACCAGGGTCGAGGCCGGCGAGGAGGACCCGGCCTGCCTGCGCTGCGGCGGCATCCTCAAGGCGGCGACGGTGTCGTTCGGGCAGGGCATCCCGGCCGAGGTGTGGGCAAGGGCCGAGGCCCTGACCGCGGCCTGCGACGCCTTCGTGGCCGTCGGCTCCTCGCTGGTCGTGCAGCCGGCGGCCAGCCTGCCCAGAACGGCCAGGCGGCTGGGGGCGACGCTGGTGATCGTGAACCGCGAGCCCACCCCCCTCGACAACCTGGCCGACGCCGTCGTGCACGGCGAGGCCGGGATCCTGCTCCCCGCCCTGGTCGACGCGGCCGTCGGGGAGCCGGGCTAGGCATGGCCGCCCGCCTGCTGGTCGTCCAGCACGAGGCCAGCTCCCCTGCCGGCTTGCTGGCCGGCGCCGCCGCCGCGGTCGGGGTCGAGCTGAAGGTGGTCGAGGCGCCAGGCCGGCCGGTGCCGGTCAGCCTGGACGGGGCCGACGGCCTGGTGGTGCTCGGCGGCGCGATGGACTTCGACCAGACCGCGACCTACCCGCATCTGGCCCGGACCACCGACCTGCTCAGGGACGCCGCCGCCCGCTCGGCACCGACCCTCGGCATCTGCCTGGGCGCCCAGCTCGCCGCCGCCGCCCTCGGGGGCCGTGCCTACCCCGGCCCACCGGGCGAGGAGCTCGGCTGGACCAAGGTCGAGCTGACCGCGGCCGGCCGGGCCGACCCGGTCCTGGGCGCGCTTCGGGAGCCGGCCGAGCTGTTCGAGTGGCACCACGACACCTTCGACCCGCCCCCGAGCGCGACCCTGCTGGCCCGCGGCGCCGTCTACCCGAGCCAGGCGTTCCGGCTGGGCAGCGTGGTCGCGGTCCAGTTCCATCCCGAGGTCGACGGGCCGCTGCTGGCCGGCTGGTGGGCCGGGACCACGCCGCCGCCCGCCTACCCGGTCGCCGAGGCGCTGTCCGGGGCGGCCCGCAACGCCGCCAACGCCCAGCGCCTGCTGGAGGCGTTCTGCCGGGTGGCGTCCTCCAGGCCAACCTGACCCAGAGGGCGCTGCGCCAGACGAGGTCGGCCTGCATCGGCGACCCGCTGACCCTGCTGGTCATGGGCGCCGCCTGCCTCGTCCTGCGCCGCGCCTTCCGGCGCAACGGCCGGCGCTGACCTCTACCCGCCGTTGTCGGCCACGCGGCGGCGGACGTCCGCCTTGGCCTGCTCCTCCCTGGCCTCGTCGAGGCGGTCCTCGGAGCGCAGCTCCTCGGCCCGGCGCTCGCGGGCGTCGGCGTCGTCCTGGCCGAGCTCGTCGGAGAGCAGGGCATGCTCGGCCAGGATGTCGACCCTGGTGACGTCGTCCTCGTGGGCGACGTGCAGGAACCCGCCGTCCACCACCACCGCGGTGCGGCTGCCGCCGGCGTCGATGAACACCGGGCCGACGGCGAGGGCGGCCAGCAGGGGCGCGTGGCCGGGGAGCACGCCGAGGTCGCCGTCCACCCCGCGGGCGGTGACGAAGTCGGCCTCCCCGGCCCAGACCTCGCGCTCGGGGGTCACCAGGTGCACGTCAAGGCCGGCCACGGCTACTCCTCACCGCCCAGCTGCTTGGCCCGCTCCTCGGCCTCCTCGATCCCGCCGACGTTGAAGAAGGCCTGCTCGGGGAGATGGTCGTAGTTGCCGTTGGCCAGCGCGTCGAAGGAGGCGATGGTCTCCTCCAGCGGCACCGACTTGCCCTTGAGACCGGTGAACTGCTCGGCCACGAAGAACGGCTGGGACAGGAACCGCTGGATGCGGCGGGCCCGGTTGACGATCACCTTGTCGTCCTCGGACAGCTCGTCGACGCCGAGGATGGCGATGATGTCCTGCAGGTCGTTGTAGCGCTGTAGGATCTCCTGGACTCGCCGGGCGACCCGGTAGTGCTCGTCGCCGACGTAGCGGGGGTCCAGGATCCGCGAGGTCGAGGCCAGCGGGTCGACCGCCGGGTAGATGCCGAGCGAGCTGATCTCGCGGGACAGCACCGTGGTCGCGTCCAGGTGGGCGAAGGTGGTGTGGGGGGCCGGGTCGGTGATGTCGTCGGCGGGCACGTAGATGGCCTGCAGCGAGGTGATCGAGTGGCCGCGGGTCGAGGTGATCCGCTCCTGGAGCACCCCCATCTCGCCGGCCAGGGTTGGCTGGTAGCCGACCGCGCTCGGCATCCGCCCGAGCAGGGTCGAC
This sequence comes from Actinomycetes bacterium, assembly GCA_036003705.1. Taxonomy (GTDB): domain Bacteria; phylum Actinomycetota; class CALGFH01; order CALGFH01; family CALGFH01; genus CALGFH01. The sequence goes on along the minus strand of DASYSE010000040.1, from coordinate 297 downwards.
ACCTCGGAGCCGGCCTGCACGAAGCGGAAGATGTTGTCGATGAACAGCAGCACGTCCTGGTTCATCTCGTCGCGGAAGTATTCGGCGACGGTCAGGGCGGCAAGGCCGACCCGCAGCCGCACCCCCGGCGGCTCGTCCATCTGGCCGAACACCAGTGCCGTCTTCTCGATGACGCCGGTCTCGCTCATCTCCAGGAACAGGTCGTTGCCCTCGCGGGTCCGCTCCCCGACCCCGGCGAAGACCGACACTCCCGAGTGCTCCTCGGCCACCCGGTAGATCATCTCCTGGATGACCACC
>DASYSE010000039.1:0-23296 GCA_036003705.1 Actinomycetes bacterium | reverse complement strand
CGACCGGGATGCTCTCGTCGCCGGCGCGGACCCGCATGACTCCCTCGACCAGCCGCCGGATGGTGGTCTGGCCGCCCTCGCCGTGGAGCGCGGCGAGCACCAGGCACAGCAGCACGTAGTCGAGGCGCCCGAACGGCCTCGGTAGGCGCTCGCCTCCGGCGGCGGTCACCATCGCCGGCCGCCGCGGCGACGGCTCGACCCGGCGCTGTACCAGCCTGGCGCAGGTCGGCGCCATCTCGAGCCGCCAGCGGGTGAGGCGCTCGAACTCGTTGCGCAGCGTCGTCTCCCAGCGGCGCACCCGCGGCAGCGCCTCGGGGTTCGGGTAGGAGGTAGTGACCAGCGGGTGCGCCAGCAGCGTGCGGGCCGCCTCCTGGAACTCCTCCAGCTCGAGCGGGTCCAGCATGGAGGCGAACCTGGCGGGACTCATGTCGGCACCACCTCCACGACCAGCCCCTCGAAGACCAGGTCGCCGTCCACGCTCCGTACGGTGCAGGCCGCCGGGTCGGGCCGTACCAGGACGGTGACCCCTTCGGCCGCGGCATGCACCACAGCCTCGCCATCACCGGCCGGCAACGCGAGCAGGCACTCGTCCACCAGGTCGAGCAGCAGCTCCAGCTCCGCTCGGGAGAGGACCCTCCCGGCGAGCGGCTCGCTGGCAAGGCTCGCCGCAGCCTCGGCTCGCGACAGCTCTGCGGCCTCGGCCTCTGCCGCGAGCGCCTCCCGCTGGCTGGAGAAGTCCACGGCGCGTGCCGTCTTGCCCGGCGTGCTGGACTGGCCGCGCTCGCGCAGCGACACCGCGATCTCGACCGGTTCGGCGCTCCACCAGGAGGCACGCGGGCCGGTCGCAGTCGGATCGGACGGCAGGCCGCTCACGCGAGGTGTGCGGCCCAGCCCGAAGGCCACGTCGAACAGGGAGTGCGCGTCGGCGTCGCGGTCACATCGGTGGAACCAGCGCGCCAGCGCCACCAGCTCCGAGGTCCGGTCCACCGGGCGGCTGTCCGCCTCGGAAAGGCGCCGGATCTGCGCCAGCACGTCTCGCACCGCCTGGGTGGTGGCGGTGAACAGCTCGTCGAGGCCGGACGGCCACCCGTCCGAAGGGGTGAGCCAGCGCTCCAGCCCCGTCCAGCGGGTCCGCCAACTCGCCCGCAGGTCGCTGCCCAGCCCGAGCGCGGCCGCGGCCCCGTCATCGCCGTCCGCCGCCAGCTCGACCAGCCGGTCCACGCCCTCGGCGGCGATCGCACCGGCGGTGGCCGCCATGCGCCGCCGGTAGCGGTACAGGTCGTCGGAGAAGGTGGAGAGGTAGGAGAGGAGCAGCTCCTTGCAGTCCAGGAACACCGCCGCGTCCAGGTCGGCCCCACGGGTCAGCTCCGCCAACCGGGTCGAGAAGTCCTGCGCCGACCGGGTCAGGTCGCGGAGATCGGTGTCGAGCGAGCGCAGCAGGCCGTACACGCCGGCGGCGTCCCCCGCCCGGACCGCCGCCAACAGCAGCTCGAGGTTGCGTCCCATCCCCTCGAACAGCCGCGCCCGCAAGCCTCCCGCCGTCTCGACCGCCGCGAGCACCGCCTGCGCCGCGTCGTGGGCCGCCACGCCAACCGACGTCAGGTACCACTGCGCTCGCCGCCGGTACATGTCCTCTTTGCGGGTCACGTGCCGTGTGTCGGGAGCCCAGTCCACGCACCCCATCGCCTTGAGCGCGTCCAGCGCGTCGACCAGACGGTCGAAGTCCAGCTCCAGTTCGGCTGCCGGAAGCATCGCCAGCAGCTCCTCGGTCCGTTGCTGCGGCTGGTACGCCGCCCGCGCCGTCACCATCGCCGACAGAATCGCCAAGTGCCGGTCGGCCCGCTCGGTCGTCGCCACCAGCAACGCCCGCAGCCGGTCCCGCTCGCCAGGCTCCACCAGCCGCTCATGGAACGCCCGCACCTCGGCGGCGGGCAGCGGGCCGGCGGCCTGCCCCTGCTGGGTCTGCAATGGAGCTGCCGGGGTCGAGGCCGCGACGGCATGCGCCTGCCCGTTGTCGCTCCGCGGATCTGTGACCGGAGCGCCCGATTCCTCGGTGGCGATTGGTTCGATCAGCATGGTGCGAGAGCCTACCCGGAGACCGGGACAACGCAGGAACCTCAGTTGCTGCAATGCGGACAATCGAAGGCATCCCCGCGATGCCCGGAGCCCACCGGTGGCCCCGGGGCGCCGGAACCGTGCCGAGACCGAGACGGGGTGACGGGTTGGCTACCCTGCCGGAGCCTGCGCCTGGAGCTGATGGTCGAGGAAGTAGTGCTCCTGCGCCCACAGGTGCAGGCCGAGACCGAAGCGCATGGCGCAACGCTTGAGGGCGTCGGAGGCGGCATCCTTGAGGCGGGCGCCGTCGTGGGGCCAGTTGTGCACGTCGCCGACGTCGCCGACCTCCTCGACGTGTACCTGGCGACCGTCGATCGTGCAGGTCAGCCGCCAGATGCCACCGACAACGACGTTGCGGAGGGCCGGCGAGCCGGCCTTGCCCCTTCGGCTCCTGGCATGGGGATCGGCGGGCACCGCGGGCATGTCGCCCCGGATGACCTCGACCAGCTCGAAGTCGAACGGGCCGACGATGCTGAGCAGTCGCTGGTTGACGACGTGGTGGGCGACGTAGTTGCTGCCGTCCTTGCGTTCGACGAAGCCGTCGGGGAAGCGGCGCGACAGTTCGACGAGGTCGTGTTCGGAGGTGGCCGGCGGCTGCCGGACCTCGGAGATGGTGCTCACAGGGCTCCGTCCTCGGGGAAGGGGAGAGTGTCAGGTACGAGCGTATCCGCCCCCTGTGACAGTCGGAGGCCGTCGCCGGCCGGTTGGGGCTGCCGGTCAACCGGCGGCGCCGGCGGGGGCCGCGAGCCGCCCCTCGGTCCGGCGCCAGCGCCACCAGGTGAAGGCACCGATCGGGATCGGCAGCAGGAAGGTCAGCACCCGGAACACCAGCACCGCCGCCACCACCGGGGCCTCCTCGCCCCCGGCCAGCACCAGCGCCGCGGCCAGGCCGAGCTCGACCACGCCCAATCCGCCGGGGGTGATCGGGAAGGCCGATAGCAGCCGGACCAGCGCGAACGCGGCCAGCGCCTCGACCCAGCTCACCGCCGACCCGGCGACCCCGACATGCCGGAGGGCCAGCAACAGCACCAGGAACAGCGACAGGTGACTGACCAGGGTGGAGAGGGTGAGCCAGTGCCAGCGGCGGCGCAGCAGCGAGATCGCCTGGCTGCGGAAGGCGACCGCGCCCTCGTCCCAGCGCGGCTGGCCGGGCCGGCCGACCAACCGCCGCAGCGTCGACGCCACGGCGGCCAACGCCCCGCCGAGCCGAGCGGCCCGATGCTCGCTGGACAGGCCGAACGCGAAGCCGAACAGGGCCAGCAGGAACACCGCCACCCCGACCACGGCCGCCGGGGCCAGCTCGCCGGCGGCATCGCCGGAGGCCACCAGCAGGCCGAGGGCGACGAGCGGCATGCCCAGCTTCACGAAGTTGTTCCACACTCCCTGCACCAGCAGCGACAGCACGATCTCGGCCCGCCCGAACCCGTAGGAGGAGTAGAAGCGGTAGGTCACGCCCGGCCCGACCGCCTGGCCCGCCGGCAGCAGGTTCCCGACCGCGGTCGAGGCGTGGCTCTCAAGGAACGCCTGCCGCGGGGTCAGGCCGGGCAGGGCGACCAGCTGCGGCAGCAGGTAGGAGCCAAGGTTCCAGGCCGCCGCCGCGACCAGCGTCGCCACCTCCAGCCAGGTCATCGCCCGCAGGGTCGCCCACACCTGGCCCACGTCGACCAGCCTGGGCAACAGCCCGACGTAGACGACGGCGAGCACCGTGACCGCCAGCAGGACCCGGACGGCCAGCCGGCGCCTGTCCGGCCGTGCGCCGGGCCGCACCTGGGGATCGGCCACGGTCCTCCTCGGCGTCGCAGCGGTGATGTGCCGCTGATGCTGTCACGCCGGAACGGGGTCGGCCTCAGCCCGCACCGGGGACAGGTCGCGGCCTCGCCAGCCGGGTGCAGGCAGCGCGGGCACCATCGCGTCGTGGCTCCCTGGTTCCGGCACCGTCCACCTCCCGCCTGGCCGTCGTCGGTACCCAGGATGGGCGCGAGCTGAACGCTCCCCTGTCCGCCGGCCTGAAGCGATCGGCCATGTCCGCTAGCGTGGGACCGCCCCGGGCGAACCGGAAGCCAGGCGCACAGGAGAACCGATCATGGCTGTTTCCTCGCTGATGGTGCCGCTCGGCACCCCCGCACCCGACTTCGAGCTGCCGTCGATCACCGGGCAACGGGTGGCCCGTTCCGACCTCGACGGGCCCGCGCTGCTGGTGATGTTCCTGTGCAACCACTGCCCCTATGTCCGCCACGTCGAACGGGCGCTCGGGGCCATCGTCGCCGAATACGCCGAACGTGGCCTGGCCGCGGTGGGGGTCTGCAGCAACGACATCGACGCCTACCCCGACGACGGCCCCGACGGGCTGGCCAGCCAGGCTCGGCGGGCCGGCTTCGCCTTCCCCTACCTGGTCGACGACGAGCAGCGGGCCGCGGCCGCCTTCCGGGCGATGTGCACCCCCGACCTGTTCCTGTACGACGCCGACGGCAGGCTCGCCTACCGGGGCGCCTTCGACGACAGCACGCCACGCAACGGCCGGCCCGTCAGCGGCGAGCTGCTACGCCAGGCCCTCGACCTCGTCCTGCGGGGCGAGCCGGTGCCCGAGCCGCACCGGCCGAGCATGGGCTGCAGCCTGAAGTGGAAGCCGGGCAACCAGCCCGACTGGCTGGTCTTCTCGGGCTGAGCTCCGGCCCTGCCGCCCGATCGTCGGGGTCGGCCCCACCAGAGCGGCTGCCCCCGCCGTCGCGTCCTGGGACGCGGTTGTCGTACGGTGCCCCTCTCGGCCGAGGAGAGGAGCGGGCAGGGTGGAGATCGCGGGCAGGACGGTGCTGGTCACCGGGAGCGGATCCGGGCTGGGAGCCGCCACCGCCAGGATGGTCGTCTCCGAGGGCGGGTCGGTCGTGCTGGCCGACGTCGACCGGGAGCGGGGCGTCACCGTGGCCGAAGCGCTGGGGGAGCGAGCCCGGTTCGTGCCCACCGACGTCACCGACGAGGCCAGCGTGCGCGACGCCGTGGCCGCGGCCGTCGACATCGGCGGAAGCCTGCACGTCGCGGTCAGCTGCGCCGGGATCGCCTCCGCCGAGCGGGTCCTCGGCCGCGACGGCCCGCACTCGCTGGCCAGGTTCGTGACCGCGATCCAGGTCAACCTGGTCGGCACGTTCAACGTCACCCGGCTGGCCGCCGAGGCCATGGCCGGCAACGACCCGCTGGACGACGGCGAGCGGGGCGTGATCGTCAACACCGCGTCGGTTGCCGCCTTCGACGGCCAGATCGGCCAGGCCGCCTACGCCGCCTCCAAGGCCGGGGTGGCCGGCATGACCCTGCCGATCGCCCGCGAGCTGGCCCGCCAGGGCATCCGGGTGGTGACGGTCGCGCCCGGCATCTTCGACACCCCGATGCTGGCCGCGATGCCCGACCAGGTGCGGGCGTCGCTCGGCGCCCAGGTGCCGTTCCCGTCGCGGCTCGGCCGGCCGGAGGAGTACGCGGCCCTGGTGCGCCACATCGTCGAGAACCGGATGCTCAACGGCGAGGTCATCCGCCTCGACGGAGCCATCCGGATGGCTCCGAAGTAGCCCCACGCCCGGGTCCGCTTGCTGGACGCCGAGTGGCCGGGCGGCGAGGTCGGCGTCGGAGCCGACCGACGCGCTGCGCGTACCGCGGTCCACAGCCTCCGCGGCCGGCTAGACGCCGAGCAGCCGGGCGGCGAGGGCGGCGTCGGAGCGGAACTCGAGCGTCGGCGCCCGGTGCACGATCTCGCCCTTGCGCATCACCGCGACCTCGTCGGCCACCGCGAACGCCGACCTGAGGTCCTGCTCGACCAGCAGCACCGACAGCCCCCGGTCGCGCAGCTCGCCGAGCAGCTGGCCGACCATGGCGACCACCGCGGGGGCGAGGCCGTCGGATGGCTCGTCGAGCAGCAGCAGCCTCGGGTTGAGCAGCAGCGCCCTGGCGATGGCCAGCATCTGCTGCTCGCCCCCGGAGAGCTGGTCGGCGCGGTGGCGGCGCCGCTCGGCCAGCTGGGGCAGGACCTGGTACACCCGCTGCGGCGTCCACGGGCCGGCGCTGCGGCGGCCGGCCGCCACCTGGAGGTTCTGCTCGACGGTGAGGTCGGCGAACACCCGCCGGCCCTGGGGCACGAGCGCCACGCCGGCCCTGGCCACCAGGTTGGCCGGCCGGCCAGCCAGCTCCCGCCCCCGGAGCCGCACGCTCCCCGCGCTCGGCCGCAGCAGGCCCATGACCGCCGACAGGAAGGTCGACTTGCCGACCCCGTTGCGGCCCAGCAGGGCGACCGCCTGGCCCTCGCGGAGCGTCAGGTCGACGCCGTGCAGGACCGCGCTGCCGGCGTAGCCTGCGCGCAGCCCCCGAACCTCCAGCAGCGCGGTCACGGGGCGGCCTCGAAGAACAGGTCGTCGAGGGCGGCGTCGCCCAGGTAGGCCCGCTGGACCGTCTCGTCGGCCCTGATCTCGTCGGGGGCGCCGTCGGCCAGGACCCGGCCCAGGTGCAGCACGGTCACCCGGGTGGCCAGGCGGAACACCACGTCCAGGTCGTGCTCGATGATCAGCACCGTGACCGCCGCCCCGAGCGACTCCACCAGCTCGGCGAAGCGGGAGGAGTCGGCGGCCGACATGCCGGCCGTCGGCTCGTCCAGCAGCAGCAGCTTGGGCGAGCCGGCCAGGGCCAGCGCGACCTCGAGCTGGCGCCGCTCCCCGTGCGACAGGGCCGCCGCCGGGGTCGCCGCCCGCCCCGCCAGCCCGACCTGCTCCAGCTGGCGCATGGCCTGCTCCTGGACCGCCACCTGCCTGCGGGCCGGCCGAAGCATCGCCATCCCCCGGCCGGCCGCGAGCTGGGTGGCCAGGGCGACGTTGTCGAGCACCGGCAGGGAGGTGAACAGGCTGGAATGCTGGAAGGTCTTGCCCATGCCGGCCCTGGCCCGTGCGTGGTCGGGCCGGCGGGTCACGTCCTGACCGTCGAACACGACCCGGCCCGCGGTCGGGCGGAGGCCCCCGGTGACCAGCGCGAACAGGGTCGACTTGCCGGCGCCGTTGGGCCCGATGACGGCGTGGCGGGCCCCGGCGGCGACCGACAGCGAGACCCCGTCCAGGGCCACCAGCGAGCCGTAGCGCCTGGTCAGCCCCGTCGTCTCCAGCAGGCCGGTCACGTCGCGGCCGTCCCGCGGCGGCCGGCGGGGTCTGGGGGACCGCCGGGGTGGTCCCCCGGTGAGGAGGGCCACCGCAGCCGGGTCCCGGCGAAGCCCCGGGGCAGCAGGTAGACGGCGGCCACGAACACCAGGCCGAGCACCAGCGGCCCGCGGCCGCCGAGCTGGGGGGAGAGCTCCTCGCGCACCAGCACGACCACGGCGGCGCCGAGCGCGGCCCCCCACAGGCTGCCCCGCCCGCCGATCACCACCGCCAGCAGGGCCATGGCCGAGACCTCGAAGCCGAGGTCGGCGGGGGAGACGAAGCGGGCCCGGGCGACCCACAGCGCCCCGCCGGCCCCGGCGGCCGCCCCGGCGATGCAGAACACCGCATACTTGGGCAGGAAGGTCCGGTAGCCGAGCGACCGCATCCGCTCCTCGTTGTCGCGGACGCCGCGCAGGGTCCGACCGAAGGCGCTGCGCGACACCGTCACCAGGGCGGCCCCGCAGACCAGCACGGCCGCCAGGACGTACCAGTAGCGCACCCCGGCCAGCCGGACCGGCGCGCCCCCTGGGACAAGGGTGATGGCCGGGATCCCGGCGAGCCCATTGGTGCCGCCGGTGACACCCTCCCAGCGGTCGGCCAGCTCGTGGACGATCTCCCCGACGGCCAGGGTCAGCATCAGGAAGTAGGTGCCGCGGGACCGCACCAGCAGCCAGCCCACCGCCGCCGACAGGGCCGCGCCGGCGGCGGTCGCGGCCAGCAGCTGCAGCGGCGCCACGGTGGTCGCGTGCTTGGCCAGCAGGGCGGCCGTATAGGCGCCGACCCCGAACGGCGCCGCCTGGCCGAGCGACGGCAGCCCGCCGATCCCGGCCAGCAGATCCAGGCCGAGCGCCAGCAGGGCGAAGGCCAGCACCCGGCTCAGCATGTCGGCGACGTTGGACGACACCAGCAGGGGCACGACCGCCAGCAGCCCAAGCGCCGCCCCGGCGGCGACCCTCCTCACCCGAGCTTCCCCGCCCGGCCGAGGATGCCGGCCGGGCGAGCCAGCAGCACCAGGGCCATCGTCCCGAAGACCAGGAAGCTGGCGTACTGCGGCAGCAGCGACACCCCCAGCACCTCGACCTGGCCGATGACCATGGCGCCGAGGAACGCGCCCCCGACCGACCCGAGCCCGCCGAGGACGACCACCACCAGCCCCAGGATCAGGACCCGCTCGTCCAGGCCGGGGTAGGCACCGAGGACCGGCGCCCCCAGCACCCCGCCGAGGCAGGCCAGCATCACCCCGAAGGCGAACACCGCCATCACCAGCCTGCCGGTGTCGACGCCCATCGCCCGGACCATCGGGGCGTCGGCCACCGTCGCCCTGACCAGCGCCCCCACCCGGCTCCGCTCCACCAGCAGGTAGACGATCACGGCCAGCAGCAGCCCGGCGACGATCACGGCCAGCCGGTAGCTCGGGTAGTCGCGCCCGGCCAGGCTGACGCTGCCGGCCAGGAACCGGGGCGGCGGGACCGACTGGACGTCGTTGCCGAACCGGGCCGACAGCAGATCGCCGACGATCAGGGCGACGCCGAGGGTCAGCAGCGCCTGGTCGAGGTGGCCACGCCGGGCCAGCGGCCGGGTCATCACGGCCAGCCCCGCCCCGGCGGCCGCACCCACCACCGTCGCGGCCAGCCCGGCGACCAGGAAGCCCCCGATCCCGGCCTGGCCGTCGCCGGCGAACTGGTCTGCCAGGTACGCGCCGACCAGGTACAGCGCCCCGTGGGCCAGGTTCAGCACGTCCATGATCCCGAAGACCAGCGACAGACCGACGGCGATGGTGAACAGCAGCACGCCGAAGGCGACGCCGTCGACGATGGTGACGAGGTTGTCGCCGAGAACAGCGGTCATGTAACCGGCGCCGCATGCCGCGCCGAAGCCATCCGTGCCGGCGTGGAGGCCTGCGCGTCGCCCACAGCGGCCACGTACATGCCGTACGCCCGGATACTTGACTGGAGCTCTCGCCAGGCCGGCACGGGTCAGGAACCGGTGAGCGGCCGCACCACGGCGTTGACGATCCTGCCCCCCTGCTCCTCGGTGGTGCGCAGGTAGTAGATCTGGTCGGGCCCGTGGCCGTCGTCGAAGCGCCAGGGACCACGCGGGCTGTCGATCTCCCCGATGCCTTTGAGGCCTTCGACGATGGCATCGCCCCCGGTGCCCTTGGCCAGCGCCTGGTCGAGCACGGCGGCCGCGTCGTAGGCCTGCACCGCGTACACCGTCGGGCCGTCGCCGTACTTGGAGGTGTAGTCGGCGACGAACCTCTGGTTGGTGGGGTTGTCGAGCTGGTCGGAGTAGTGCAGCGAGCCCTGGATGCCGAGGGCGGCGTCGCCCTGGGCCTTGAGCACGCCACCCTCGGTGACGAACCCGCTGCAGTAGAGCGGGATCTTGGATGCAAGGCCGAACTGCTGGTACTGCTTGACGAAGGCGACCGCCTCGGCACCGGCATAGAAGCAGTACACCGCCTTGGCCCCCGACCGCTGGATCCGGGCCAGGTAGGGCTGGAAGTTGGTGGTCGTGCCGAAGGGGGTGAGCTCGGTGCCGGCCACCGAGCCGCCGGCGGCCTCGAACGCCTCCTGGAAGCCGGCCGTGGCCTCCTTGCCGGCGGTGTAGTCGGGGGCGGCCATGAACACCTTGCCGCCCTTGACCTGGCCGGCCACGTACGCGCCGAGGGCGGCGGCGACCTCGCCGTTGGCGAACGAGGTCCGCCACACGTAGTCGGAGCGCTGCTCGCCTGTGATGGCGTTGGCCCCGGCGTTGGCCACGATCAGCGGGATCCTGGCGTCGGTGACCAGGTCGCGCACGCCCAGCGCCACCGCCGAGTTCACGATGCCGACCAGGGTGGTGACCCTGTCCTGCTGGACCAGCTTCTGGGCCGCGGGCACGCCCGTCTCCGGCCCGCCGCCCTCGTCGGCCACCACCATCTCGACCGTCCGCCCGCCGAGCTTGCCGCCCGAGGCGTCCAGGTACATCCGGAAGCCGTTCTCCATGTCCCTGCCCAGCGGCGCGTACACGCCGGACTTGGGCACCAGCAGCCCCACCTTGACCGGGCCGTTCCCGGTGCCCTGCTGCTGCTCCTCCAGGCTCGACCCGCAGCCCGCGACCAGGGCCAGGGCGAGGCCGGCGGCGGCGGTGATCACGACACGACGGGGGAGGCCACGCATGGGACCCTCCACTGCAGGTGGGCTCGACTACCGGTCAGTCAGGTGGCACGATAGCTCCCCCGGCGGCCTGCCGCAGCCCCAGGCGCGCGTCGACGAGTCCTGGAGGAGCTGCTCTGCTGGTTCGGCCAGCCGGGGGAGCGCGGGGTCGAGACCCTGCGCCGGTCAAGGCTTGCGGCGCTCGACCTCCGGGCTGGTCCCGGCGGCCCCCGCCGATGGGTCGTCCCTGAGCCTCTCCAGGACCCAGGGGGCGACCGGGTGGCGCTTGCCCTTGATCTCGATCGGTTCGAGGCGCCGGGCTACCGCCAGGTCGGCGATGGCGGTGTGGGTGGCCGGGCCGAGCACCACCTGGCCGGCCTCGGCCACCTCCTGCTCCAGGCGGGCGGCCAGGTTGACGGTGTCGCCGATGGCGGTGAAGTTGCGGAACTCGTCGCTGCCGATGTTGCCGATCAGGGCCGGGCCGGTGTTGACCCCGACCCGGAAGCGAGGCCAGTCCGGCTCGCGCTCGGCCAGCGCCTCGATCACCTCCTGCATGCCAAGGGCGGCCCTGGCCGCGCGCAGGGCATGGTCGGGCTGGCGGGCCGGCGCGTTGAACAGGGCCATGACCGCGTCGCCGACGAACTGGACCACCGTGCCCCCATTGGCCAGCAGCACCGGGACGGCCTGTCCGAAGTACTGGTTGAGCATGGCCACCACTCGGTCGGGGGAGGTCTTCTCGGAGAACGGCGTGAACCCGCGCAGGTCGGCGAACAGCACCGTGACCTCGGCCAGGTCGCCGCCAAGGGCGGCCTGGGTCGGGTCGGCGAGCAGGGCGGTGGCGACGTCGGGCGACATGTACTGGCGGAACAGCCCGTCGAGCTGCCGGTACAGGCGGGCGTTCTCCAGCCCGATGGACAGCTGGCTGGCCAGCGCCCGCAGCAGCCACCGGTCCCGTTCGGCGAAGCCGCCCTCGGCCCGGCGCACCTCCAGGACCCCGGCCGGGCGGTCCTTGACGGTCAGCGGCAGGACCAGCCGGCCGCCGGTGCCGTCCGGCTCCTCGACCGGCTCCAGCGAGCGCAGCGAGGCCGCGGCCGGGTCGCCATCGTTGGACGGCCGCTCCGGCCAGCTCCCGGCCCGCATCGACGCCGGGAAGACGAGCTGCTCGCCCTCGACCAGGCCGACCCGGAGCGCGTCGGGCCGCAGGGCCTCGCCGGTCAGCTCGACCCCGCGCTCCAGCAGCCGGCGCTCGTCGACGATCACCCGCGCCTCGGCGCCGACCGCGACCAGGCCGCGCAGGCGCTGGATCTGCTCGCGCTCGGCCACCAGGGCCTGGGCGGCCTGCTCGAGCACCTGGGCCTGCCCTTCGGTCAGGTCGAAGCGGTCGGCCAGGTCGGCCACCACCCGGCCGATGGGCCGGGTGCCGCCGTCCCCCGCCGGCCGCTGGATGGCCTCCACCAGCGCCTCGAGGGCGGCGGCGTGCTCGCGGCGGATCTCCCCGATGGTCTCCTGCAGGTAGATGCCGTGGAACAGGCTCGACCAGGAGCCCTCGCGGGCGTACTGGACGTGGACGCTGTAGTAGACGAAGGCGAAGGCGAAGGCCATCAGCAGATGCCATTCCCACCAGGAGGCGTGCCAGTTGCGGGCCACGACGACCGCGACCATGGCCTCGGCGAGCAGGGCGAAGGCGGTGAGGATGGCGATCAGCACGACCGATGGCCGGCGCCGGTGCAGCCGCCAGTAGCGGGCGGCGGCGAGCACGTACAGGGCGACCCCTGCCGCGGCCATGGCCGTCAGCGGTCCTCGGCTGGCCTCTTCGGCCAGGGGGGCGTCCAGCGGGGGCAGCCCGAGCAGGGAGACGACCGCCCAGCCGATCATCACCAGCGCCAGCCCGCCCCGCAGCAGGGCCTGGCGGCGGAGCACGGCCTCGGCCCGCTCCGGGGTCAGCTCGATGGCCGACACGGCGGCGAACACGGCCGCCAGCAGCAGGCCGACCGGGGTGGCGATGGCGAACCCGGCGTTGCGCCCGGTGAGCAGGACCTGGGGTGTGGCAAGGGCGTGCAGGAGCAGGAAGCCGGCGCTGGACAGGAACACCAGCGACACCAGGAACAGGCGGGCGTCGGCCCGCCGCCGTGCCACCTCGCTCATGCGCACGCCCAGGGCGACGTTGACGGCGGCCACGGCCACCACCAGCCCGAAGTGGCCGGCGTGATGCTCCCAGGTGACGTCGAAATGGGGCTGGGCGATCAGCAGCCACAGCCCGAGTACTGGCAGGACCAGGTGGAAGGTCCAGACGGCGACACGCAGCGACGCCCGCCGGGGGACGGCCGCGGCCACGGCTAGCCGTCCGGCTCGCGGCGGCCGCGTGCCACCTCCGCGAGCGCGTCCCTGTCGAGCTGGTGGCCGGCGACCACCGCGATCCGGCAGGGCGTCACCGCGCGCAGGGTCGCCGTGCGTCTTCCCCCCTCCAGCAGCGCCATCTCACCGACGACGGCCCCCGGCCCGAGCTCGGTCACCGGGCTGCCGTCGATCTCGACCATGAGCACGCCGTCGAACAGGAGGTAGACGTCGCTGCCGACATCGCCCTGCGCGACCAGGGTCTGCCCCGCCTCCAGCCGCCGGAACACGGGGTTGCCGTCGATGATGGCCACCGACAGCCGCCGCTCCAGGGCGCTCTCTGCGGCCACGACCAGGGCCGGCGCGTCCTCGTCACCCCACGGGGTGCGCTGCAGCTCGGTCTCCCGGAACCAGCGGTCGAAGTCGATCCGGCCGGTCTTGGCGACCAGCTTGCCGGCGTGGTCGTAGATCCAGTGCCGGGGGAACGGGCTTGCCCCGACGACCTCGTAGGTGGCCCGTCCGTCGGCGTGGATGGTGAGGGCCAGCGTCGACCAGGCGGCCGGGGCGACCAGCTGGACGAACGGTGGCCGGCGGATGCGCCGCGGCGCCGGTGCGCCGGTGCGGCCGCCGGCCGACTGCACGAACCGGGCCCAGCCGCGGCCGAGCTCGGGGCGCGGGCGCAGGTCCGGGAACGCCATGGCGGCGAAGGTCAGGTCGCGGGAGCCCAGGCGCAGGGTGGTGCTGCCGATGTGGCCGCCGCCGGCGTGGCCGTGGCCGACGATGCGGCCGTCCTCGACCTCGATCCAGGCCCGCAGCTCGTTGGCGAACCGGAAGCGGTCGGCCGCCTTGAGCGCCTCCAGACTTTCCAGCACGTCCGGCGGCGGCGGGTCGTAATGGGCGATGCCGAGGCGGAACGCCAGCTCGGTCCCGGCGCCTTCCATCGCCCCGAGCGGGATCCACGAGAGCGAGGTGACCGACGACTCGATACGCAACGCGGAGCTCCTTCCGTAGCGGCGGCATTGTCCCCGGAGCCGTGGCCTCCACGCCAGGGGTTACGATCGTGGGGGCCGAGGCTGCGGCTGACAAGGGGAGGCCGGTGGGGGAGGAGCACACCTGGGTCGCCGTCGACGAGCTCCCACCCGCCCGGCGCACCCGCCGTCCTGCTCGCCGGCGCGCATGCATGGCGGCGGGTGGAGTCGGAGCTCGCCCTCCTGGATCTGGGGTTACGGCAAGGGCCTGATCGGCGGTCCCGCGGCCGCCGGCGGGATCCCACCGTCGAGGGCCCACCGGGTCGGGGTCGGGGGGCGGCCGAGGAGGGCGCGGACCCGTCCCGCGGTGTCGGGGACGAACGGCCAGGCCGCCACCCCGATGGCGTCCAGGAACGGCACCAGACGGGTCAGCTCCCGGTGGGCGACCGGGTCGGGGAGCCGCCAGGGCTCGGTGGCGGCGAGGCGGCGGTTGACCGTGCGACCAAGCCCGTGCACCACCTGGAGGGCACGGCGCAGCTCGGCGCCGGCGATGGCGGTGCCGACCTCGGCCAGCGCGGCGGCGGCCTGGGCCCGCTCGGGCTCGGCCGCCGCCCACGCGGCCGGGTCGACCCGGCCGCCGAAGCGGCGCCACAGCAGGGTGGCCACCCGGTGGGGTGGGCCGGCGATCGCGCCCAGCAGCCCGGTGGCGGTGAGCTCCTCGACCTTGGCCCAGGCCAGCTCCGTGTCGTCGGTCTCGGGGCCGAGCGCGCACAGGGCGTGGCGCAGCGGGTCCACGCCGACGCGATCGATGCTCTGGTCGATCGACGGGCCGTGGCCGCGGCTGGCCGACAGCTTGCCGCCGGCGAGGGTGAGGTGGTGGTTGGCGACCACCTCGTCGGGCGGGTGCAGACCCTGGCCGGACCCGAGCAGGATGGCCGGCCACCACACGGTGTGGAACCAGATGTTGTCCTTGCCGACGAAGTAGCGGTGGCGGGCGGCCGGCCCCTGCCACCAGCGCCGCCAGGCGTCCGGGTCGCCGTGGAGCCGGGCCCACTCCACCGACGCCGACAGGTAGCCGATGACCGCGTCGAACCACACGTACAGGCGGCGGTCGTCCCAGCCTGCCAGCGGCACGGGCACGCCCCAGTCCAGGTCACGGGTGATCGCCCGGGGGCGCAGGCCCGCCCGGAGCCAGCCGCGGGCCTCGGCGGCGACGAATGGCCGCCAGCCTGCCTCGCGGGCGCCGACATACCGCTCGACCGCCGGCTGCAGGCGGTCGAGGCAGAGGAAGAGCTGGCGCAGGGGGCGCAGCTCGGCCCGTCCGCCGCAACGGCGGCAGCGCGGCGAACCCAGCTCGTCCGGGTCGAGGGTCCGGCTGCAGGTGTCGCACTGGTCGCCACGGGCTCCGGGCGCGCCGCAGGACGGGCAGGTTCCTTCGACATAGCGGTCGGGCAGGGAGCGACGCTCGCGCCCGCACCAGGCGGCCGGCTGGGTGGCCTCCAGGACCAGCCCGCGCTCGTACAGGCGCGAGAACAGGTCCTGCACCACCGCCCGGTGCGACGGGGTCGCGGTCCTGGTGTAGTGATCGAAGGAGATGCCGACGCGGGCGAAGGTCGCCGCGATGCGCTCGTGCTCGCGGTCGGCGAGGGCCTTCGGTGACAGGCCGGCCCGCTCGGCGGCGACCGTGATGGGGGTGCCGTGCTGGTCGGACCCGGACACCAGCAGGACCCGGTCGCCGGCCAGCCGGTGGTGGCGGGCGGCGACGTCGGCGGGCAGGTAGGCTCCGGCCAGGTGGCCGAGGTGGCGCGGCCCGGAAGCATACGGCCAGGCGACACCGATCAGGACGTCCATGGGTTGGTCCTCTCGTTGGACCGACCGGGACTGGCGCGCGCCGCTAGCGGTCGAGCAGGGCGCGGCGCAGGAGATCGCGGAGCTGGCGCTGCTCGTCGGCGGAGAGCTCGTCCAGGCCCGGAGGCGGCTCGGACAGGCGGTCGAGCAAGCGCATTCGCAGGGCCGTGCCCTCCTCGGTCAGCATCAGGTTCTTGACGCGCCGGTCGCCGGGGGCCGAACCGCGCTCGACCAGGCCCCGGTCGCCGAGGCGGTCGACGATCCCGGTGATGTTGGAGGGGTCGCAGTGGAGCCCGTCGGCCAGCTCCCGCATGGCGATCGGGTGTCCAGGGCGCAGCACCTTGATGGCGTGGGCCTGCGGGTAGGAGAGGCCGAGCTCGGTGATGGCTGTCAGGAAGCGCTCGCGCATCCGCGACATCGACAGCTCGATGAGCAGCTCCCAGATCTCCCGGGCCACCGGCGAGCTTCGTGGTGGCGCACCGGCCCGAGCCTTCACCGTCATCGCCAGCTCCCCGCCACCGCTGTCCGAATACTTGAGCACTTCAACGTTACGGCCAGGATTTCATATGCCGGCCCCACTGACAAGGATCAGCGCCGGACCTGGACAAATGCCAAGCTTTCCGACGAGACGCTCTAGCGTCGCCGGCGTAAATCCCTTGCCACCAAAGGAGATCACTTCACCTGCACCGGGCGCGAGCCGATGATGCCGTTGTGCCGCAACGGATTGACGATGGTCGAAGGTTGTTGACCTTTCATATCGGCGTCTTTACGATGCTCGGCCGAAGGGGGACGGGGCTAATGGGGGTCCGGTCCGACGGGGGAATTCCCCTCAAGCAAGGAGGCGCAGTTGAACCGCAAGGAACTCGTCGACGCGATTCAGAAGCACACCTCGGTGTCGCGTACCGACGTCGACAGGGTGCTCGGCAGCCTGATCCAGCACACCCAGGTCGCCGTCAAGAAGGGCGACCGCGTTTCGCTGGTCGGCTTCGGGACCTTCGAGCGGCAGGACCGCAAGGCCCGCACCGCCCGCAACCCGCGCAGCGGCGCGCCGGTCAAGGTGAAGGCCACCAAGGTCCCGCGGTTCCGGGCCGGGCAGGGCTTCAAGGACATCGTGAGCGGCCGGGCGACCGCGCCCAAGCTCACGCCGGTCAAGTCCATCGCCAAGGCCAGCACCTCCAGGGTGGCCAGCACCTCCAGGGCGAGCACGTCCAGGGCCAGCACCTCCAGGGCGGCGGCGCCCAAGGCCAGCGCCTCGAGGGCGTCCGCGTCCAGGAACAGCGCCCCCAAGGCCGCCGTCAAGGCCTCCCGTGGCAAGGCCAAGAGCGGCAAGAAGAAGTAGGCACCCGCAACAGCGACGAGGCCCCGCTCCGGCGGGGCCTCGGTGCTTTCCCTCTCAGACGGGGTCGGGCAGGGTGAGGATGTTGACGTAGGTGACGCGGGCGCCGTCTCCCTCACCCTCGACCCGGAACTTCACCCGCTGGCCGAGGGTGAGCTTGCGCAGGCCCGAGCCACGGAACGCCTCCGGCGGGACGTCGTACTCGACGCGGCCGTCGGTGAGCACGACCGCCGCCTTGGTCTGCGGGTCGAAGCTCTTCACGGTGCCCTGCAGCATCACGCCTCCTCCGGTCGATCCGATCGCTGGCTGAGCATACCGAGGTCGCGCAAGCGGCGGGCGGTCACCAATGCCGGGTCGAGGCGCTCGGCGACCAGGCGGAGGTCGTCGGCGGTGTCGACGTCCAGGGCCAGCCCCGGCTCGTCGACCCGCACGGCGCCGGGTACGGTCAGGTGGCGGGCGGCGGAGTCCGGGCCGAAGCTGGGCGCGAACGACGCCGGGTCGCGCCAGGCGAGCACGTTGGTGCCGTCGCCGTGGTGGCTCGGGACCACCGCGACCGGCGCCCGCGCGGCCTCCAGCACCCGTTCCAGCCCAGCCGCCGAGGCCAGCGGCAGGTCGGCCGCCACCACCAGCAACGGGTCCCGGCCGCGCAGGCTGGCCGCTGCCGCGGCGAGGGCGCCGTTGAGGTCGTGGGCGCCCGGAGGTTCCTCGACCACGCGGCAGCCCATGGCGTCGGCCCGCCGCCACACCTCACGGTCGGGGGAGACCACCACCGGGGCGTCAAGGGCCGGGACCGCCTGCAGGGCGGCGACCACGTCCTCGAACATGGCGATGGCGAGCAGGCGCCGCTGCAGCGGCGCCAGCAGGGGGGCCAGCCGGCCCTTCGCCTGGGCAAGGGCCTTCACCGGGACAAGCGGAACAGGCATCGCCGGCAACGGTACTATGCGCCGACATGGCCCGCCGACGTTATCCCGTGTACACCCTGGCCAAGGCCGTCGTGCCGCCGGTGATCCGTTTCTGGGTGCGGCTCGACTGCCAGGGCCTGCTCAACATCCCCCGGCAGGGCCCGGTGATCATCGCCGCCAACCATGTCTCCTACTTCGACCCGCTGTCCCTTGGGGTGTTCATCGACGCGGCCGGCCGCCAGGTCCGCTTCCTGGCCAAGTCGGAGCTGTACCGCAATCCGCTGCTGGGCGGGATCCTGCGGGGGGCCGGGCAGATCCCGGTCTACCGGGAGACCCGAGGGGCCGGCCAGGCCCTGGTCGAGGCGGTGGCGGCCATGCGCGAGGGCGCCGCGGTCGCCATCTACCCGGAGGGCACCACCACCCGCAACCCCGACTTCTCGCCGATGAAGGCCAAGAACGGGGTCGCCCGCCTGGCCGCCCTCACCGGTGCGCCGGTGGTGCCGGTGGGCCAGTGGGGAGCCCATCTGCTGTTCACGCGGGGCAGGCTGGGGCCGTTCCGGCGCGGGATCCGGGTGGTGGAGCGGGCCGGGCCGCCGATCGACCTCGGCCTGACGCCCGACGCCTCCCTGACCGAGATCAACCAGGCCAAGGACCGGGTGATGGAGGCGATCGCCGGGTTGGTCGCGGAGGCCAGGGCTGGCTGGAGCCCGCCCGACTGGTACCAGGGCAAGGCGGCCAGCCGGACGTGACCGAGCGGTTCCAGCCCGGCGGCGTGACCCATGCGCTGGTCAGCGGCCTGGTCGAGGCCGCGTTGGCCTCGGCGCTGCTCGGCGGCTCGCTGCTGGCCGAGGATTCGAGCCCGGGCGCGGCCGCCTCCCTCTCGGTGGCCAGCCTGCTGTGGGCCGTCCTCGCCGTGTTCAGCCTGGTGGTCGCCCTGCTGCGGGCCAGGGTGCTGGCCGCCGAGCTGGACGACGAGGCGGTCGTGCTCCACGGGCCGGGCGGGGCCCGCCGCTACCGCTACGACCAGCTGTCGGCCGTTGAGGTGTCCGCTCGCCGCACGCGGCTGGTGGCCCGCGACGGCCGGGTGACGGTGGTCCGCGGCGTCCGCGGCGCCGCCCAGGGCAACCGCTTCCGCGCCCGCGTCCTGGCCCGGGCCGAGGCTGCCGCTGCCGGGGGGTCGGGGGCTCGAGCCCAGCCCCCGGCTGATACCCTGCCTGCCGGCCAGACCGAAGCCGACCGGACGGGGAGGAACAGCGATGGCTAAGGGCTTCGCCACCCGGGCGATCCATGCCGGCTCCCTGCCGCTGCCGGCCGAGCGGCCGCTGGCCACGCCGATCTGGCAGACCTCGACCTTCGCCTTCGACGACGCCGAGCACTACGCCCACACCCTGCGCCAGCCGCGCCAGGGGTTCGTCTACACCCGGTACGAGAACCCGACAACGGCCGCGCTGGAGGCCACCGTCGCCGACCTGGAGGGCGCGGCCGAGGGGCTGGCCGCCGCCTCGGGCATGGGCGCGATCGCCACCGTGCTGCTGTCGCTGGCCGGGGCCGGCGACCACCTGGTCGCCCAGCGCGACCTCTACGGCGGCAGCTACTCGCTGCTCGCCCACACCGCCCCCCGTTTCGGCATCGAGGTCAGCTTCGTCGACGCCGGCGACCCCGACGCCGTCCGCGCCGCCCTGCGCCCGACCACACGGGCGATCTACGCCGAGACGGTCGCCAACCCGACCATGACCGTCGCCGACCTGCCGGCCCTCGCCGAGGCCGCCGCGGCGGCCGGGCTGCCCCTGGTGGTGGACAACACCGTGGCCTCGCCCTACCTGTGCCGGCCGCTGGAGCACGGGGCGGCCGTCGTGGTCCACTCGGCCACCAAGTACCTGGGCGGCCACAGCGACGTGGTCGGCGGGATCGCCCTGTTCGCCGAGCCCGAGCACCACGCCGTCGCCTGGCGGGCGATGATCGAGCTCGGCGCCTCGGCCGACCCGTTCGCCGCCTGGCTGGTGTTGCGGGGGACCAAGACGCTGGCCCTGCGCATGCGTGGCCACGGCGCCAACGCCCGCCGGCTGGCCGAGCTGCTGGCCGCCCACCCCAAGGTGGCGCGCGTCTACTGGCCGGGCCTGCCCGACCATCCGACCTACCGGCTGGCCGCCGAGCTGCTGGACGGCGACCCCGGCATGCTCTCCTTCGACCTCGAAGGCGGCCGCGCCGCCGGCCGCCGCTTCATCGAGGCGACCAGGGTGGCCACGCTGGCCGCCTCGCTGGGCACGGTCGAGACGCTGGTATCCCACCCCGCGTCGACGACGCACCGCCAGTTCGACGCCGACGCCCTGGCCGCGGCCGGCATCGGCGAGGGCATGGTGCGGGTCTCGGCCGGCCTGGAGGACGGGGTCGACCTTGCCGAGGACTTCACCCAAGCCTTGGAGGTGGCGTAGGTCATGCCCAGGATCCGCCTGGCCATCCTGTACGGCGGCCGCTCGGCCGAGCACCAGATCTCGGTGGTCTCGGCCCGCTCGGTGATGGAGGCGCTGGACCCCGACCGCTTCGAGGTGGTCCCGATCGCCATCACCCGCCAGGGGGCGTGGCTGCTGCCCGACCGGTCGCCGCTGGAGCTGGCCGCCTCCGACGGCACCCTGCCGGAGGTCGAGGCGGCCGGCGCCGAGGTGGCCCTGCGCCCCGACCCAGGCCCCTCCGGCCGAGGTCGCCTCGCCAGCTCCACCGGGGCAGCAGGCGCCTCGGCGGGGGTCGGCCAGGTGGACGTGGTGTTCCCGATCCTGCACGGCCCCTTCGGCGAGGACGGCACCGTCCAGGGCCTGCTCGAGCTGGCCGACCTGCCCTACGTCGGCGGCGGCGTCCTGGCCTCCGCCCTGGCCATGGACAAGGCCATGGCCAAGGTCGTGCTCGCCCAGGCCGGCCTGCCCCAGGCGCCCTATCTGGTGGTGCCCGAGCGGGACTGGCGGGCCGATCCCGAGCGGGTCGCCGCCGAGGTGGCCGGGCGGCTGGCCTACCCGGTGTTCACCAAGCCGTCGCGGCTCGGCTCCTCCATCGGCATCACCAAGGTCAAGACGCCGGCCGAGCTGGCCGCCGGGTTGGCCGCCGCCTTCGCCCACGACAGCAAGGCCCTTGTCGAGCAGGGCATCGTCGCTCGCGAGCTGGAGTGCGGGGTGCTCGGCAACGAGGCCCCCGAGACCAGCGTGGTCGGCGAGGTCATCCCCAGCCACGAGTTCTACGACTTCGAGGCCAAGTACCTGGACGAGTCGCTGAAGCTGGAGATCCCCGCCCAGGTCCCGGACGCGGCCAGGGCCCGGGTGCGGGAGCTGTCGCTGCGCGCCTTCCAGGCGCTGGGCTGCGAGGGCTTGGCCAGGGTCGACTTCTTCTACGAGGAGGCAACCGGCCGGGTCCTGCTCAACGAGGTCAACACCATCCCCGGGGTCACGCCCATGAGCATGTTCCCCATGCTCTGGGCCGCCTCCGGCCTCGCCTACCCCGACCTGGTCGCCCGCCTGGTCGACCTGGCGATCGAGCGCCACGCCGCCCGGAAGCGCTGACCGGCGTACCCTGCTACGCGGGTTGCGCGCACGGAAGGCGATGTGGATGTTCGAGCGTTTCACCGACCGGGCCAGGCGGGTGGTCGTGCTCGCCCAGGAGGAGGCCCGGCTCCTCAACCACGACTACATCGGCACCGAGCACATCCTGCTCGGCCTGATCCAGGAGGGCGACGGGGTCGCGGCCAGGGCGCTGGAGTCCCTCGGCATCTCGCTGGATGCCGTCAGGGCGCGGGTCGAGGACATCATCGGCCGCGGCGACGAACACCCGCCAAGCCACATCCCCTTCACCCCAAGGGCCAAGAAGGTGCTGGAGCTGTCGCTGCGCGAGGCGTTGCAGCTCGGCCACAACTACATCGGCACCGAGCACATCCTGCTCGGGCTCATCCGCGAGGGCGAGGGTGTTGCCGCCCAGGTGCTGGTCGAGCTCGGCGGCGACGCTGACCGGGTCCGACAGGAGGTCAAGCGGGTCCAGAGCACGGCCGGTCCGGTTCCAAGCGAGCATGGCGGCCGGATCGGCCAGCCGTCGATCGCGATGGTCGCCGGCGGCCCCGGCGCCTACCAGGAGCAGGCCCCCGCCGAGCTGGTCCGGGTCGTGCCGCTGGCCCGCGAGGTCGTCCGCCGTCACCACGGCTACCGGCTGGTGCTGGTCTCGCTGGAGCTCTGGTCGGGTTGGATCGACCTCCGCTACGCCCTGCTGCCCGAGGACCCGCCGGCGGCGCCGCCCATGCCCGAGGTCGATCTGGACTGGCGGGTCACCGACGACGCCGGCATGGAGTACGAGCTGGCCGGCGCCGCCTCCAGCGGCGGGCGCCTGCTCCGCATCCACCAGCTCACCTTCCGGCCGGGCCTGGCCGAGGACGCCGGCAGCCTGACGCTCACCGTCCACAGCCACGGGGAAGGCGGCGCCAGCCTGGCCGTGGTCGAGGTTTCCATGGCCGCCGCGGACGACGACCAGGGCCAGGACCCCTCGGTCACGAGCTAGGGCGGGACTCGGCCAGCAGCTTGGCCATGCGGGTGACGCCCTCGACCAGGTCGTCGTCGCCCAGCGCGTAGGAGAGGCGGGCGTAGCCGGGGGCGCCGAAGGCCTCGCCGGGAACGATCGCCACCTTGGCCTCCTCCAGGAGCAGGTCGGCCAGCTCCATGCTGGTCGCCGGCTTCTGGCCGCGCAGCTCCCGGCCCAGCACCCCCTCCAGCGACGGGAAGGCGTAGAAGGCGCCCTCGGGCTCGACACAGCTGACCCCCGGGATGGCCCGCAGCAGCTCCACCATCTTGCGGCGCCGCCGGTCGAAGGCGGCCCGCATCTCGTCCACGGCCACCAGGTCGCCGGAGACCGCGGCCAGGGCGGCCGCCTGGGAGACGTTGGCCACGTTCGAGGTGGCGTGGCTCTGGAGGTTGATGGCCGCCTTGACCACGTCGGGCGGGCCGATCATCCAGCCGACCCGCCAGCCGGTCATGGCGTAGGTCTTGGCCACCCCGTTGACGACCACGCAGCGGTCGGACAGCTCGGGCACCACCACCGGCATGGAGGAGAACTCGGCCGTGCCGTAGACCAGGTGCTCGTAGATCTCGTCGGTCAGCACCCACAGCCCGTGGCCGGCCGCCCAGCGGCCGATGGCCTCCACCTCCTCCCTGGGGTAGACGGCCCCGGTCGGGTTGGAGGGGGAGACGAACACCAGCAGCCTGGTCCGGTCGGTGATGGCCGCCTCCAGCTGCTCGACCCCGACCCGGAAGCCGGTCGCCTTGTCGGTCTCCACGATCACCGGCTCGGCGCCGGTCAGCGAGATCGCCTCGGGATAGGTGACCCAGTAGGGCGAGGGCAGCAGGACCTCGTCGCCCGGGTCGAGCAGGGTGGCGAAGGCCTCAAACAGGGCGTGCTTGCCGCCGTTGGTGACCAGGACCCGGCTCGGCTCGACCCGCAGGCCCGAGTCGCGGGCCGTCTTGGCCGCGATCGC
>DASYSE010000038.1:0-2620 GCA_036003705.1 Actinomycetes bacterium | reverse complement strand
GCGGACCCGCCGGACGTCGTCGGCGGGGATGGCGATCTTGCTGTTGTTCCAGTAGTCGCTGAGTGAGGTGTTGGCGCTGCCGTAGGCGTACTGGGCCCGGATGCCGGCCTCCTGGAGCCCGCGGATGCCGGCGTCGGGGTGCTCGGGGGTGTTGTTGATGTGCGACCAGTCGACCAGGGTGGTAATGCCGGCATTCAGGCACTCCAGGGCCCCGGCCAGGTTGCTGGCGTAGACGTCCTCGGGTCGGTAGTGGGGGGCGAAGGAGTCGAGCACCTCCACGAAGTAGGTGCCGAGGGTGGCGTTGGGGGCGCTGCCGCGGATGGCCGCCTCCCAGGTATGGCGGTGGGTGTCGATGAAGCCGGGGATGACGATCTTGCCGGCGGCGTCGACGACCTCGGCGTCGGCGTCGATCCGGGGGGCGACCTGGGCGATCGTGTCCCCCTCGATGAGGACGTCACCCGTCGGCAGGTCGCCGAGGTCGGGGTCGACGGTCAGGACGGTGCCGCCACGCAGCAGGAGCCGGTCGGCCATGGTTCTCCTCCTCGACGAAGAGCAACCCGTGTCGGGCGGAGCATAGCGCGTGTCCAGTCAGGCTGAACAGTGGGCGCCGCTCTGTCACACTGCCTTGCATGACCGCCACCGGCGACGACCGGGCCGGGCAGCCGACCGCGCCCGCCGCGCCCGCCCTGGACCTGGGCGGGCGGCTCCGGGCCGAGCGCCTCGGCCAGGGGATCGGGCTGCGCGAGATGGCCAGGCGCCTTGGGATCAGCGCCAGCGCCCTGTCCCAGATCGAGACCGGCAAGGCCCAGCCGTCGGTGAGCAAGCTGTTCGACATCGTCAACCTGCTCGGGGTCTCGGTCGACGGGCTGCTGGCCGGTCAGGACGGCCCCCAGGTGGTCGTCGGCCGAGGTGAGGAGGGGTTCTTCTCGCTCCAGCACGCGGCGGACCACGAGACCCTGGAGCTGGAGTCGGGGGTGCGGTGGAGCCGCCTCACCGCCGGGTCGTTCCCCGGCGTGGAGTTCCTCCGGGTCACCTACCAGCCCGGCGCCTGCTCCTCCAGCGAGGGCAGCTTCATGCGCCACGCCGGCCAGGAGTTCGGCTACCTGCTGGCGGGCCGCCTCCAGGTCGACGTCGGCTTCGACTCCCACCGGCTCGGCCCCGGCGACTCGATCAGCTTCCCGGCGACCACCCCCCACCGGCTCAGGAACGACGGCCCCGGGCCGGCCCACGCCATCTGGTGCATCCTCGGCCGTCACACCAGCGTTCAGTAGTACTTGACGACTCGCCGTCGAAGGCGTAGTCCCGAACCCCACCCGGTTGCTGAGGAGAGGGCCATGGGCATCCGCACGTACGGGCCGAACGCGGTCGACTGGGAGGAGCGGGTCGACATGGACCGGCTCCGCGGCCAGCGCCTGGGGCGGCTGAAGGCGTCGCTGGACCGTTCGGAGCTGGGCGCCCTGCTCAGCTTCGACTTCCACAACATCCGCTACATGACGTCCACCCACATCGGCACCTGGGCCATGGACAAGCTGATCCGGTTCGCCCTGCTGCCGCGGGGTGGCGAGCCGGTGGTCTGGGACTTCGGCTCGGCCGCCCGCCACCACCAGCTCTACAACCCCTGGCTGGACGGCCGCCCGACCGACCCCGAGCGGGGCCGGGCCCGGGCCGGCATCTCCACCCTGCGCGGCGCCTTCAACCCCGACGCCGGCATCGCCGACGGGGTCGCGGCCAAGATCAGACGGGAGCTGGACAGCCACGGGCTGGCCGGTCAGCCGGTCGGGGTCGACGTGGCCGAGCTGCCGGTGCTGGCCGCCTTGGGGGCGGCCGGCCTGGAGGTGGTCGACGGCCAGCAGGTGTTCCTGGACGCCCGCCGCATCAAGACCCCGGACGAGATCACCCTGCTGACCACCGCGGCCACCCTGGTCGACGCCGCCTACGACGAGCTGTACCGGTTCCTGCGGCCCGGGGTCCGGGAGAACGAGTGCGTGGGCCTGGTCGCCAAGGTCCTCTACGACCTCGGCTCCGAGCACGTCGAGGGGGTCAACGCCATCTCCGGGGAGCGCTGCTCGCCCCACCCCCACGTCTACTCCGACCGCATCCTGCGCCCCGGCGACCCGGCCTTCTTCGACATCCTGCACAGCTACAACGGCTACCGGACCTGCTACTACCGCTGCTTCGCGGTCGGCAGCGCCTCGGCGGCCATGCGCGACGCCTACGTCCGCTGCCGCGACTACATGGACGAGGCCATCGCCCTGGTCAAGCCGGGCGCCACCACCGCCGACATCGTGTCGGTGTGGCCGCGGGCCGAGGAGTTCGGCTTCCCTGACGAGGAGGCCGCCTTCGCCCTCCAGTACGGCCACGGGATCGGCCTCTCCATCTGGGAGAAGCCGATCTTCAGCCGGCTCGTCTCCCTGGACCACCCCGAGGTGCTGGAGGAGGGCATGCTGTTCGCCCTTGAGACCTACTGGCCGGCCTCGGACGGCTGGTCGGCGGCCCGGATCGAGGAGGAGGTGGTGGTCACCGCCGACGGCTGCGAGGTCATCACCAAGTTCCCGGCCGAGGAGCTGCTGGTCGCCGGCCAGCGCTACTGGGCCACCGACGGGCCCCTGCCGGCCACCCG
>DASYSE010000037.1:0-49005 GCA_036003705.1 Actinomycetes bacterium | reverse complement strand
CACCTAGGTCGAGCAGGCGACGGACCTCTTCGTCTTGCTCCCTGTCGGTTGGGTTGACGTCGAGGTGGAGCCTGTTCTTGACGGTCTTGCCCTCGGGCACGTGCGCGAATGTCAACGTCGGTGGCACTGGGCCAAGGTGGTGCTTGCCTTCCGGCACCATAGGGGAGCCAATTGTGACAATTCCGTCGTCTTCGTCTTGCACCTCGTAGTCAAGGACCGAGCACCAGAACCGGGCGAGACCGTTGGGAGCGGCACAGTCGATCGCAAGCTCGGTGAACTTACTGGTCATGTCAGGACCTCCCAGTCAAGTAGCGGGTCCGCCAAAGGCCACACGCCAATCGCAGTGTTCGACGGCGAGGTGAGCCGCGCGTGGTGTGCGTTCGTCGAGGGCCTGGTGGGGTCGCAGAGTGTTGTCGGTGTGGCGGACCAGGTTGACTTCGACGGCGAGGGCGTTGCCGTCGCCGATGGTGGCGCGGTAGAGATGTTCGTACTTCAGCGTGCCGAAGAACCGCTCGACTACGCCGTTGGTCTGTGGGCTCCTCACCAGGCCTTCCGCCGATGGGCGCTGGTCAATGGTCGTCGCAATCTCCTGACCTGGCTGTCATAGGATCTTGTTCTGTGGACGCGAACGACCGCCAGCAACCGCGCGCGACGAGCCATCCAGGCCCGGGCTCCGTGCGGGATCGGCCTCTGGAACATCGAGTCGCCCGCGTCGACTACGACGCCGAACTCCGGCTGCACGACGAGGTCCTTCGCCACACGTACAACATACGGGCAGACGATCGGGTCCTGGACATCGGCTGTGGAACCGGCCGGACGACGCGGGACGCCGCGCGGTCGGCCGGGGAAGGGAGCGCGCTCGGAGTCGACCTCTCCGCCTCGATGATCGAGCGGGCCCGCGAACTCGCCCGGGCGGAGAGAGTCCACAACGTTGCCTTCGAGCAGGGCGACGCGCAGGTGCACCGCTTTCCGGAGGACGGTTTCGACCTCGCCATCAGTCGGTTCGGGACGATGTTCTTCGATGACCCCGTCGCGGCGTTCGCCAACATCGCGGTGGCGCTTCGGCCCGCCGGGCGCCTGGTGATGATGGTCTGGCAGGAGCACGAGCACAACGAATGGTCCGTGGTGATCGAACGGGCGCTCGGCCGTGAGGGGTCGCCGGTCCCAGCCTCGGAAGCGCGGGGGCCGTTCTCGCTTGCCGATCAAGACACCGTGGAGGCGATCCTCGGCGCGGCGGGATTCGGCGAGGCCACGTTCACCGACGTCCACCAGCCCATCTACTACGGTCCGGACGTCGCGGCGGCCCTCGAGTGGGTCGGCGGTTTCTCGAGCACCAGGGAGTTGCTGATGCGCCTGGGTGCCGCCGCCGCTGAGCAGGCGCTCGAGCGTCTCCGTGAGGCCCTCGCCGCGCACGCAAGCGAACGTGGCGTGTGGTTCGATTCGCGGGCCTGGATTATCGAGGCCCGTCGTCCGTGACCGAATCGACCGCATCTGCGCGATCCTTCGGTCAGCAGAGCCCGGCTGAGCCCGCTCGGATGCCTCACGAGGCGGGAGCGCACCCCGTGGGTGCGTAGCATCGCGCCTATGCGCTCAGGACTCTTCGTGCCGATCTTCGATGCGCTGGCGGACCCCGCGCTCGTCGCCCGGCTGTCCGCCGAGGCAGAGGAAGCCGGATGGGACGGAATCTTCCTCTGGGATCACGTCCGCTGGCGGGAGCCGGTTCTCGAGGTCGCCGATGCCTGGATCACGCTCGCGGCGATCGCCACCGCCACAGAGGCGATCCGACTCGGTCCGATGGTCACCCCGCTCGCCAGGCGCCGACCGGTCAAGGTCGCCAGGGAGACCGCGACCCTGGATCGGCTGAGCGGCGGCCGCTTGACGCTCGGCGTCGGCCTCGGCAGCGACCGGTCCGGGAACGAGCTTTCGATCACAGGGGAGGAACTCGATGACCGCCGGCGCGCAGGGATGCTCGACGAGGCCTTGGAGATCCTGACGGCCGCCTGGTCGGGCGAGCCCGTGTACCACCGTGGTGAGCACTACACGGTCGACGGCATGCGGTTCCTGCCCCGGCCGGTTCAGCGGCCTGGGGTCCCGGTGTGGGTGGGCGGGTACCCCGGAAAGCGAAAGCCGCTTCGGCGTGCCGTCCGGTTCCAGGGGTTCTTCCCGGTCGACCTCGAGCACCCGGACCAGCTCGCCGAGATCGTCGCTGAGATCGCCTCGGTTCGCAAGGAGATCGGGAGGGACGTAAAGGAGCCCTTCGACGTCGTCGCGGCGCTACCGGTGGGCACCGATCCGGCGCCCTATGCATCGGCAGGTGCTACATGGTGGATGGTGGAGTTTCCGTGGGACGGGGTGTCGGTGGACCAGGTACGCGGTGTGATCCGCGACGGACCGGCGCCCTCGGGCTGATTGCCGTGGATCGGCAGACGTGGTGCAACGAGCCACCCGGGCGCCGCTTGGTGCGCGGTGGAGCGATCGCGCAGAACCGCTAGGCGCCCGCCGCGTACGCCCGCTCGAGCTCGGCGATGTCGATCTTCGTCATCTGCAGCATCGCTGACATGACCCGCTGCGCCGCTGCCTCGTCCGGATCGTTCAGCAGCTCGGTCAGCCGGACCGGCATGATCTGCCAGGACAGGCCGTAGCGGTCCTTGAGTCAGCCGCACGGTCCCTCCTCGCCGCCCTCGCTCAGCGCCGTCCACAGGTAGTCGACCTCCTTCTGCGACTCGCAGTTCACCGCGAGCGAGAGCGCCTCGGTGAACGAGAATTCGGGCCCGCCGTTCAGGGCGGTGATGCCATGGCCCTCGAGTTCGAAGTCAACGGTCATCACCATCCCGGCCGACCGCGGGCCGGCCTCGCCGTAATGGGTGATGTTCCTGACCCGCGACGTCCCAGCGCCGGGCCGCTTCGAGAAGACTGAGACATAGAAGTTGGCGGCCTCCTCCGGCTGGTCGTCGAACCACAGGAACGGCACGATCTTCTCCATGGCCCACCTCCTTGGGGGTCTCAACGGTTGGACGGCGATCGCCGCTCGAACCCATCGGCGCTACCCGCGAGCAGGGTACGTGGGCTGGCCGCTCGTCGCCGTCGGGAAGTTCTGGCTCGAACAGCTGACGCACCTCGATCCCCCCATCGCCATCGCGGAACGATCGAAGGTCAGGAGTTCGGGTGGAATTCCTCGCCACATGGCAGGTCCGCCGGCCGTCGGACGACGCCTTGAGGGCTGGTGGCGTCATACAGGATGCCGGAAGAGATCGAAGAGTCGGGGGAATGACTCCACGATTTCTCCCGGCGCCCCTGGCAGGACTCGAACCTGCAACCTGCTGTTTAGGAGACAGCTGCTCTGTCCCTTGAGCTACAGGGGCCGACGGGGCGCAGGATACCAGCCGGGTCGGGATGGCTCCGGCCCGCACCGGCCTCGGGGGCGCCGGTGCGGGCCGGGGAGGTGAAGGGCTAGTTGGCGAGGACGAACAGGCCTCGGGACTGCCAGCTCTGGCCGTCGACGGCCGGGCCGCTGACCACGGTGGCGGAGCCGGTGGGGAGGCCGTCGGTGAAGTCGACCGCGGACAGGGTGCCGGTGGTGGTGGCGTAGTAGAGGCGGCCGGAGGCAATGGTCAGGCCGTTGACGGTCGACCAGTTGCGGCCGTCGGTGGCGCCGCTGGCCACGAACGTGTCGGCGCCGATCACGCCGCTCTCCGGGGTGAAGTAGCGGTAGTACAGGCGGGTGTCGCCGCCGCTCAGGGTGTAGTAGATGCGGCCGTTGGAGAAGAACATGCCGGTGATGCGGCTGATCGGGAACTGGGTGCTGGTCAGGCCGTTGAGGGCGATCGGGGTGGAGAACCCGGCGGTGATGCCGTCGAAGTCGCGGACGGTCAGGGTGCCGTCGGCGTTGCCGGTGTACAGGCGGCCGCTGACCATGAACGCCCCGCGGGCGGTCGACCAGTCCACCCCGGTGGCGACCGTTGCCGGGGCGCCGACGGTGGTCCCGTCGAAGCTGCGACGGGTCACGGCGCCGTCGAGGCCGAGCCGGTACAGGTCGCCGGGCAGGGTGCCGACCCGGGACTCGGGAACCGGGGTGCCGCCGTCGACCGGCATGAAGGCGATGCGGCCGTGGTACTCGTAGCGGCCGATGCGGTCGGTGTCGCTGCCGATCCACAGCCCCTGGGTGGTGGAGACCAGCGAGAACACGCCAACGCCGCGGTCGCGCCCCGGGTTCCACGACAGGGGCAGGCCGTTGACCGGGTCGAGGGCTGCGATGCCCTCTCGGGCGACCGCGCCGGGGCCGGCCCGGTCGCCGGCGAAGCTGTTGTTCATCCAGCGCTGGTGACCGCCGACGTAGACGGCGGTCCCGGTGATGGCGACGCTGTACAGGGTGTCGCCGCCGGTGTAGTCGACCCAGGTCGGCTGCTGCCCGGAGCCGGTGCGGCCGGTCTCCCAGCGGGCCGCGGCGTCGCACAGGCTGCCGGCCCGGTAGGCGCCGGTGGTGCCGACCACGAAGTAGCTGCCGTCGGCCGAGATGTCGATGTCGCGCATGTAGGTGGCGAACACCGTTGCGCACTGCTGCTGGTAACGGGTGGTCGCCCAGTCGGTGACGCGCACCGGGCTGGTGGTGAGGTCGACCATGACGATCTGGTCGCGCCGCAGGCCGGCCACGTAGGTCCAGTTGCCGATGGCGATCAGCCTGGAGCCGTCCGGGGTGATGTCGAACTTGTCGACGTTGACGGTGCCGGTCCGGGGGCCGGTGAAGGCGAGATTCACGTCGTTGCTCAGGGCGCCGGTGACCGGGTCGACCGCGGCCAGGGCGCTCCGGGCCACGCCGTTGACGGTCGCGAAGGTGCCGCCGATGTAGAGCCGGCCGCCGCTGACGGCCATGTCCTTGACGCGTGCGTTGGTCTTGCCCTTGAACGCCGTGATTCGGGCCCCGTCGGTCAGCCGCAATTTGACCAGGCTTTTCTGGGCCACCCCGTTGATGCGGGTGAACTTGCCGCCGGCGAACACGTGCAGCCCGTCGGGGGCGGCCGCCAGCGATTCCACCTCGCCGTCCAGGACCGGAGCGAACGCCGTGTCGATCGCCCCGGTGGAGGCGTCGAAGGCGAAGATGTTGCTCCGGGCGATCGCCGTTGTCGGCGCGGCGGCGCTGGCGACCTGGGTGAACAGGCCTCCGGCGACCACCTTGTTGCCGACCTGGACGATGGCGGCGACCTTGCCGTCGAGCACGTGCGGCGTCCAGTCCGACGGATTGCTCGACACCACCACGGCCTGCGGCACGTTGACCGCTGCGCCGGGCTGCGCCACGAGACCGACCAGGACCGCGGCCGACACGAGCGTCAACAGGACACGACGACCCATGAGTAGACGATTCCCCCCTGACCTGCTCCGAGATGCGAGGATGCGAGCTGCCGCTTGATTCGTATCACTCGTCTGGTGGTGCGGGGATCATCCATCCTGCGTACCGGCTCTCCCGCGGATACAGCCCGGGGCCCGGCCCCCGCGGATCAGGAACGGGCGCACGGATGGGATGCTCCGGGCATGCCGGAGCTGCCTTCCAGCTAGCTCAGGCCAAGGCGTGCCGGGAGGTCGCCCGGGTCGCAGGTCAGGCCGACCAGGAACGGGCCGAAGCGGCCGTAGGAGGCGGTCACCTCGTCGAAGCGCATGTCATAGACGACCTCCTTGATCGCGCTCAGGTCGTCGGCGAGCAGCGTGACCCCCCACTCGAAGTCGTCCAGGCCGGTCGAGCCGGTGACCAGCTGCAGGACCCGGCCGGTGTAGCGGCGGCCGACCTTGCCGTGGCCGTGCATCAGCTCCCGGCGCTGCTCGAACGGCAGCTTGTACCAGTTGGCGCCCGGGTCGCGGGCCTTGCTCATCGGGTAGAAGGCGAGCACGGCGCGGCGGGGCAGGCGGGGGTGCAGGCGGTCCTCCCGCTGCCCGGCCAGGCGCTCGGTCGCCTTGGCCACCCGGTCCTCCAGATCCTCGGCCCCCTGCGCCAGCAGCCGGGCCCGGATGTCCTCCTCGGTCTCCATGTACTCCGAGACCTCGGTGAGCGACAGGAACGAGTAGGCCGGTTCCAGCGGGCTCACCGCCCGCACGGACCTGGCCAGCGACTCGTGCCTCGCCAGGTCGGGGCCGATGGCCATCACGCCCAGATCGGCCTTGAGGCCGAGGATCGAGGCGCACAGCACCTGGTGGTCGGGCCCGGCCGCCGCGAACGCGTCGAGGGCGGCAACCAGCTCCTTGCCCGCCTGGGCAGGGTCGGGAGAGCGGCTCGGGTGGACGCGGAAGAACAGGTGGGTGACTCCCCAGCCGGTGGACGGGACGACGGGTTCCATGCGGTTGCTGCCTCCTAGGCTGAAGCCGGGGCGCGTGCCATCAGCATCATCGCCACCATCGTGCCTGCTCGGACGGTGGTTTGCCGAGTTCGGCGCGGATGCGTCAGCACTTTCGACGAGATAGACGAGATTGAGACTATTGACATGACTGACCGGGTGCTAGCATCCGGCCGAGCAAGGGTGCAGGCTGCCGTCGCAGTGCGGTTCGAGCTGTCCCTGCCCGCCGGATCAGGTACCGACCCGGCAAAGCAATTGGATGTCGAAGGTGAAGGGGGGACAGGAGTTCGTGACCAGCGGTGTCGTCAAGTGGTTCAACCCTGACAAGGGCTACGGCTTCATCGCTCGTCCCGACGGCGAGGACGTCTTCGTGCACTTCTCCGCGATCCAGATGGAGGGGTACCGGTCGCTCGACGAGGGACAGATGGTGGAGTTCGACGTCACCCAGGGGCCGAAGGGCCTGCAGGCCGCAAACGTGCGTCCGATGGCCCCGGAGTGACCTGACTTGCTGTCAACCGGCCCGCCCGGCCCTGCGCCCGGCGGGCCGGATCAATTGGTGAGCACCGGGCCCCTAGTTCCTCGAACCGCCGGGGTGGTCGCGCAGGTAGCGCTCGACCTCGGCCACCAGCTCCTCGGGAGGCAGGTCGGCGAGGCCGGGTGAGCCGTCCTCGGCGTCCCCCTCCTCGTCACCTTCGTCGGCGTCGGCCTCCAGCCGCTCGATATATCCGGCCAGCTCCGGGTTCTCCTCGACCAGGTCGGCCACGGCGGTGTCGAACGCCTCGGTCTGGCCGGCGATCGCGGTGGTGTCGACGGCCATCGGCAGCAGCCGCCCCAGCTCCTGGATCAGCGCCATGGCACCCCACGGGTTGGGGGCCAGGTTCAGGTAGTGGGGCAGGGCGGCCCACAGGCCGACCGTCGGGATGCCGGCCGCTGTCGCAACGTCGCCGAGCACGCCGAGGATGCCGGTCGGCCCCTCGTAGCGGGAGACGCTCAGCCCGAGGCGCTCGGCCAGGTTCCGGTCCCCGGCGGAGCTGACCACCTGGACCGGCCGGGTGTGGGGCACGTCGGCCAGCAGGGCGCCGACCGTGACCACCATCCCGACCCCGAAGGTGGTGGCGACGTCGACGATCTCGGAGGCGAAGGTCCGCCAGCGCAGGTTGGGCTCGTGCCCCCTGACCACGATCAGGTCGTGGTCGGCGGCTGGCAGGCGGGCGGCGCGCAGCTCGACGGCGGGCCAGTCGATCTGCCGGTGGCCGTCGGCCAGCCGCACCGTCGGCCGGGCCGTCTGGAAGTCGTAGAACTCCTCGGGATCGATGGTGGCGAAGGTCTCGGCCTCCAGCCCGGCCCCGATCGCGTCCAGGGCCGAGCTGGCCGCCTCGCCCGCGTCGTTCCATCCGTCGAAGGCGGCCAGCAGCACGGGCCCGCGGAGCCGAGGCCGCCGGATCAGCGTCGTGTGGTCCATGGACTCCACGATGCCACGGAAGGCAAGAGGGGCGCAGACCAGCCTACGTAGCAATGGCTACGGCAGCCAGGGCACCCGTGTCCGTCGATAGGGCGATCTTGCTCGCAACGACGCCGTCGTCCCCTTCTGGCACAACACAAGTCGCCGAAACGGGGTACTATGCCATCTGCGGCCCCTCGCGCTGTCTTGGCCCCCCCGGATGGCGCGGGGGCCCTCTTATGCCCGGCCCCGGCAACGGGCTGCACCGGGGCCGGGCCTACACGGATCGGCCTACAGATCGCTCAGGTCAACCGCCGCATCGGTGAGCCGGTCCGGATCGACCGGCTGGTTGCGGCGGATGACCTCGCGGACCGGGTCCTCGGCGTCCCAGTCGTTGACGATCAGGGCCGCCCGGGGCCTGCCGTCGCGCAGGTACCAGGCGACGAACCTCGGCTCCTTGACCTCGCGGCTGCCCCGCACCACCAGCGCGTCCCACTCCCGGACGTGGCCGAGGTAGGACAGCGACAGGTCGAACTGGTCGGAGAAGAAGTAGGGCACGCGGTCGTAGCGCTCGCCGGCCCCGGCCAGGTTGCGCCCGGCGAGCAGCCCCTGGTTGAGGGCCTCGGCCCAGTGCTCGATCCGGATCCGGCCGAACAGCGGATGGTCGGCGTTGGCGACGTCGCCGGCCGCCCAGACGCCATCGGCCGCCCGGAGGTGCTGGTCGACCAGGATGCCGTTGTCGACCGGTAGGCCGGCCCGCTCGGCCAGCTCGGTGTCGGGGCGGACCCCGACCCCGATGACCACCACGTCGGCGTGCAGCCTGGTGCCGTCGGGCAGGACCACCGCCTCGACCTGCTCGCCGCCCTCCAGCCGCTCGGCCTTGGTCCGGGTGCGGACATGGACGCCCCGGTCGCGCAGGAACGCTTCGAAGAAGCCGCCCATCTCGGGGCCGACCGCCCTGGTCCACAGGGTGTCGGCCAGTTCCAGCAGGGTCACCCGGGTGTCCATCTGGGTGGCGCTGGCGGCCACCTCGGCGCCGATGAAGCCGCCGCCGATGATCACCATGCTCTCGGCCCTCGAGATGGCGGCCCGCAGCCGCTCGGCGTCGTCGACCGTGCGCAGGTAGTAGACGCCCTCCAGGTCCTCGCCGGGCAGGTCGAGGCGGACGGGTTGGGCGCCGGTGGCCAGCACCAGGCCGCGGCCGTAGTGGAGCTGGTCGCCGACCTCGGTGGTGACCGTCCGGGTGGCCGGGTCGAGGGTGCTGGCCCTGGTCGCCAGCAGCACCTCGACATCGTGGTCGCGGTACCAGGCCTGGTCATGGGTGCGGGTCTTCTCGCGGCCGGCCTCGCCGCGCAGGAATTCCTTGGACAGCGGCGGCCGCTCGTAGGGGAGCTCGGGCTCGGCGGTCAGCACCACCGCCCCGCCCTCGCCGCCGGCCGCCCTGACCCCTTCGGCCGCCTTGGCGGCGGCCACCCCGCCACCGATGATGACGAACTCCACGTCGCGGACGGCCATGCCTACCTCCGGCGGTCAGGGGCCCTCGAGAGGGAAGCCTAGCTCCCCATGTCTACCGGAGGTAACCAGCGCGTCCAGCTCCCGAATCCTTGCCAGGTAGGAACTTCCGGGGGCGTAGGCACCGGTTCGGCCCACGCCCCTCGCCACCACCGCCGGGAGCAGGTCGTCGAGGGGGAGGCCGCGGGCGGCGGCGGCGCGGGCCTGGGTCGCGGACCGCTCGGGAACCCAGGCCGCGGTGGGCAGGGGGGTCGCGCGCAGGGGGATGGCGGGCAGCCGATGGCCGGCCCGTTCGGCGACCAGCAGGCTGGCCACCCGGTCCAGGCGGGCCATGGCGGCCGCCGGGTCGTCGTACCAGCGGGTCTCGACCAGCTGGGCCGCCTTGTCGGCGCCGAGCAGCAGGGCCACCTCCGTCCCGGTGGCCTGGCCGAGGGCCTCGGCCATGTCGACCAGCAGCGGGTGGCTTGCCGCGGCCACCACCGCCCAGGGATGCCGGCGTGCCCAGGCCGCGACCCAGTCGAGCCGGTCCACCGGGTGGGCGCGCTCCAGCCCCTCCTTGGCCAGGCTGACCGGGGCCATGGCCAGCACGACCGGCTCGCAGCCGGCCCGGTGGCCGGCGACGGCGATGGCGGCGTGGGCCCGGGTGAACGGGTTGAAGGTCCCGGCCAGCAGCCCGGCGGTGGCGCCGCTTGGCAGGCTGCCGGCGACCGGCTCCAGCCGGGGTGTCCCGGTCGCGGCGGCGGCGCGGCCGAGGGCGGCGGCCAGCGGCGCCAGCCGCCGCCGCTCCCGGTCCTTCAGAGTGCCGGACGAGTATCGGCGTCGCATCCACATAAGATGAAGCTTTGGCAATCCCGACGCATGCGCGCCGGGCATGCTGTCCGGCGCTCTGGCAGCCCGCGTCCCATCGGCGGGGCGAGCATGCCACGTGGGGCGGATGCCCGGGCGTCGTCGCTCAGGCCGGGCGTCGTCGCTCAGGCCGGGTGTCGCCGCTCAGGCCGGGTGTCGCCGCTCAGGCCGGGTGTCGCAGGCCGGCCACGGGCCGCTGGCCGGCCAGGCGCCCCATGTCGGCCGCTGGGATCGGCCGGGAGAAGTGGTAGCCCTGCGCCAGGTGGCAGCCGAGCTCGGCCAGGGCCGCCGCCTGCTCCGGCTGCTCGACGCCCTCGGCCACGGTGTCGAGGTGCAGGGTCGCGGCCAGGGCGAGGATGGCCCTGGCCACCGCCGACTCCTCCGGCCCGCCGGCGACGCCGTCGACGAACGACTTGTCGATCTTGACCGCGTCGATCGGCATCTGCCGCAGGTAGGCGAGCGAGGAGTAGCCGGTGCCGAAGTCGTCGATGGCCAGGTGCACGCCAAGCCGCTTCAGCTCGTGCAGGCGGACGATGGCGACGTCGAGGTCGTGCATCAGGACGCTCTCGGTGATCTCGAGGGTCAGGCAGTCGGGGGAGAGCCCCGAGTCGTGCAGCGCCACGGCGACGGTGGCGGCAAGGTCGCTGCGGAGCAGATGGTGGGCGGAGAGGTTCACATGCAGCAGCATCGGCCCCGCCTCGGCGACCCAGCCGGCCATCTGGCGGCACGCCTGGCGCAGCACGAACCGGTCGAGCTCGACCACCAGGCCGGTCTCCTCGGCCAAGGGGATGAACTCGGCCGGCGGCACCAGTCCGCGGTCCGGCCGTGGCCAGCGCACCAGCGCCTCCGCACCCGCGATCCGCCCGTCGCGCAGGTCGACGATCGGCTGGTAGTGGACCACCAGCTCCCTTCGCTCGATCGCGCCCTCCAGGGCCGCGGTCAGGTCGTGGTGGTCGCGCACCGAGCGCAGCATCGAGCTCTGGAACACCTGGTAGGTGCCCTTGCCGCCGCTCTTGGCGGCGTACATGGCGATGTCGGCGTTGCGCAGCAGCTGGGCCTCGTCGAGGCCCAGCTGCTCGTCGACGGCGATGCCGATGCTGGCGCGGACGGTGACATGGCCGCCGACAAGGGGGAACGGTGCGCCGAGGGTTGCCAGGACCCGGTCGGCGAGCACGCGGGCGGTCGCCAGGTCGGCGCCCTCGGCCAGGATCGCGAACTCGTCCCCGCCCAGCCGGCCGACGGTGTCGGGCTCGCGCAGGCAGCCGCGCAGCCGGGCGGCGACCTCCCGCAGCAGGCGGTCGCCGGCGCCGTGGCCGAGGCGGTCGTTGACCACCTTGAAGTCGTCCAGGTCGATGAAGAGCACGGCCAGGCTGCCGCCGTCCCTGCGGGCCCGGGCCAGCGCGTGCCGTACCCGGTCGTTGAACAGCGCCCGGTTGGCCAGGTCGGTGAGGCTGTCGTGGAACGCCTGGTGCTCGAGCTGGGCGGCGAGAGCGTCGCGTTCGGTGAGCGAGGCCCGCAGCACGCCCTCGGTGCCGCGGAGCTCGCGCACGGTCGCCTCGACCTCGCGGACCAGCCCGGCCATGCGGACCAGCACCAGCAGGAACAGGAACGCGCAGCCGCCGACGATCACCGGGATGTCGGGCCGCTGGTCCCGGACCGCCTGGATGGCGAGGATGGCCGGGGCCATCAGCGACGCCACGGCCAGGGAGGCCAGCCGGGCCCGGGTCAGCCGGGTTCGTACGCGCGGGGTCGGGTCGGTCAGGGTGGCCACCGACGGGTGGAGCACGGCCGCGCCCCACAGGGCGTAGGAGACCAGCCAGCCGGCCTCGACCGGACTGGCCGGGTCGTAGGCGCCGAGCAGCACCAGCACGGCCCGCCCGGCGTCGGCGGCCACCAGCACCAGCCAACCGTAGGTCATGAGCAGGTACGCCCTCGTCCTCTCCCCGCCGCCGATGGTCAGCCGGATGACCAGGGCGAGCACCAGCACGTCGAGGACGACATAGAGCATGGAGAGCATCCGCTCGACCAGTGGCAGCGAAGCGTCGACCGTGTAGGGCGAGGCGAGGAAGACCCAGGCCAGCATGCCAAGGCCGGTGGAGATCACGGTGGCGTCGATCAGGCTGGCCCGGTCACGGCCTGGGCTGCGGGTCCTGATGACCACCGCGTAGCCGGCGATGCCGATCAGGTAGGCGACGATGGTCAGGGCGGCCGCGGCGGGGCTGCCGCCGGCCCGGGTGACGGCGGCCGAGGACCCGAGCGTCCCGGCGACGAAGCCGACCGCCTCGCCGGCCGCGAACAGGTAGAAGGGCAGCTGCCTGGCCGGGCGCCAGAGCCGGATCGAGGCCAGCGTCGCCGCGATGGTGGCGAGGCACAGCGCCACCAGGGAGCCGATTCGCAGGGCCGGGGACGGCAGGTACACATAGGCGAGGGCGAGCACACAGCCGCCGCCCAGGTGGTACCGCCACATGGTCGTCCGCACCGGAGCTCCCGTGAGTGCCTGTCCGCGGTCTGTCGGGTCTGCAGACCTGATCGGCAGCCGGCCGGCGGACTCAAGCAATTCGAGCGCCGACGAGCGGCGTGGTGCAGCCGGCGGCCTACACGCTGCCGGAGACGAGCAGCCGCCGGCCGCCGCGGCCGGGCTCGCCCTGGCCGGGCTTGGGGACGGCGGCCCTGCGGTTCCCGGCGCGTCGACGCGGTCGGCAGACCCTACTGGCCCAGCTCGACCGGGACGAGGGTGAGCTCGAGCAGCTCGCCGCCGCGGAAGGCGCGGACGGTGAGTGGCCGGCCGATGCGCTCGGTCACCATCAGGCGCTGCAGGTCGCCGGCGTCCTCGATGGGCACGCCGTCCACGTCGATGATCAGGTCCTCGTTGCGCAGCCCGGCCTTGGCCGCCGGGCTGCCGTCGACCACCTGGACGACCTCGACACCGGCGCCGCGGTCGAGGGCCTGGGCGACCCGGGGGGGCAGCGGCCGCCGGCCGCCGGCGATGCCGATGAAGGCCCGCCGGAAGCGGCCCTCCCGCATCAGGGCGGCGATGATCCGCCTGGTGGTGGCGTTGATCGGCACGGCAAGGCCGAGGCCGATCCCGGCGACGGCGGTGTTGACCCCGACCATGCGGCCGCGACCGTCGACAAGGGCGCCACCGGAGTTGCCCGGGTTGAGGGCGGCGTCGGTCTGGATGACGTTCTCGACCAGCCGGCTGGCCCGCCCGTCGGTGGTCGGGAAGGAGCGGCCGAGGGCGCTGACCACCCCGGCCGTTATCGAGCCGGCGAGGCCCATCGGGTTGCCCACGGCCACGACGAGCTGGCCGACCCGGAGCCGGTCGGCGTTCCCCAGGGACACCGGCTCCAGGTCGGCCCCACTCGTGCGGATCACCGCCAGGTCGGACAGCGGGTCGCGGCCGACGACCTCGAAGCGCAGCTCGCGGCCGTCGGGCAGCGAGGCCCGGCCCTTGGCGGCCCCCTCGACCACGTGGGCCGAGGTGACCAGGAAGCCGTCCGGCGTGATCGCCACCGCCGAGCCCGAGCCCTGCGCCTGGCGCCCGCCGGAGAGCCGGCGGCTGATCCGCAGACTGGCCACCGAGCCGAGCAGGCGCTCGGCGACCGTCGTGACCACCTGGGAGTAGGCGTCGAGGGCTTCGGCGTCCGAGGGGCCAGGCTCGGCCCGCTGGTCGCGCTCGGCGTCTGCCAGCAATGCGTCGACGAAATGGATGGAGCTCACCGTCGCCTCCCTCCCAAGCTGTGGTTCCAACATCGTAATACTGTAATCACCGTTTCGCCGCCGGCCATTCCGGGCGCTTGCGCGTGGCGGCGGCGCGCTTGCCATACTGGTGCCGCCATGCCGGTCGACCCTGAGCTGCTTGCCGGTCTGCGGGCCGCGGTCGAGGCCGTCCCCGACAACCTGGCCCTGCGCCTGCACGTCGCGGCGCTGTTGCTGGAGGCCGGGCGGCCCGCCGAGTCGTTGGAGCACAGCTCGGCCGTGCTCGCCCTTGTCCCAGGTCAGCGCCAGGCCACCGAGCTGGTCGACCGGGCCACCAGCGCCCTCCCCGCGACCCCGTTCCCGGTCCCGGTCCCGCCTGCCGCGCCGTCCCAGCCCCAGCACCGCGGGGCCTCGGTGGATCAGTGGGTGCTCGGCGAGGTGGAGGAGCCTCGGGTGACCCTGGCCGACGTCGGCGGCATGCCGGCGATCAAGCGCTGGCTTTCGACCGCCTTCATCTCGTCGCTGCGCGATCCCGAGATGCGCCGGCTGTTCGGGAGGTCGCTGCGCGGCGGCCTGCTCCAGTACGGGCCGCCCGGCTGCGGCAAGACGTACCTGGCACGGGCGCTGGCCGGGGAGCTCCAGGCCAGCTTCCTGCGGATCGACCTGGCCCACGTGGTCGACATGTGGCTGGGCTACAGCCGCCGCAGCGTCCACGAGATCTTCGAGACGGCCAGGGCGAGCGCGCCCTGCCTGCTGTTCATGGACCAGCTGGACGCCATCGGCCCGCGCCGGGCCGGGCGCCGCCACTCGATCGGCCGCGGGGTCGTCGACCAGCTCGTGGCCGAGCTCTACAGCGCCAGCGAGGACCAGGAAGGGGTCTTCGTGGTCGCCGCCACCGAGAACCCATGGGACCTGGACCCGTTGCTGCGCCGGCCGGGCCGGCTCGACCACCGCCTGCTGGTGCTCCCGCCCGACCTGGAGGCCCGCGAGGCCATCATCAGGGCCTCGCTGCGCGGCCGCCCGGTCGCCGAGGACCTGGACGTCGGCGGGCTGGCCGCCCGCACCGACAGGTTCTCCGCCGCCGACCTGGCCCAGCTGTGCGAGTCGGCGGCCGCGGCCGCGCTCGAGGCGTCGATGGTCAGCAACAGCTCGCGCCCGATCACCGTCTCCGACTTCACCCGCGGGCTGCACGCGATCCGTCCCAGCACCCCC
Organism: Actinomycetes bacterium; assembly: GCA_036003705.1. Lineage (GTDB taxonomy): Bacteria > Actinomycetota > CALGFH01 > CALGFH01 > CALGFH01 > CALGFH01. Next base: position 33,975 of record DASYSE010000037.1, on the reverse strand, counting down.
TCCTGGTTCGAGCTGGCCCGCGACTACGCCCGCTTCGCCGCCGAGCCCGGCTCCTACGACGACCTGGTCACCTACCTCCGCAACCACGGTTAGCTTCGGCGATCACCCGCGCCATGGCCACAGCTGGCGGTGCCACCGGGATGCAGGGACTGTCGGGTGCCGGGGCCACCACCTCCACGAGGATCGAGCGGACCGAACGCTCCACGCCGTCGTCGGATGGCCGGCCGCGCCCGCCGACCAGGTGCCGCCCGGCCCGCCTCTACAATGACCGGGCTCCCCGGGCCGGCTGGGCCGGGAGCGCATCGCAATCCCGAAGGAGCGAGCCGTGCTCGAAGACGCTGTCGTCCGCAAGGTGCTGGGCGCCGCCCTGGCCACCGGCGGGGAGTGGGCCGAGGTGTACGCCGAGGACCGCCTGTCCCACAACATCCGGCTCGAGGACCAGCGGGTCGAGGAGCTGGTCACCGGCCGCGACCGCGGCGCCGGGGTCCGGGTGGTGAAGGGCACGGCCTCCGCCTACGCCTACACCAACCGGCTCGACGTCGACGCCCTGCTGGAGGCGGCCCGGGTCGCCGCCGCGGCCCTCCGCGAACCCCCGGCCGCCGAGGTCCGCGACCTGCGCCGGCGGCAGCCGGGGGTGCGCCACCCGGTCGCGGTCGACCCGGCCGGCGTCCAGCGGACCACCCTCGCCGAGCTGGTCCGGCGGGCCGACGACGCCGCTCGCGCCTACGACCCGGCCGTCGCCCAGGTCAGCGCCGGCTACGGCGACGTCCGCCAGCAGGTGCTGATCGCCAACTCCGACGGGTTCTCCACCCTGGAGGACCGGGTCCGGACCCGCTTCGTGGTCCAGGTCGTGGCGGCCCGCGACGGCGTCGTCCAGACCGGCTTCGACGGCCCCGGCCGCTCCATGGGCTTCGAGCTGCTCGACGAGTTCCCTCCCGAGCAGGTCGCCGGCAGGGCGGCCGAGCGGGCCGTCGCCATGCTGGCCAGCAAGCCCGCCCCGGCCGGCGAGATGCCGGTGGTGATCGCCTCCGGCAACGGCGGGGTGCTGTTCCACGAGTCCTCAGGCCACGGCATGGAGGCCGACCTGATCGCCAAGGAGGCCTCCGTCTACCACGGTAAGCAGGGCAAGCGGATCGGGGACGAGCGCTTCAACGGCATCGACGACGCCACCGTCGAGGGCGCTTGGGGCTCGTTCGCCTTCGACGACGAGGGCACCCCGGCCCAGCGCACCGTCCTGTTCGAGGGCGGCGTCTGCACCGACTACCTCACCGACCTGATCCGGGCCAGGCAGCTCGGCCTGCCGGCGTCCGGCAACGGCCGCCGCCAGTCCTATGCCGATGTGCCGATCCCGCGCATGACCAACACCTACGTGCTGGCCGGCACCGACGACCCCGAGGAGATCATCCGCCAGACCCCGCGCGGGCTGTACGCCAAGTCGCTCGGCGGCGGCCAGGTCAACCCGGTCACCGGCGAGTTCGTGTTCGGGGTGGTCGAGGGCTACCTGATCGAGGACGGCCAGGTGACCACCCCGGTCCGCGGGGCCAACCTGGTCGGTGACGGGCCCAGCGTGGTCGCCGCGGTGGACGCCCTCGGCAACGACTTCACGGTCAAGGAAGGCGTCTGCGGCAAGGAGGGGCAGAGCGTGCCGGTCGGCAACGGCGCCCCGACCATGCGCATCTCCCGGATGACCGTCGGTGGCACAGGAGGGTCGGCATGACCGTTGAGCTGGACGCGATCGTCGAGCGCCTGGCCGCCGAGGCGACCGGCGGCGAGGGCGTCGAGGCCTACGCCGAGCTCACCACCGAGACCTCGGTCAGCGCCTTCCAGGGCGAGGTCGAGCGGCTCACCTCGGCCTCGTCCAGCGGCGTCGGGGTCAGGGTGGTCGCCGACGGCCGCCTCGGCTACGCCTACACCGCCGACCTGAGCGACCAGGGACTGCGCGAGTGCCTTGCCGAGGCAAGGGCCAACCTGGAGGTGTCCGGGGAGGACCCCGGCAACGTGCTGCCGGAGGCGGCCGCCTACCAGGCGCTCGACGGCCTGTTCGACGTCCGCCAGGCCGACACCGCGCCCGAGCGGAAGGTCGCCCTGGCGCTCGACCTGGAGGCGCGCACCAGGGCCGCCGACCCCAAGGTGACCCAGGTCGAGTCGGCACGCTACGGCGACGTGGTCGGCGAGGTCGCCATCGCCTCCTCGATCGGGGTCAAGGGGTCGTTCGCGGTCACCCACGCCTGGTGCCTCTCCATCGCCATGGCCACCGAGGACGGCCAGAGCCAGGTCGGCTACGCCGTCGACGCCGCCCGCGCCATCGACGACCTCGACCCGGGACCGGTGGCGCGCGAGGCGGCCGACCGCGCCGTGCGGATGCTGGGCGCGGTCAAGCCGGCGACCAGGACGGTGCCGGTGGTGCTCGACCGGATGGTCGCCCCGAGCCTGCTCGGGGTGCTGCTGGCCGGGCTGTCGGCCGAGGAGGTGCAGAAGCGGCGCAGCCTGTTCGCGGACCGGCTCGGCGAGCAGGTCGGGGCCGCCGGCCTGCGCCTGATCGACGACGGTCGCCTGGTCGCCGGGCCAGGGGCGGCCCCGTTCGACGGCGAGGGCGTCCCCACCCGGCGCACCGTGCTGATCGACGACGGCGTGCTCGAGTGCTTCCTCCACAACACCGCCACCGCCGCCAGAGGCGACGCCAGCTCCACCGGCAACGCCCGCAGGGGCTCGTTCAAGAGCTCGCCAGGAGTCTCCGCCCACAACCTGTTCCTGGAGCCCGGCGAGCTCGACCAGGCCGGCCTCCTGGCTCGGGCAGGCGAGGGCCTGCTGGTCCAGGACGCCTCCGGGGTCCACTCCGGCGCCAACCCGATCACCGGCGACTTCTCGGTCGGTGTCAGCGGCCTGTGGTTCCGCAACGGCGAGCTGGCCGAGCCGGTCAGGGAGGCAACCGTCGCCGCCCAGCTGCTCGACATCCTCAAGGGCATCGAGGCGGTCGGTTCCGACCTGCGCTTCACCACCGGCTCGATCGGCGGTTCCAGCCTCCTCATCGGCCAGATGACGGTGGCGGGCGCCTGAGGTGACCTTGCTCGCCACCCGCACCTGGACCGGTCCGGACCCCTCCCGCCCCACCGGGCCGCTGGCGGTTCTGGTCCACGGGGTGACGTCGTCCTCCCGGACCTGGTGGCGGGTCGGCCCCGCCCTCGCCGACCGCGGCTTCCGGGTGCTCGCGGTCGACCTCCGCGGCCACGGTTCCAGCCCCCGGACCCTCGCCGGCCTCTCCGCCGCCGACCTGGCCGCCGACGTCGCCGAGACGGTCACCGCCCACGGGACCGCGGTGGAGCTGCTGGTGGGGCATTCGCTCGGGGCGCTGGTGGCGCTGGAGCTGGTGGGCGGGCGGCCCGGGTTCGCCCGGCGGCTGGTGGTCGAGGACCCGCCCGGGCCGGGCTCGATCGACTGGGCCGGGCTGGCCGTTGGCATCGAGACCGACGTCCGCCGGGCCGCCGCCGAGCCGGAGGCGCTCCGCCGGGACCTGGAGGCGGCCAACCCCGGCTGGCCGCCCGGCGAGGCCGAGCGCCGGGTCGCCGACCTGGCCGACTGCGACGGCCCGGCGATCGCCGCCGCCCTCCGCCTCGGCGTCCCCTTCGACCTGGCCGCCCTGCTCACCGCCGCCGACCTCCCCATCCTCATGCTGCTGGCCACCGAAGCGCTCGGCTCCAACCTGGCCGGCCTGGACCGGAAGATGGCCGTCGAGGCGCTCGGGAGCGGCACCACCCGGGTCCTGCCCGCCGGTCACAGCGTCCACCGCGAGGCCTTCGACGGCTGGCTGTCCGCCGTTGACGAATGGCTCGCCGCGGAGCGGTCTGTGGGATAGCGTCGTCGGACGGTGACCGACGGAGAGGGAGATGGTGAGGTGGCGTTCGAGCGGATGCGGGTGCTGGACCTGTCCCAGGACTTCAGCATGCACACGCCGGCGTTCGCGAGCTACGACGGCCCCTCGATCAAGTGGGTCAAGCGGCTGGCCTTCGACAAGGTCGGCGGGCAGGAGATCACCTCGACCCTGCATGTCGGCACCCACCTGGACGGCCCGGTCCATTTCTGGTCGGCCGGCAAGACCATCGGCGAGCTGCCGCTGCCCTGGCTGGTCGGCTCCGCGGTCGTGGTCGACCTGGAGCCGATGGGGATCGGCGACTACCAGCTCTACGGCCCCGAGCACCTCGAGCGTTGGGAGCGCCAGACCGGGCTGCGGGTCGAGCGCGACGACATCCTGATCATCCACACCGGCTACCACCGCTTCTACAACGAGAACTGGGTCGACCGCAGCCAGGTCGACGAGACCCGCTATTTCGTCCGCCATCCGGGACCGACCCGGGAGTTCGCCGAGTGGGTGCTGGACCGCGGGGTGCGCTGGCTGGCGGTGGATGCCGGCAGCGCCGACCACCCGATGAACACCGTCATCCGCACGATCCGTCCCGACGAGGCCGAGGACGCCGAGGCCGCGCTCGGGCGCTCCCTGGACCAGGTGTTCCCCAGGCGGGACCTGCAGATCATGCACACCCTGCTGTTCCCCCACGACATCATCCACATCGAGAACCTGGGCGGCCAGATCGACCAGGTACTGGACCAGCGCATCCAGTTCGGCTGCTTCCCGTGGAAGTTCGTCGGCGGCGAAGCCGCGTTCTGCCGCGCGGTCGCGTTCCTGGAGGATTGACACGATGAGCGATACCCGGCACGCGATCCGCTTCACCTACCTCGCCCAGGAGGACCTGCTGGAGGCGGGCTGCCTCGACTTCCGGCTGGCGATCGAGGCCGCCGAGTCGGCGCTGCTCGCACACCGCAACGGCGACGTGCTGTTTCCCGAGAAGATCGTGCAGATCTTCGACCAGGAGACGCAGGAGCGGATCAACTGCCTCCCGTCGACGCTGCTGCTCGAGAAGGTCTGCGGCATGAAATGGGTGTCGGTCTTCCCACCCAACGTGCCGAGGTTCGGCCTCCAGAACCTCACCGCGCTGTTCATCCTCTCGGAGATCGAGAAGGGGTTCCCGATCGCGGTGCTCGAGGGGACGTTGGCCTCCAACATCCGGGTCGGGGCGATCGGGGCGCTCGCCGCCAAGCATTTCGCGCCCCGGGACGCCCGTGTGATCGGCTTCATCGGCAGCGGCGAGCAGGCCAAGATGCACCTGCTGGCCATGAAGACGGTGCGTCCGACGCTGGTGGAATGCCGGGTCTCGGCCAGGACCGTCGAGGAGGAGCAGCAGTTCGTGCGCGAGCTTGCACCGCTGGTCCCCGACATGGAGCTGGTGGCGGCCGGCACCGACGGCGCCCGTGCCATGGAGAGCGCCAACATCCTGGTCACCGCGACCAGCGCCCAGGCTCCGCTGCTCAAGGCCGCCTGGATGAAGCCAGGGTCCTTCTACAGCCACGTCGGCGGCTGGGAGGACGAGTACGCGGTGGCCAGGCAGTGCCAGAAGATCGTCTGCGACGACTGGGAGACGGTCAAGCACCGCACGCAGACCCTGAGCCGGATGTACAAGGACGGCCAGCTGCACGACGCCGACGTCCACGCGAACCTCGACGAGGTCGTCGCGGGCGAGAAGCCGGGCCGGGAGACCGACGACGAGCGCGTCTACTTCAACGCCGTCGGGCTCGCCTTCGTCGACGTCGCCATCGCCCTCGCCATGTACCGGCGGGCCCTGGAGGCAGGCAAGGGCCGGACACTCACGATGCAGGAGACGATGATCTTCGACCATCCCAACATGGCCGAGTACGTCCGCCTGTGACGAGCCTGCCGCGCTACCGAATCGCGCCGGCGGAGCGGAGGCGGGCGACCGCCTCCGGGGGCAGGCCCCAGGCGGCCAGGGTCTGTTCGGGGCTGTGGGGACCGACCGGCGGTTCGGGGCGGGCGCAGGGGGTTCGGCTGAAGCGGGGGGCCGGTGCCGGCTGTACGACCCCGCCGACCTCGACGAAGGTGTTCCGGACCTGGTTGTGGGGGTGGGCCGGGGCCTCGGCCAGCGAGAGCACCGGTGCCACGCAGGCGTCGGTCCCCTCCAGCAGCCGGCACCACTGGTCGCGGGTCCTGGTCCGGAACAGCGCGGCCAGCCGTTCCCGCAGGACCGGCCAGCCGTCCCGGTCGAGCTGGCCGGGCAGGTCGGCATCGTCGAGCCCGACCCGCTCCAGCAGCTCGGCGTAGAACCCGGCCTCGAGCGCTCCCACCGCCAGGTGGCGCCCGTCGGCCGTCTCGTACACCGAGTAGAACGGCGCCCCGCCGTCGAGCAGGTTGACCCCCCGCCGGTCGCTCCAGAGCCCGGCCGCCAGCAGCTCGTGCAGCTGGGTGGTGAGCAGCGCCGCCCCGTCGACCATGGCCGCGTCCACCACCTGCCCCCGGCCCGATCGGCCGGCCTCCAGCACGGCCGCGACCACCCCGAGGGCGAGCAGCATCCCGCCCCCGCCGAAGTCCCCGACCAGGTTGAGCGGCGGCACCGGCGGGCCGCCGGCCGGCCCGACCGGATGCAGCGCCCCGGCCAGCGCCACGTAGTCGATGTCGTGGCCGGCGGCATGGGCCAGTGGGCCTTCCCGTCCCCAGCCGGTGACCCGTCCGTAGATCAGCCGCGGGTTGCGGGCAAGGCAGGCCTCCGGGCCGATCCCGAGCCGCTCGGCCACCCCCGGCCGGAACCCCTCGACCAGCGCGTCGGCCCTGCCGACCAGGTCGAGGACCACCCCGGCTCCTTCCGGGTGCTTCAGGTCGACCGCGACGCGGCGCCGCCCCCTGGCGAACAGCGTCGGCCAGGCGGGCCGGCCGGACGCCGGCCGCTCGACCGCCAGCACCTCGGCGCCCAGGTCGGCCAGGAGCATGGCGCAGAACGGCCCCGGCCCGACCCCGGCCAGCTCGACGACCCGTACTCCCTCGAGTGGTCCCATGTCACTGGCAGCTTGCCACGCCTTCGTCCTCGATCCACGTGGGACCTCGGCCTCCTGGTCCAGCGCCTGGAGGAGGCGCCGCCGAGCGCGAGCAGCTGACCACGCTGCTCAACCGGCTCGCCGCCGAGCAGGGACTGGCCGAAGAGGCCCATCCCGGTGCTGCCGGCTCCGGTCCCGTGCAGCGCTGAGCGGGTTCAGGACCGGACGGTGGACAGCAGCAGGACGAACAGGCCGCCGGCGATCAGGCGGTACCAGATGAACGGCCACAGGGTTCGGGTGCGGAGCAGGCGGATCAGGAACGAGACGGCCAGGAAGCCGGCGATCGCCGCGGCGATGGTGCCCGCGACCAGCTCGGCCGGAGTCTCGGTGGCGCCGGAGAGCTCGTCGAGCTTGAGGATCCCGGCGCCGAGGATCGCCGGGATGGAGAGCAGGAACGAGAACCGGGCTGCCGCCTCCCGGGACACGCCCTCGAACAGGCCGGCCGAGATCGTCACCCCAGAGCGGCTCGTGCCCGGGACCAGGGCAAGGGCCTGGGCCAGGCCGATGCCGGCCGCCTTGGCCACCGGCAGCCGGCGCAGCTCCTCCTCGGCACTGGCCGGGTGATCGGCGGTTGCGGACCGGCGGCCGTGGTGCCGCTCCACCCTGGTCCCCGACCGGTAGGGCCCCACCGCCGCATGCGTCACAGCCGTCCGGGCGGTCCGGGCGCGGGCATACAGCTCGGCCGCGATCAGGATGACGGTGGTGGCCACCAGCCAGACCGACGCCCGCAACGGCCGGGCCGTCTGCTGATCGGCCCAGTCCTGCAGCAGGAACCCGACCGCCGCCGCTGGGACCGAGGCCAGCGCCAGCAGGACGAGCAGCCGTCGGCGGGCGCGGGTCTCGTCCGGCCCGAGCCGGCCGGGCGCGACCAGGCAGAGCACGAATGCCCACAGGTCCCTGGCGAAGTAGGCGGCGACCGCGGCCAGGGTTCCGAAGTGCAGCAGCACCTCGAAGGCCAGGGTGGGCGTGGCGTAGCCGAGCAGCCGGGGCACGATCGACAGGTGCGCCGACGACGAGATCGGCAGGAACTCGGTGATCCCCTGGACGATCCCGAGGACAAGGGCGCGGATCACAGGATCGAGTGGCCTTTCCGGTTCGGGGTCACGGGCTGGTCGTCAGACCTCGAAGCGGGCGCCCTCGAGGGCGGTGGCGCAGGGGCAGGAGCGCTCGTCGGGCACGCTGGGCAGGAGGGCGAAGAGGAGGTCTTTGAGCCTGGCGTTGTTCTGCTCGAACACGCGGACGACCTCGGAGTGGGAGACCGGCTGGACCCCGGGCATGCCCTCCAGCCCGACGTCGTAGTCGGTGATCAGGGACACGTTCACGTAGCAGAGCTCGAGCTCGCGGGCCAGCAGCGCCTCCGGGTAGCCGGTCATGTTGATGACCTTCCAGCCGTTGCCCTGGAACCACCTGGACTCGGCCCGGGTCGAGAAGCGAGGGCCCTGGATGACCACCATGGTGCCGCCGTCGTGGGCGGTGATCCCCTGGGCCTGGGCCTGCTTGAGGGCCAGGGAACGGAGCTCGGGGCAGTAGGGATCGGCGAACGAGATGTGGGTGGTCTCCGGGCCGTCGTAGAAGGTGTCGTGCCTGCCCCATGTCCGGTCGACCACCTGGTCACAGATCACGAAGTGGCCCGGGGCGGCCTCGGCCTGGAGCGAGCCGGCCGCGCACGGGCCGATCACCCTGGCCACCCCGAGCGCCTTCATCGCCCACAGGTTGGCCCGGTAGTTGATCTGGTGCGGCGGGTACTGGTGGCGCCGGCCGTGGCGGGGGAGGAAGGCGACCTTCCGCCCCTCCACCTCGCCGATCGCGATCTTGTCGGAGGGGTCGCCATAGGGCGTCTCGACCTTGTGCTCCTTGACGCCGTCGAGGAAGGAGTAGAAGCCGGAGCCACCGAAGACCCCGAGCTCGGCCTGGGGACTGGGCATGACGTTCGCACCTTTCGACCAGCGAGGAGGCCCCCCGCGGGGCGGGCACCGAGTCGGCGACCGCGGGCATGGTATCCGAGGATCCAGGCCGCCCCGGGCGGTGTGGCAAGGGTGGAGGGGGTTCCCTCAGGCGCTCTTCTCGGCGGCCTTCGGCCTGGAGGCCGAGGTCCCGCCGTCCGACGAGGAGCCCTTCGAACCCGAGGCCGAATCGGTGGATTTCCTGTCGCCTTTTTTATCCTTGTCGCTCTTGTTACTTCCGCCGCCCGTCTCGGCCTTGACGGGCTTGCCGCGGGAGTCGTTCCGGTAGAAGCCGGAGCCCTTGAAGACGATGCCGACCGGGGAGAAGACCTTGCGCAGGCGGCCGCCGCAGACCGTGCAGATGGTCGGTTGCGTGTCGGCGAACGACTGCACCACCTCGATGCGGTCGCCGCACTCGGTGCAGGCGTACTCGTAGGTCGGCATACAGCTCCCTGGAGGAGAAGTCGAGCGGACGCCCGGAGGCGGCAGCTCCAGGCCTGATGATAGCAATCGGCTAGCTCTGGCTGCCTTCCCGGCCAGGGCTGGCGAAGCCGTCGGCCACGGCGGCGGCCAGCCGGATATACGCGCGACGCGTGGCGGGGGCCAGCTCGTCGAGGACGATCTCGGCGCCGGTCTCCAGGTGGCGGTCGAAGGGGACGCGGACCACCGCCCGGCAGCGCCGCGCGAAATGGTCCTGGAGCTTGTCGACGTCGATCAGCCCGCGTTCGCGCACGGCGTTGATGACCACCACCGAGGACCTGGCCAGCTGCTGGTAGCCATGCCGGTCGAGCCAGTCCAGGGTCAGGCTGGCCGAGCGGGCGCCGTCCAGGCTGGGGGCGCTGACCACCACCAGCTGGTCGGCGGCGGGCAGGATCGCTCGCATCGCCGAGTGCAGCAGGCCCGGGCCACAGTCGGTCAGGACCAGGGAGTAGAAGCGCTCGAGGACGGCGGCCACCTCGCGGTAGTCGTCCTCGCCGAACACCTCGGAGCGACCGGGGTCGGCCTCGGAGGCGATCACCTCCAGGCGCAGGTCGGTCTGCGAGGCGTAGGCGCGGACGTCGGAGTATCGCTTCAGCTTGTCCACGTCGGCCAGCAGGTCGGTGGCCGTGCGCAGGGTGTCGCGGCGGATGCGGTAGCCGAGGGTGCCCGGGTCGGGGTTGGCGTCGACGGCGACCACCCGGTCGCCGCGGTGCTCGGCGAAGACCGCACCGAGACACGCGGTGGTGGTGGTCTTGCCCACGCCGCCCTTGAGGGCGACAACGGCGATCCGCCGGCAGCCGGCGACCGGCGTGCCGATCCGCGCCTCCAGCTGGTGCCGGGCGCGCTCGGCCGGGCCGGGACCTGGCCGCAGGCGGCCGCCGCTGAGCCGGTAGACCAGGGCCTGCCAGCCCAGTGCCGGGCCGCCGGGCGGCCGGGCCAGCAGCTGGTCCCCGTTGAGGTCGTCGGACCCGGGCGCGCCAGCCTGCCCGGACGGCGGCGCGGGCGCCTCCGGGGGCTCTGACCGCGCTGGCGGGGGCTCTGACCGCGCTGGCGGTTCGCTCGTCGCCGAAGGGGCCGCCGCTGGCTCGCCAGACCATCCGAAGGCTGATCCCCCCGCTCCCCGGGCCTTCGCCGCGCGGCTCGCCGGAGTCGCGGCGGCCGGGCCTGGGGGCGCGACCGGGGCCGCGGGTGGAGGCGGGGCGGGTGGAGCCGGGGCGGTCGCGGCGGCCGCGGGTGGAGGCGGGGCGGGTGGAGCCGAGGCGGTCGCGGCGGCCGTTGGTGGGCCCAGGTCCGGTTCGAGCCGTCCGGGCCCGCCGCCCGGCGGTGGGCCGTTGGCGCTGGACCGGGGCGGCTCCGGCGGGCCGGGAGTGGGCTCGGGAGGCGGGGGATCGGGTCGGGTCATGGACGGCCTCGGTCGCTCGGGGGCTGGACGCCCGGGTGGGAGGGGTTGGGGCTCGGGAGGAGGGTCCTGGGAGACCGGCTCGAGCTGTTCGCGGAGCCAGCCGATGGCGTCGGGTGCGTACTCGATCCGTTCGCGCTCCGGGCGCGGCTTCCGCTTCGGCGGCTTTCGGTCACCAGGCACGGCGCGATACCCCCTCGCTTCGCATGGTGGTTTCGGGCGGAGCTGCCCGCCGGCGAAGAACCTACCAATGCATGATGAACCAGGCGCGGGCCACTCGCACCCATAGATCGCCGATTGTGGACTCGGCCGCCAGACGCGGTACGCTCCAGACTGTTCGACAGCAATGAGCCAAACGACAGGCTCGTCTGGAGAGACCGTGTCGCTACGGGCCCGACTCACGCTGTTCTTCGTTGTCATCGTGGTGCTGCCGGTCACCGCGGTCACCGCGTACGGCTGGCAGGCGGTCGCCCGGTCCAGCCAGCGCCAGGTCCGCTCGGACCTCGAGCTCGCCCGCCACTCCGCCACACTGGCCTTCGAGGCCCAGGTCCAGCGGGCCGAGGACGCCAAGAACGCGCTGGCCAGCGACCCGGCGCTGCCGGAGGCCCTGGTGGCCGGGGACAGCTCGAGGGTGCGGGCCGTGCTCCGCCGTCACGGCGCCACCGACCTCCTGCTCGCGGTGACCGCCCCCGATGCGCGAGTGCTCGGCCGCGCCGGCCGCACCGCGCCCAGCTTCCTGCCCGGCGTCAGGCGGGCCCCGCTCGGGATGCTGCTGCCCGGCACCCCGCGGGTCCGGAGCTGGGCGATGCTGCAGCGCCGCAGCGTCGACCTGCGCCGCCGTGGCTGCGAACCACCCGAGGCGCAGAGCTGCCTGCTCGGGACGGTGACCGCCGGCATCTGGATGGACAACCAGGAGCTGCAGCAGCTGGCCAGGGGCACCCTCGACGCCGACCTCACCCTGGTCATCGGCGACCGGCCGGCGGCCAGCACGATCGGCCGCCTCACCGCCGACGACCAGGTCGCCGCCGTCGACGGGTTCGGCCGGCGCCGGCTGGCCGGCCGCCAGGTGGTCCAGTCGACCAGGCTGCTCTCGCTGGCCCCGGGAACCCCCGCCCGCCTGCTGGTCAGCATCCCGGCGACCCCGACGACGGCCGGGATCGACTCGCGGCTGCTGGTGATCGTCGTGCTGTTGCTGGTGGTCGTCTGCGCGGTGGCGACGCTGCTCGGCTCGGTGCTGGCCAGGCTGGTCAGCCGGCCCCTCGGGGAGCTGGCCGAGCAGGCCCGCGCGATCGCCAGGGGAGACTTCGCCCGGCCGCCGTCGGCGGTCCGTTCGGGCGGCGAGGTCGGGGAGCTGGCACGGGCCTTCGAGCGCATGCAGGTCGAGCTCGGGGAGTACCTGTCCGCCCTGCGGTCCAGCCGAGACGAGCTGGCCCGCTCCATGAACCGCCTGGGCGAGACCCTCTCCTCGACCCACGACCTGCCCAAGCTGCTGGCGGTGGTGCTCGAGGCAGCCGTCCAGTCCCGCAGGGCCAAGGCGGGCAGCCTGCTGCTGCTCACCCCCGACCGCACGGCGCTCGTCCGGGAGGCCACCCACGGCCTGCAGCAGCGCGACCCGGCCGAGCGGATCCCGGTCGGGCAGGGCGTCGCCGGGACGGTCGCGGCCAAGGGACGCCCGATGGTGCTTGCCAGCCCTGCCGGCAACGGCGGGACGGAGCCGACCGCGACCACCCAGGTCAGCGTCCCCCTGCTCTCCCAGGGCCGCGTGCTCGGCGTGCTCAGCCTGTACGACCGGGAGGACGGCGAGCCGTTCACCCTCGCCGACGCCGAGGCCCTGACCGCGTTCGCTGTCCAGGCCGCCGTGGCCATCGAGAACGTCCGGCTGCACGCCGAGGCCGAGCGGCTGTCGGTCACCGACCCGCTCACCGGGGCCTGGAACTACCGCTACTTCGAGCGCCGCTTCGAGCAGGAGATCGAACGGTCACGCCGCTTCGGCCGGGTCCTGGCCCTGCTGATGCTGGACATCGACCACTTCAAGTCGGTCAACGACCGCTTCGGCCACCAGCGGGGCGACGAGGTGCTGGTGGAGTTCGCCCGCCGGGTCACCGGCAGCGTCCGCGACATCGACACCTTCGCCCGCTACGGCGGTGAGGAGTTCGTGCTCATCCTTCCCGAGACCAACCTCGAGGGCGGCCTCGCCGTCGCCGAGAAGCTCCGCGTGGCCACCCACCGGACGCCGTTCTGCGGCGACGGCGGGGGCGACGGCGGGGTCCGGCTGACCGGCTCCATCGGGGTGGCCTGCTTCCCGGAGCACGCCACCTCGCCGGAGGAGTTGCTGCGGGCCGCCGACGAGGCACTCTACGAGGCCAAGCTGCAGGGCCGCGACCGGGTGGTCACCGCCGGTCCGCGCCTGCTGCCATTGAACACACGGCCTGGCAGGTCAAGGGAGGGGCGGCCTGGGTCGAGTAAGATCGGCATCTAGCGACATTCGGGGGAGTGGCATCGTGAAGGTACGCAAGGCGGTCATCCCAGCGGCTGGGCTGGGGACGCGGTTCCTCCCGGCGACCAAGGCGCAGCCCAAGGAGATGCTGCCCCTGGTCGACAAGCCGTCGATCCAGTACGTGATCGAGGAGGCCGTCGGGGCCGGGATCGAGGACATCCTGATCGTCACCGGCCGGGGCAAGCAGGCCATCGAGGACCACTTCGACCGTTCGGTGGAGCTCGAGCACCTGCTCACCGGCAAGGGCGACGAGGACAAGCTCGAGATGGTCAGGCACATCTCCGACATGGCCAACGTCCACTACATCCGCCAGAAGGCGCCGCTCGGCCTCGGCCACGCCGTCGGCGTCGCCGAACAGCACGTCGGCAACGAGCCGTTCGCGGTGCTGCTGGGCGACGACGTCATCGACGAGGGTGAGAAGCTGCTCCACGATCTGGTGACCCGCTTCGAACGGCACGGCTCCAGCGTGATCGCCGCCATGGAGGTCGAGCGCTCCCAGATCAAGGCCTACGGGTGCGTCGCCCCGGCCGACGAGATCGAGCCGGGCCTGTTCCGCATCGCCGACATCGTCGAGAAGCCGGCCCCCGAGGAGGCACCCTCCACCCTGGCCGTGATCGGCCGCTACGTCCTCCATCCGGAGATCTTCGACGCCCTGCGCGTCACCCAGCCCGGCGCCGGCGGTGAGATCCAGCTCTCCGACGCCCTGAAGCACCTGGTCCAGGCCTCCGAGCGCGGCGTGCTGGCCTACGCCTTCACCGGCACCCGCTACGACGCCGGCGACAGGAACGACTACCTGCGGGCCACCGTCGAGCTGGCCGCCCGCCGCGACGACATCGGCCCATCGTTCGTGGCCTTCCTCCGCCGCTTCATAGCGGAGCTGGATCGCCGACCCTGACCATGGCATGGGCGCTCCTGGGTGGCGGTGGCTTGCAGCCGAAGCGCCCCCTTGATGGATCGGGCGTATCAGGTTGCTAAGCTGCCTGCGGCATTCGTAGTTGGAGGCGGCATGAGTTCCCCTTTCCCACCGGACCGGCCCAACCCGCCTGACCTGGTCCCGTTCGAGGAGGCCAGAGCGAGCGTGCTGGAGCGGCTGCGCCCGCTTCCTGTCCGTGAGGTGGGACTCGGCGACGCCCTCGGCTGTGTCCTGGCCGACGACGTCGCCGCCGCCGAGGACCTGCCGCCGTTCGCCAACTCGGCCATGGACGGCTTCGCCGTCCGCGCCGCCGACCTGGCCGGCGCCGGGGCCCAGACCCCGGTCGGCCTGCGGATCACCGGCGAGGTCTTCGCCGGCACCGGCAGGCTGCCCACCGTGGAGACCGGCGGGGCCGCCCGCATCATGACCGGCGGCGCGGTGCCGCCGGGCGCGGACACGGTCGTGCCGGTCGAGCAGGCCACCGTCGACGGCGACACCGTCCTGGTCGGGCTGGATCCCGGCCCGCGCAGGTTCGTCCGCGAGGCCGGCGAGGATGTCCGCGCCGGCGCCGTGGTCCTGGAACGGGGACGGATGCTGGACCCGGCGGCGGTCGGCATGCTCGCCTCGGTCGGCCGCAAGGTCGTGCCGGTCCATCCCCGCCCCCGGGTCACGGTGGTCTCCACCGGCGACGAGCTGGTCGACCCGGGCGACCCGCTGGGGCCGGGCCAGATCCGCGACTCGAACTCCTGGCTGCTGGTCGCACAGGCCAGGTCGGCCGGGGCCGAAGCCTTCCGCTGCGGCAAGCTCCGCGACGACCCGGTGGCGCTGCGCCGCGGGTTCGCGCTGGCCGCCGCCGAGGGTGACCTGGTCCTGACCTCGGGCGGGGTGTCGGTGGGGGACCGCGACTTCACCAGGCAGGTCCTGGCAGAGCTCGGCGACGTGCGCAGCTTCCGGGTGGCCATGCAGCCGGGCATGCCCCAGGCGTTCGGGTTCGCCGCCGGCACCCCGCTGTACGGGCTGCCGGGCAACCCCGTCTCCTGCTTCGTGGTCTTCGAGCTGCTGGTCCGCCCGGCCGTGCGCCGGCTGGCCGGCCACGCCGACGACCGGCTCGACCGGCCGCGGGTCGTAGCCCGCCTCGGCGAGCCGGTGCGGAGCCCTGCCGGCAAGGCCTCCTTCCTCCGCGTCCGCCTCGACGTCGGCGACGAGGGCCTAGTCGCCGTCCTTACCGGCAACCAGGGCTCGGGCGTGCTCTCCTCCTGCGTCGCCTCCGACGGGCTGGCGGTCGTCCCGGCCGAGCGCCGCGAGCTGCCCGCCGGCTCGCCCGTCCAGGTGGTGCTCCTGCGCGAGGACCTGGCGTGGGTGACCGGGTGAGCGAACCGGAGCGGCCGGAGGGGTCCGGCGGTGCCCCGGTGGATCGGCTGACCCACCTCGACGAGCAGGGGGCGGCCCGGATGGTCGACGTCTCGGCCAAGCCGGAGAGCGACCGGGTGGCCGTGGCCGGCTGCCGGGTGCTGCTCGCCCCCCAGACCCTGGAGCTGCTCGCCTCAGGGGGGCTCCCCAAGGGCGACGCGCTGGCCGTGGCCAGGGTCGCCGGCATCATGGGGGCCAAGCGCACCCCCGACCTGATCCCGCTCTGCCACCCGCTGCCGATCACCGGGGTGGAGGTCGACCTGGCCGTCGAGGCCGACGCCGTGCGGGTCACCGCCACCGTGCGCACCACCGGCCGGACCGGGGTCGAGATGGAGGCCATGACCGCCGCCGCCACCGCCGCGCTGACCCTCTACGACATGGTCAAAGGCGTCCAGCGCGACGTCCGGGTCGACGAGCTGCGCCTGCTGGCCAAGCGCGGCGGCCGTTCCGGGGAGTACGTGGCCAGGTGAGCCTTCTCGGAGTCCGGGTGGCCGTCCTCACCGTCAGCGACCGGGTGGCGGCGGGCACCAGGGACGACGCCGGCGGGAGCGCCCTGTGCGAGCTGGTGGAGGGGGCAGGGGCCACACTGGTCTCGAGGGCCGTGGTGCCCGACGAGCGCGAGCCGATCGCGGCCGCGCTCCGGGAGATGACCGGCGACGCCGACGTGGTGCTGACCACCGGCGGCACCGGCCTCGGCCCGCGCGACCTCACCCCGGAGGCGACACGGGCGGTGCTGGACCGCGAGGCCCCAGGGATCACGGAGGCCCTCCGGCACGCGAGCCTGGCCATCACCCCGTTCGCGATGCTCTCGAGGGCCACCGCCGGCCTGGTCGGCCGGGTCCTGGTCGTCAACCTCCCGGGCAACCCCAAGGCGGTCAGGCAGGAGTGGGCGGTGCTCGCCCCCGTCCTGCCCCACGCCGTCGAGACCGCCCGCGGCCCGGTCCCCGACGACAGCCACCGCCACCCGCCCGGCGCGCAAGCTCCGCCGAGGTAGGAGTCGTTCAGCAGGGCGGCCGGACGGCTCCATCCCCTCCGGTCGGCGCATGGCACCGGCCGGTCGGCCCGCGGACCACCGCCGGCGGGTCGTTGATCGGGCATATTGGCCGTGTTACCTTGCCTCGGGCCCTGCCGGCCCCGGTCAAGGCGTCCGTCGGCGGCCGAGAGAGGGTGGCACCGTGAGCCTCGCCGTGTTCGCGCTCGTGGTCGTGATCTGGGTCGTGCTCCTGATCCCCCTGGCCCGCCGCGGCCGGGCCGAGCTGGCCGCGGAGGCCTCCGAGGGGGGCCGCCGGCTCTCCAGCGGCACCGGCGCCCATCCCTGGACCACCGGGAACCTCCCAGCCGACCCCGACCCCGAGGATCTCGAGGCGGCCGCGGCGGCGGCACGGCTGGCGCGCCGGCGCGCGGCCAGCCGGCGCGCGGCGGTCAGGCGCCGCCGGGTGCTGCTTCTGCTGGCCGCGGCGACGGCCGCCGGGCTGCGGGCCTGGGCCGCCCTCGGTGGGCGCTGGTGGCTCGCCGCCGCCGCGGCGGGGCTGCTGCTGACCGGTTACCTGCTCACCCTGGCCGGGCTGGGCTGGCGGCGCTCCCGGCGCCGCCGGGCCCTGGCCGCCGGTGCCCGGACCAGCAGGAGGGCGAGATGGGCGAGGCGGGCCCGGCCCTGGCGGTGGGGTGGCCCGCCGGTGGCGTCCTCCACCGAATGAACCTCGGCGCCGTCGCCGGCGGGCTGCGGGCCCGCCTCGACGCCAAGCACCGGGCCCGCGAGGTCGGCATCCGCAATGCCCGCCAGGCGGTGCGCTGCTCGGCCAACGCCATCCGGGCCGCCCACCGGTCCGAGCTCGACCGGGCCGGGCAGCTCCTCGCCGAGGCCTGGGAGCTGCTGGAGGTGGCCTCCTCGGCGCTCGCCGCCCACCCCGACGTCTACTACGCCGGGTTCCTGCAGGACGCCCAGAAGGAGTACGCGGAGGCGCTGGCCACGCGAGCCCTGGTCGCCGGCGACCCGGTGCCGCCGCCAGAGGACGTCGGGGTTGGCGACGCCCCCTACCTCAACGGGCTGGCCGAGACGGTCGGCGAGCTCCGTCGCCATCTGCTCGACGTGCTCCGGGCCGGGGACGTCGCCAGGGCGTCGGCGCTGTTCGCGGCCATGGAGGAGATCCACACGCTGCTGGCCGACCTCGACTACCCGGACGCGATCACCGGCAACCTTCGCCGCTCCACCGACGTGGCCCGGTCGATCATCGAGCGGACCCGCAGCGACCTCACCCTGACCGTGATCCAGCGCGACCTGGCCGACGCGCTGCGCCGCCGGCCACCGGAGGGGTCTGGGGAACCCCGAAGGGGTGCCCCGGTGGATCAGGAGGCAACCGATCCATGAAGCCTCCCGATCCCCAGGACCGCAAGCAGGTCGGGTTCATCAAGCTGCTCGGGCTGCGCATCGAGGAGGCCACCGGCGACCGGGTGGTGCTGACCTGCCCGGTCACTCCCGACCTGCACCAGCCGTACGGGCTGGTCCACGGTGGCGTCCACGCCTCCTTGGCCGAGACCGCGGCCAGCGTCGCCGGGGCGCTGTGGTTCGGTGACCGGGGGAAGGTGGTCGGCATCTCCAACCACACCGACTTCGTGCGCGCGGTGCGCGGCGGCCAGCTGCGCGCCGAGGCGACCCCGCTGGCGAGGGGACGGACGACCCAGCTCTGGGAGGTGGCGATCAGCGACGACCAGAACCGGCTGGTCGCCCACGCCAAGGTGCGCCTCCAAAACATCGCCGAGGTGCCGGGCTCCTAGCCGCCGTCGTCAGTCGCCGTCGCGGAGCGCGACGCAGACGTCGACGGCCGAGCCTGCCGGGTAGTGGACCTCCGAACCCGCTCCGGCCTCACCGTGCCCCTTCCCCGTCACCGACCCGGAGGAGGGCCAGCATACCCGGGCGCTCATCCGAGCCGGCGATCTGCCGAAACAAACCCGGAGAGATGCTCATCGGTCCTTCGGGAGGAACCTGTGGAACGCAGAGTTCGGCTGATCGCCATCGCGGTGGTGGCGGCCCTGGCGGTAGCGGCCTGCGGCGGCAAGGAGGACGAGGCGCCGCCGGCGTCCAAGACCGACGTCTCATCGCCGCTGGTGGTCGACGACGGCAGCCTGGCGGCGGGCGAGAAGGTCTCGGCGCCGGCCGGCGAGGTCGTGCTGACCATGTCGGGCGCCATCGGCACCCACAACAAGGGCAAGCAGCTCCAGCTCGACCTTGCCAGCATCGAGAAGATGCGCAGGGTCCGGCTGGAAGCGGCCGAGCCGTTCCTCAAGCGGCGGGTGATGTTCGAGGGCGTGCTGATGGCCGACCTGCTGGCGGTGGCCGGTGTCCCGGAGTCGGCGAGCAAGATCAGCATGCTCGCGCTCGACGACTACAAGGTCGACTTCAAGCTGGCCGACGTCCGCAGCTCGCAGATGCTGCTGGCCACCAAGGCCGACGGCAAGCACATGCCGATCGATCGCGCCGGCCCGATCCGGATCGTGTTCCCTGACGCCTCCAGCCTCGGCCGCAACCCGGACCTGTGGATCTGGAGCGTCGCCAGCATGAAGGTCGCCTAGGGCGATGACCGTCCAGCGCCGGCGGCTCGGGCTGGCGCCGGCCAGGAAGGCGAGTGGGACCGTCAACCCCGGACCCATCCTGCGCCGGCGTCGCAGCCCGCTGCAGCTTGCCCTGGGCGGCGTGCTGGTGGTGCTCATCCTCGGGGTCGAGGTGCTGATCCTGCAGGCCTACGCCAACGTCAACCGCAGCACGGCCATCTTCGGCAAGGTCACCTTCCTGGCCGGCGCCCTGGTCAACGTGGAGCGCGAGGCGTTGCTGCTCAACGTCGAGGTCGAGGAGCTGCCGACCACCTTGGACCTGCGCGGCACCCAGGTCCGGCGCGCGCTGCTCGGCAACCAGCTGCACCTGGCGGACGGCCTCGGTGACAACGACCCGATGGTCAAGGAGACGCTCCGCGGGGTCGACGAGGACCTGCGCGTGGTCGACCAGGCCCTGGCCAGAGCCAAGGCCAAGCCGACCGAGGCGAACCTGCGCAACCAGGTCAGGACGATGCGCCCGGCCATCCGCGACGTCATCGTCAGCATCAAGCAGCTGTACGACACCAAGGAGCAGGAGTTCTTCGGGGCGCTCAGCGGAACGCTCCGCGCCAGGACCAGCTCCGAGCGCCTGCTGGTCGGCTTGAGCGGGCTGGTCCTGGTGGTCGGGCTGGCCCTTGCCCTCTCGTTGCGCCAGCGGGTGCGCAAGGACTTCGCACGGGCGTACGAGGCGTTGACCGCGGAGGTCGACGAACGGAAGGCGGCCGAGCAGGCGCTTCGAGCCAGCGAGGAACGCTTCCGGTCGCTGGTCCAGAACTCCTCCGACGTGATCAGCATCGTCGACGCCGACGGCGGCGTCCGCTACCACAGCGAGTCGGTCAGGCGGGTGCTCGGCTACGACCCCCGCGACCTGGTCGACGGCGACCCACTCGCCCTCGTGCATCCCGACGACCGCGAACGGGTGGCCAGGTTCGTGGCCGAGGCGGCGCTCCGACCGGGGGTGACGCCGGCGGAGACCTGGCGGGTGCGCCACCGCGACGGCACCTGGCTGCACAGCGAGACGGTCGCGGCCAACCTGCTCGAGGACCCCAACGTGCGCGGTCTGGTGCTGAACACGCGGGACGTCTCCGATCGCAAGGAGCTCGAGGAGCAGCTCGTCCACCAGGCGTTCCATGACGGGCTGACCGGCCTGGCCAACCGGACGCTGTTCGCCGAGCGGGTCGAGCATGCCCTGGCCCGCTCGGGACCGGGCGACCTGGCTGTCATGTTCATCGACCTGGACGACTTCAAGAACGTCAACGACAGCCTCGGCCACGCCGCCGGCGACCAGCTGCTGGTGGCCGCGGCCAGGAGGCTGCAGGGCTGCCTGCGGCCAACCGACACCGCCGCCCGCCTCGGCGGCGACGAGTTCGCCGTGCTGCTGGAGCGGGTGAGCGACGCCGAGGCGGCCGGTGTGGTGGCCGGCCGGATCCTCGACATGCTGCACAAGCCGTTCGGCCTCAACGGCCGGACAATCCCGATCAAGGCCAGCCTCGGCGTCGCCGTCGTCCAGCCAGGGGTGGTCGACGTCGACGAGCTGCTGCGCAACGCCGACGTGGCCATGTACGCGGCCAAGGCCGGCGGCAAGGACCGCTTCGAGCTGTTCCGTCCTGACATGCACGCCGACATGCTGCAGCGCCTGGAGCTGGAGGCCGAGCTGCGGCACGCCACCGACCGCGGCGAGCTGGTCCTGCACTACCAACCGATCGTCGAGCTGGTCTCCGGCCGGATCACCCGGGTGGAGGCGCTGGTCCGCTGGAACCACCCGACCAGGGGCCTGCTCCCGCCGCCGGCGTTCATCCCGCTGGCCGAGGAGCAGGGCATGATCGGACCGATCGGTCGCTGGGTGCTGCTGGAGGCCTGCCAGCAGGCCCGGCGCTGGCAGGACCGGTTCCCGGACGCGCCGCCGCTGGCGGTCCACGTGAACCTGTCCGGCAGGCAGCTCGAGGAGCAGAGCCTGGTCGGCGAGGTGGTGCAGGCCCTCGAGACCTCGAGGCTGGTGCCGCGCCTGCTCACCCTCGAGATCACCGAGACGGTCCTGATGACCGATATCGAGACCATGAGCCAGCGGCTGCGGGAGCTCAAGGGGCTCGGCGTGCTCCTGGCGATCGACGACTTCGGCACCGGCTACTCCTCGCTCAGCTACCTGCGCCGCTTCCCGATCGACATGCTCAAGATCGACAAGGCGTTCGTGGACGGGATCGGCCGGGGTCGCGAGGACACCGCCCTGGCGCACGCGATCATCAACCTGAGCCACACCCTGCAGCTGCACACCGTCGCCGAGGGCATCGAGCGGCCCGAGCAGGCGGCCCACCTGGCCGCCCTCGGCTGCCAGGACGGCCAGGGCTACCACTTCGCCCGACCGTTGACCCCTGCGGCCATGAGCGAGCTGCTGGAGCAGACCCTGGTCGACGGCGGGTTCCACCTTCCCGTGGTCGTTCCGGCCGTTGAGCCGGCGGCCGCGACCTGACGACGGCCCAGCCGGCGGCACATCATCCCGGTAGGCCGGGGTGGCCCGGGGTGACCGGGTGGCGCTGCTGCTGCCCAACTGCCCGCGGTTCCTGGTCGGCGAGCTGGGAGGCTGGAAGGCGGGACAACGTGCGCGGCACGCCCTCACCACCGAGCCGGCGGCGGAGGGGGGGCAGCTGGCCGGCGGGTCCCGACCAGCGCCTTGACCCGCGCCATCAGCTCGCACGGGTCGAACGGCTTGACCACGAAGTCGTCGGCGCCGGCCTGGCGGGCGAACTCCTGGTCGGCGGTGATGAAGTTGGCGGTGAGCAGGATCACCGGGATGGTCGCCCCGATGTGGTCGGCCCGCAGCCTGGCGCAGACGGTATAGCCGTCGATCCGCGGCATCAGCACGTCCAGCAGGATGACGTCGGGGTGGACCTCGAGGGCTTTGGTGAGCGCCTCGTGGCCGTCGCGGGCGGTGACCACCTGAAAGCCCTCGAGGCGGAGGTTCACCTCGACGAAGCGGACGATGTCGGCGTCGTCGTCGGCCACCAGCACGGTCCCGGTCAGCGTCGCTCCTTCCTTGGGTTCCCGCTCATTACGGTCGCTCGTCGCGCCGGAGATGATCTCACCCGGAGCGGGCGAGTTGCATCGAGATGGCAAAAGAGGGCCGGTTGACAGTACCCGGCCGCAACGGGCGGCGTGATCGCCCACATGATCGGCCCTTCTTTCGACCCGGTGCTGCGTGCGGCCGCCGGTGACGAGCTTGCCTTCGGCAGCCTCTGGCGCGACCCACAGCCTGGCCTGCTCCGCTACCTGAACGCGCTGGCGCCGGGCGCCGGCGACGACCTGCGTCCGAGACGTGGCTGCGCATCCCAAGGCCAAGCCGCCGAAGCGGGGGAAGCCGCAGGAGCCGCTGTCGATCGCTAAGGGACCGGGCACAACGTCCCGATTCGCTTATCATCGAAGAAGCTCGCACACGGGAGCAGCGGTGCGGTTCAGCCTGGATCGGCGGTGGGCGACCCTGGTCGTCGCGGTGGCGCTGGGCGCCGGGGGCGGCAGCCTGCTCGGGTTTCTGACCACCCCGGCCGGGCCGGTCGACGCCTCGCCGAGCCTCGCCCCGCCGCAGGCGGTGGCCCCGTCGACCACCAGGCGCCAGCGCAGCCGGTTCGCCGGGGTCTCGTCGACCACGACCCGCCCGCCACGACCCCGCGCCCCCGTCGCCACCGCCGGCCGCATCCCGGCGACGACCTCCACCACCACCTCGACCGTCCGCCCGACCACCACCACGACCCTGCTCCCGACCACCACCACGACCCTGCTCCCGACCACCACGACCGAGGGCGGCACCACCTCGAGCAGCTCCGGCAGCAGCCTGCCGACGTCGACGACCCAGTCGCCGGGCTGAGTCAGCTCGAGACGGCCGACGCGCAGGTGGCCGATCTCCAGCTCGCCGATGCGGAGCTGGCGGATCATCGACATACTCCCGCAGCTTGAGGCGCCCTTCTGGCCGGGCAGTCTATAGGCTTGCCCCTGGGCGACCGCCGCCGACCCGATGCCGGCGCAGTAGGAGGCGCAGCCAGTGCAGCAGCCGCCGCAGCAGCCGTGGGGCTACCGGGCGCCGCAGCCGACGAAGTCCTCGAGGCCGCCGGGGGCGCCGCAACCGTGGTACCGGCACCCGGTCGGGATGCTGCTGATCGGTGCGGCCGTGGTGACTGTGCTGGCGCTGGTCGTGCCCGCGTTCACCGGAGGGGGCCGGGAACCGGCCCCGACGGTCACCACGGGCGCCTTCGGCGCGCCTGGGCAGACGGTCGGGCCGGCGGCCACCACCACCAGCACCACGCTGGCGCCGACGGTCGCCAACCAGCTGCGCCAGGCCGCCCAGACCGAGCTGCGCGAAGCCGGCGAGGTCACTGGGGTCACCGCTCCAGTTGGCGGGCAGATCACCGTGACCTGGGAGATCAGGCGGGCGGGGAGTGCCGGGCTGACCGAGAACAACGCCCGGTTCGGGGTCATGCGCATCATGCGCGCCATCCAGCAGAGCGGCGTCGCGGCCGGCGACGACTACCAGGGTGTCCGCCTCATCGGTCGCTATCAGCTCCCCGGCGCGGCCGCGCCGACCACGGTCGTGCGGCTCCGCTTCGCCAGGTCGACCGTCGAGCGCGCCGCGTTCGACGACCGCCGCTACCTGGAGGCGTTCGAGCTGGCCGACGCCGCCGTCATCCACCCCGCCTTCCGGGGGTAGGCCGAGGTGGGCCGAGATCGACCCCGAGGGCAGGGCAGCACCTGGCCGGGCCGGGCTGTACCCGCGCCCTGCACCCGGCGATGATGGCAGGGAGGGCAAGCTTCTGGAGGTGCTGGATGCAGGCGGCCGAGCGGGCGCAGGTCCCGGCGCGGAGCGGCCTGACCGCCGCCGAGGTCGCCGACAGGGTGGCCCGCGGGCTGGTCAACGACGTCCCCAGCGCCCCGACCCGGACCATCGGCGAGATCGTCAAGGCGAACCTGCTCACCCGCTTCAACCTGCTGCTCGGCTCGTTGCTCGCCGTCATCCTGGTGGTCGGCCCGCTCCAGGACGCCCTGTTCGGGCTGGTGATCGTGGCCAACACCATGGTCGGGATCGTCCAGGAGGTGCGGGCCAAGCGGACCCTTGACCACCTGGAGGTGGTCAACGCCCCCAGGGCCAGGGTGGTTCGCGACGGGCGGGTCGAGGAGCTGGCCGTCGGGCAGGTGGTGCTCGATGACGTGCTCGAGGCCGCCGCCGGCGATCAGGTGGTGGTCGACGGCGAGGTGCTGGAGGCTGGAGGTCTGGAGGTCGACGAGTCGCTGCTCACCGGTGAGTCCGAGCCGGTATCCCGGCAGGAAGGCGACCGGCTGCTGTCGGGCAGCTTCGTGGCCGCCGGGGCCGGCCGCTACCGGGCCACCCGGGTCGGCAGGGAGGCGTACGCGGTGCAGCTGACCGAGGAGGCCCGCCGGTTCACCCTTGCCAGGTCCGAGCTCCGCGCCGGCGTCGACCAGATCCTCAAGTACGTCACCTGGGCGCTGGTGCCGACCGCGGCGCTGCTGTTCATCAGCCAGCTGCGCCACGACAACGGGGCGCGGGCCGGGCTCAGCGGCGCGGTCGCCGGCACGGTGGCCATGATCCCCGAGGGGCTGGTGCTCCTCACCAGCGTCGCCTTCGCGGTCGGGGTGGTCCGGCTCGGCCGGCGCCAGGTGCTGGTCCGCGAGCTGCCGGCGGTCGAGACCCTGGCAAGGGTCGACGTGGTCTGCTTCGACAAGACGGGCACGATCACCGCCGGCGACCTCGCCGTCCAGGAGCTGATGCCGCAGGACGGGGCGGCCGACGAGGCCGCGGCGGCGCTGGGGGCGCTGGCCGCCGCCGACCCCAACCCCAACGCCACCCTGCGGGCGATCGGCGAGGCCTTCCCGGCCCCGGACGGCTGGCGGCCGGAGACGGTGGTCCCGTTCTCCTCGGCCCGCAAGTGGAGCGGCGCCACCTTCGCCCGTCGGGGCGCCTACCTCCTCGGCGCCCCAGAGGTGCTGCTGCACGGGGGCCAGCTGCTGCGGCGGGCGGAGGCGATCGCCGCCCAGGGCGGGCGGGTGGTGCTCCTGGCCCACTCGGAACGCCCGATGGATGGGGTCACGCCGCCGGACGGGCTGGTGTCGCGGGCGATGGTGGTGATCGGCGACCAGGTCCGCGACGACGCGGCCACCACCATCGCCTGGTTCGCCGAGGAGGGGGTCAGGGTCAAGGTCGTCTCCGGCGACCACCCGCGCACGGTGGCGGCGATCGCCGGGCGGGTTGGCATCCAGGGCGCCGGCGACCCGGTGGACGCTCGGACCCTCCCGACCGACGCGGCCGAGCTGGCCGACCTGGTCGAGGCCCGCTCGGTGTTCGGGCGGGTCGTGCCCCAGCAGAAGCGGGCCATGGTCGGGGCCCTCGGCGGGCGCGGGCACGTGGTCGCCATGACCGGCGACGGGGTCAACGACGTCCTCGCCCTCAAGGACGCCGACCTTGGCATCGCCATGGGGAGCGGCAGCTCGGCCTCGCGGGCCGTGGCCGAGCTGGTGCTGATGGACGGTCGCTTTGCCACCCTGCCCGCGGTGATGGCCGAGGGCCGCCGGGTCATCGCCAACATCGAGCGGGTTGCCAAGTTGTTCGTGACCAAGACCGTCTATGCCACCGTGCTCGCCCTGGCAGTCGGGCTGGCCGGGCTCGCCTTCCCGTTCCTGCCTAGGCACCTGACCCTGATCTCCAGCCTGACCATCGGTATCCCCGGGTTCTTCCTGGCCCTGGAGCCCAACACCCAGCGGTCCAAGCCGGGCTTCGTCCCCCGGACGCTCGCCTTCGCCATCCCGGCCGGGCTGGCGGCCGCGCTCGCCACCCTGGTGGCCTACCAGATCGCCGACGTCGAGAACGTCAGCACCGAGCAGGCCCGCACCACCGCCACCCTGGCCCTTGCCGGCCTCGGCCTGGTCGTGCTCGCCCTTGCCGCCCGTCCGCTCAACCCGCTGCG
Source organism: Actinomycetes bacterium (assembly GCA_036003705.1). Taxonomy (GTDB): domain Bacteria; phylum Actinomycetota; class CALGFH01; order CALGFH01; family CALGFH01; genus CALGFH01. Next base: position 7,847 of record DASYSE010000037.1, on the reverse strand, counting down.
GCGGCTGCTGCTGGGCGTCATGGCCGGGGCCTTCGTCGTGGTCCTGGTCGTCCCCGGGCTGCGGGTGTTCTTCGCGCTCTCCCTCCCGCCGCTCCCGGTCGCCCTGGCCACCCTCGGCCTGGTCGTCGTCCTCGGCGCCGCCCTTGCCCTGGTGGTTGTCCGCCTGCGGGTCTGACCCATCGCCGCGGTGCCATGGGGTGCCGAGGCGGGCAGGGCGAACCGGTCCAGGCCGTGCCAGCCGGCGTTGCGCCAGGCCAGGATGAGCAGCCCCGAGACCAGGATCATGGCCGGGTCGACCCGGTGCCGACCACCGTGTCGTGGCCAGGCCCAGCCAGCTTGGCCGCGACGTCCGCGTCCCCCATCCGCCGGGCAACGCGATCCGCAGTTCTGAAGGGAAAGCAGGCCGAGCGGCGCAATTCCCGCGTGGTGGCCTTTTCTCGGGATGCGAGCAGGGCTAGGTTTCGCCGATGCAGCGCCATCTCCGGTCAGTCAACGTGCCCTCACCGATCCAACCTCCGCCACCCGGGGTCGCCGATCGCCGCCGCTCCCGGCGGCTCTGGGGACTCGGGCTGGAAGCGCAGGTGCAGCTGGGTACGGCCATGCGCCAGCTGCTGGTCGCCCTCGACCAGGCCGACGCCGACGACCCGGATGCCCACGAGGCCATCGCCGACGGGCGCCTGCTGCTGGCCAGGGCGATCGGCGACATCCAGGCGGTGCTGGGAGAGCTGGCCGACCTCAACGACCAGCTTCGCGCCCGCTAGGGCGTGCTTCAGAGGTCGCAGCCACTCGTTGACCGCGGCGAGGTTCACGGTGGCGCCGCATCGGAATCCGCCTCGTTGACGGGGATGGCGTGGACGGGGTGAAATCTGACGCTGCCGACAACCGGTCCCCCGGTCCAGGCCCGCCACGGACGTGCTGATGATGCTGGCCAGCGACGCACAGATGTTCGGCTCGGACGCCCCCTCGTGATCTGGCGCTGGTCGCCCGCGGGAGGGCTGCTGCTGGCCGGGGCGGGCCTGGTCACGCTGGCGACCGCCCTCGTCTGGCGTCGCCGCACCACCGCGACCCTCGCCGGCCTGCTCGTCGTGCTGCTGGGGGCGATGCTCTGGAGCGTCTGCTACGCGCTCGAGCTGACCGCCGGCGACCTGGCCGGCAGGGGGTTCTGGGGTGACCTGAAGTATGTCGGCATCTGCCTGCTGGCGCCGGCCTACCTCGCCTTCGTGCTGCAGTGCACCGGCCGCACCCGGTGGCCGCGGTGGCTGGGGGTCCTGCTGGCGCTCGAGCCCCTCGCGGTGCTGGCCCTGCTGGCCAACGACGCCACCCACGACCTGATCCGCTTCTACCCGGCCGGCAGCCAGCTGATGGCCCAGGCCGGACCGCTGTTCTGGGTCCATCTGGTCTACACCAACGCCATGATCTGGGCGGGCACGATCATGCTGGTGGTGACCCTCGGCCGGATGTCAGGGCTGTACCGGTGGCAGAGCTTTACCCTGGTCGCCGCCATCATCCTGCCAATAATCCTTAACCTCTTGTTCAACTTCAGGGTTGGGCCGTTCGGTCGGGTCGACCTGACGCCCTTCGCCTTCGTGCTGACCACGGCGGTGCTGGTCTGGGGGGTGTACCAGTTCAGCCTGCTCGACCTGCGGCCGGTTGCCCGCAGCCAGATCTTCCGGACCATCAGCGACCCGGTCCTGGTCCTCGACCCCGTCGGGCGGGTGATCGACGCCAACCCGGCCGCCGGGCAGCTGGTCGCCCAGCCGGTGACCGCCGTCGTTGGCCAGCCGGTCGAGCAGCTGCTCCCGACCTGGAACGCGACCTTGATGACAGCGCTGCGGTCCGGGGTCGACCAGACCAGCGAGGAGGTCACCCTGGCCGGCCGGATCTACGACCTGGCCATCTCGGCCCTGCCCGACCGGCAGCGGCAGCCGGGCGGGCACCTGGTCGTGGCCAGGGACGTCACCGACCGCCGACAGGTCGAGGAGCGGCTGTGCGCCGCCCTCAACCACGAGCGGGTGGCCACCGATCGCCTGGCCGTCGCGCTCGACCGCGAGCGGGCTGCGGCCGAGCACCTGCGCACCCTCGACGAGCTCAAGAGCGGCTTCCTGCAGGCGGTCTCCCACGACCTGCGCACCCCGCTGGCCTCGGTCCTCGGGATCGCCCTGACGCTCCAGCGGGGCCGCGGCCAGCTGGAGCCGGCCGACGCCGACGACCTGCTCGGCCGGCTGACCGCCAACGCCCGCAAGCTCGACCGCATCCTGTCCAGCCTGCTCGACCTCGACCGCCTGGACCGGGGTATCGTCGAGCTGCGGCGCGAGCGGGTCGACCTCGCCCGGCTGGTCGCCGGGGTCGTCAAGGAGGCGCGCGACGAGCTGCTCGACGCCCATCCCGTCAGCCTCGAGCTGACCCCGGTCCAGGTGGTCGCCGACGCCGCCAAGCTCGAGCGGATCGTGGAGAACCTGCTGGCCAACGCCGCCCACCACACCAACCCGGGCACGCCAATCTGGGTGCGGGTCGAGCATCGCGACCGGGGAGCACTGCTCTGCGTCGACGATGCCGGGCCCGGCATTCCCGAGGAGCAGCGCGAGTCGATCTTTCGTCCGTTCCAGCGCGGGCCCGGCGGTGCCACCTACGCCCCCGGCTCCGGCGTCGGGCTCGCCCTGGTCGCCCAGTTCGCCAGCCTCCACCAGGGCAGCGCCTGGGTCGAGGACCGCCCCGGAGGCGGCGCCTCCTTCCGCGTCCTGCTCCCCGAGCCCAACGGCGGGTAGCATCCGGCCAGCCAGCCGCTGGGCCCGCCGACATCTTCAGGCTGCGGTCGGCTGCGCTCAGCCTCGGAGCAGTCCGGGCAGGTCGGCGACGCTGTCGAGGACCGCATCCGGCTCGGCCTCGGCGCCCGGCTGGGGGCGGTCGCCCTTGCCGCTGCGCACCAGCACCGTGGCCGCGCCGATCGCCTGCCCACCACCGACGTCGGCGGCAAGGTCGTCCCCCACCACCAGCGCCGTATCCGGTCCGCGGCCCAGCGCGTCCAAGGGCGCGGTGAAGAACGCCGGCGACGGCTTGCCCAGCACCCGGGCGCTCTGGCCGCTGGCGTACTCCAGCAGCCGCACCCACCCGCCGGTGTCCAGGTGCTCGCCATCGTCGCGACGGGCGATCCGGTTGACCTGGGTGGCCACCAGCTCCGCCCCGGCCCGCACGGCCCGGAACGCGGCGTCCAGGTCCTGGTAGGTCGCCCCATAGCTGGGATCGGCGACCAGCACGTGGGTGACCGGCTCGTCCGGCCCGGCCAGGCAGCCGGCCAGCAGCTGCCGGACCCCGTCGGCGGCCACGGCCAGCACCCGCGCCTGCGGTCCCGACGCCAACAGCCGGGCCGCCACCGCGACCGGGGTGACCAGCTCGTCCTGGGTGGCCGGGAAGCCGAGCCGGGCCAGGTGCCCGGCCAGCGCGGCCGGGGTGATCGAGTCGGTGTTGGTGGTGAACCGCACCGTCAGGCCCCGATCACGCAGCCACCGCACCGCTTCGGGGGCGCCGGGCACGACCTGGCTGCCCACATACAGGGTGCCGTCCAGGTCCAGCAGCACGGTCTGGATGCCGCTCAGCCGTCCCACGACCCACCTCCGCCACGCCAGGCTGGAACACCCCCGGCAAGGCTAGCCGGTGTGCCGCCGCCGCGTCCCCACGGCCTGCACCCGGAAGGCCGGTCAGCGTTCGTAGGTGCCGACGAGCTCCGCAACTGCGAGGAACCTGCCCGTGAGCGCCCGCTCCAGCTCCGCCACGCCAGCGCCGGGCGCGAGCCCGAGTTCCTCGGCGAGGGCGTGGAGCCGGAAGCGGTAACGGTGAGGTCCGCGCCCGCGAGGCGGGCATGGCCCGCGGTAGCCGACCGAACCGAAGTCGTTGCGTCCCTCCGTCGGTGCTGCCTTGCCCTCGGCCAGCCCGCCGGTGTCGGGGGGGATGCCCCAGGCGAGCCAGTGGATGAACCGCCCCCCTGGCGCGTCCGGATCGTCAAGGATCAGCGCCAGCGAGCGGCTCCCTGTCGGCGGCGCCGTCCATGACAGCGGCGGCGAGCGGTCCTCGCCGTCGCAGGTGTGGCGGCGCGGGATGGTCTCTCCAGCCCCAAACGCGCTGCTGGTGAGCGAGAACTCGGCCACCGGCACCTCCCTCGTGTCCACCGTGCCTTCCGGCAGCTCGACCGCCTCCAGCGGTCGCCTCAACAGGTCACGTGCACCAGGCCGATCACGGCGCCCTCGGCCTGGTTCCAGACCGGGATCACCTGCGGCGTCGGCAGCAGGTCCACCTGGCAGCGCTTGCGCGCAAGGTAGCTGGCCGCCTCCTCCGACAGCGCGACCCGGCCGTCCTGCCCGGCACCGACCAGCAGCCGCTCCGCCCCGTCCTGGTAGAGGTGCTCGGCCTCGGCCAGCGAGATGGTATGCGAGGTGCCGTAGACGGCCTTGGACAGCTTCTTCCTGCGCTTCTCCACCCGACCGCCGAGCCGGATGATCACATCATGGGTGAAGACCTCTCCGTCGATCGTGACCGAGCCGAACTGTGTCCGGTCGATCCTTGGCTCCATGGTTCCTCACCGTCCCTCGCCCAAGCCGGGCCAGCAACGCTGTCCGCCAACATGTCCCATGGACCCGGCCCGCCCCAACCTACACCGATCGCCAAGCAGGTAGGTCGGTGACTCGACGGCGGCGCCGCGACCCCTTCCGGACCGGCCTGGTTCAGGCCGTGGAGGGCGCGGCACGGCGGTCGCTGGCCACCTCGACGGCGCCAGGGCTGGCCGTTGCGCTCGTCCAGCACGGACAGGTGGTCTGGGCGGCCGGCCATGGTGTGGCCGACCGCACGACCGGCCAGCCGGTGACGGCCGCCACTCGCTTCCAGGCCGCCTCGCTGTCCAAGCCAGTGACCGCCTGGGGCGTGCTCCGGCTGGTCGAGTCGGGCCGGGTCGGCTTGGACGAGCCGGTCGTCGGCCACCTGCGGCGCTGGCGGCCCCCACCCTCACCGTTCGATGCCGACGGGCTCACCGTCCGGCGGCTGCTCAGCCACACCGCCGGCGTGTCGGTGCATGGCTACGTCGGCCAGACCCCCGACCGGCCGCTGCCATCCATCGCGGTCTCGCTGTCGGCGGAGACGGGCGACGGCTTCCCGGTGGAGCTGCTGGAGGCGCCGGGACGGCGGTGGCTGTACTCGGGTGGCGGCTACAGCCTGCTGCAGCTGCTGGTCGAGGAGCTCACCGGCCGGCCGTTCGCCGAGTACATGCTGGTCGAGGTGCTCGAGCCGCTCGGTATGACCGCCAGCGGCTTCCAGTGGTCGCGCACCGCGGAGACCGCCCGCCCGCACGACGCCGACGGTGGACCCATCCCTGACTTCACCTTCGCCGAACAGGCCGCCGCCGGCCTGGTCACCACCGCGCAAGACCTGGCTCGCTTCCTCGCCGCCGCGCTGGCCGGCCCGGGTGGCGAGCCACCGGGACGGGGGGTGCTCAGCCCGACCGGGGTGCGGCTGGCGCTCACCGCCGCCCCGGCCACCGACGGCCGCTGGGGGCTTGGCTACGGCCTCGGGCTAACGCCCGGCGGTGACCTGCTCGCCTACCACGAGGGCGCCAACCGCGGCTGGCGGGCCGGCCTGGCCCTGCTGCCCGACCGGGGGGCAGGCATCGCGGTGCTGACCAACGGGGACGGCGGCAGTGGCTCGATCGACGCCGTGGTCCAGCAGTGGCTGGCACTCGCCGCGCCGAGCCCGAAGCACGTACGGCTTCGCACCGCGGTGCTCGCCATCCTGGCCGTCGCGGCCGCCGTCGCGCTCGGGCTGGCCGTCAGACGCCGAACACCCCGGAAGCCTCGAGGCCGTCAGGAAGGTTGGGCGTTCGCTAGCGCGGCTCGGTGGTGGCGTCGCGGAGGACCTCGTGGCCGGGGTGGGGCTCGGCGGGGATGGTGCCGAGGCGGCCGGCCTGGTAGTCCTCGAAGGCCTGGATGAGCTCGGCCCGGGTGTTCATCACGAACGGGCCGTAGGCGGCGACCGGCTCCTGGATGGGCTGGCCGCCCAGGACCAGGACGTCGAGCTGGGGGTTGCGGCTCTCCTGGCCGGTGTCGGCGGCGACCGTCACCACGTCACCTGGGCCGTACACGGCGAGCTGGCCCATGCTCACCGGGTGGCGCCTGGACCCGACCGAGCCCGACCCGGCGAGCACGTAGACGAGCGCGTTGAAGTCGACCCGCCACGGCAGCCGCAGCTGGGCGCCGGGGGCGAGGGTGGCGTGCAGCAGGGTGATCGGGGTGTAGGTGATGCCAGGGCCCTGGTGGCCGGCGACCTCGCCGGCGATCACCCGCAGCAGGGCGCCGCCGTCGGGCGAGCTCAGCAGGGTCACCGCGCGGCCGCGGATGTCCTGGTAGCGCGGCGGAGCCCACTTCAGCCGGGCGGGCAGGTTGACCCACAGCTGGAAGCCGTGGAACAGCCCGCCGCGGGCCACGACCTCCTCCGGCGGCGCCTCAATGTGGATCAGACCTCGACCCGCTGTCATCCATTGCGTGTCGCCGTCGGTGATCAGCCCGCCACCGCCGTTGGAGTCCTGGTGCCGGAGCATGCCGTCGAGCATGTAGGTGACGGTCTCGAACCCGCGGTGGGGATGCCACGGCGTCCCCTTGGGCTCGCCTGGCCCGTAATCCACCTCACCCATCTGATCCATGTGCACGAATGGGTCAAGGGTTCGCAGGTCCACGCCCGCGAAGGCGCGCCGCACCGGGAAGCCCTCGCCCTCGAAGCCGGACGGGGCCGTGGTCAGCGAGACCACCTTACGGTCGACCGCACCGAGGCCTGGCTCTGCGACCCGTGGCAGGGCCACGGTGTCGGCGCTGATGGCTGGCATGACCTGCTCCTCGTGTTGGTCCTGCAGTGGACTTGTTGGCCATACCAAGGATACTTGCGCGCGCAACATTCCCAACGTGGCCCACTCAGATCGGCAGGCGTCGAGTCCGCACGTCCGACCTCCGCGTACCGTTCCCATCAGAGAGGCGTGCACAACAGGTCACGATCGGCGTGGAACACGTCCCCGTCCACATCTCTAGATCGGACCACCATCGACCCGTGGGCCAGCGCTCGCGGTGAGCTGACAGGCCACGTCACAGTGCGATGCTGGGCATAGGATGCGCTCAGGACGTGTCCTACCTTCTTGGGTGACATTGCCCAGTTCATATCTCGCGTTGGTGGAGTCGGCGGATGGTCAGCCAGGCGAGCTTCAGGGGTCACGTGCTGAAGGAGGATTTACCGCCGATGGCCGGATGGCATCGGTCCTTGCCTGGAGGAGCGTCTCGAGCTCCTGTACGGCCAGGTCCGTGCGCTGGGTGAACCGCTCGCGTTCCTGCTCGGACTCCTCGCCGGTGATCCCGACCTCGAACCGCCACGGCCGGCCGACCGAGCGGAACACGACCGCCTCGACCTCGTCGGCTGGGAACACCTCGCGCATCAGCAGGTGGGTCAAATCGGCGTCGCGGGCGGCGCGGGCCTGGCAGTAGCGCGCCATGGCCGCCGGGTCGCCCGGGCCTGCCCAGGCGACCAGCGTGCCGCTGTCGTGGGTCAGCAGCGCCAGCCAGCCGCCAAGGTCGGCGCGCAAGCGCTCCAGGCACTCCTGTATCCGCTGCCGCACCTGCGGGTCCAGCGGCGGCGGCGGCGCGATCGGTGAGGGTGGTGGTGGGCCGGCGCGCTCGGCGACTCGCTGGCGTAGCCGCTCCAACTCCAACTCGTCCCGGAGCCGGCGCTGCTGGCGATCATTGGGGTCGAAGCCGGCCGCGTCCATGACGGCCGCCGCGACCCGGGTCGGCGCGCCGGCCAGCAGTGCGAGCGCGACCGCGTCGCCC
>DASYSE010000036.1:0-4443 GCA_036003705.1 Actinomycetes bacterium | reverse complement strand
GAGGAGTTCGTGGTCGACCGGCGCACCCTGGTGGTGGCCTGCCTGGCCGACAAGGACATCCGCGGCATCCTCCAGGCGCTGGCCCCGGCCACCGGCCGGCTGATCGTGACCACCACCCGCAGCCCCCGGGCCGCCCCGGCCGAGCGGCTGCGCAAGGAGGCCGAGGCCCTCGGCCTCCACGCCGAGGTCGCCCCCGACGTGGCCGCCGCCATCGGCCTGGCCCTCGACGGCGCCACCGAGAGCGAGGCGGTCGTGGTCACCGGCTCGCTGCACACGGTGGGGGAGGCCCGCGACCTGCTCATGGGCCCCGGCCCAGCTGAGTAGAATCCCCCCACTTCCCACCCTCTGGAGGAACTCCATGGCCGACGAACGCACCCTGGTCCTGTGCAAGCCCGACGCGGTCGCCCGCGGCCTGGTCGGCGAAGTGGTCGGCCGGCTGGAGCGCAAGGGCTTCCGGCTGGTCGCCATGGAGCTGCGCACCCTCGACGAGGCCACCGCCAAGCGGCACTACGGCGAGCACGAGGGCAAGCCGTTCTTCGACAGCCTGGTCTCCTTCATCACCTCCGGGCCGCTGGTGGCGCTGTGCGTCGAGGGGCCCGACGCGGTCGGCGCCGTGCGCACCCTGATGGGCCCGACCAACCCGATCGCCGCCCCGCCCGGCTCCATCCGCGGCGACTACGGCCTGGAGATCGAGAAGAACCTGGTCCACGGCTCCGACTCCGGCGAGTCGGCCGCCCGCGAGCTGGCCCTTTTCTTTCCCCAGATGTGACCTCCAGGCCATTGGGCCGTTCGAGGGGCTGGTATAGGATGCCCGGGTTCTCACCTGGGCTTCTCCGCCCATCGCCGTCACTTCAAACGCAACACCGCAAGGGGCTGGTCTGGCTTGCAGAACGCCTTCCGCTTCCTCGGCCGCGACATGGCCGTCGACCTCGGGACCGCCAACACCCTGGTCTACGTCCGCGGCCGCGGGGTCGTGCTCAACGAGCCCTCGGTCGTGGCCATCAACACCAAGAACAACGCCATCCTGGCCGTCGGCACCGAGGCCAAGGCGATGATCGGCCGCACCCCCGGCCACATCGTGGCCATCCGCCCCCTCAAGGACGGGGTCATCGCCGACTTCGACACCACCGAGAAGATGCTCCGCTACTTCGTCCACAAGGTGCACCGCCGCCAGTTCATGGTCAAGCCCCGGGTGGTGGTGTGCGTCCCCTCGGGCATCACCGGGGTCGAGCGCCGGGCCGTGGTCGAGTCGACCTACCGGGCCGGCGCCCGCAGCGCCTTCATCATCGAGGAGCCGATGGCGGCCGCCATCGGGGTCGGCCTGCCCGTGCACGAGCCGGCCGGCAACATGGTGGTCGACATCGGCGGCGGCACCACCGAGGTCGCCGTGGTCGCCCTGGGCGGGATCGTCACCAGCCAGAGCATCCGCATCGGCGGCGACGAGATGGACGAGTCGATCATCAGCTACATCAAGAAGGAGTACTCGCTGATGCTGGGGGAGCGGACCGCCGAGCAGATCAAGATCAACCTCGGCTCGGCCTTCCCCCTGCCCGAGGAGCCGACCACCGACATCCGCGGCCGGGACCTGGTCAGCGGCCTGCCCAAGACCATCACCATCGGCGCCGAGGAGATCCGCAAGGCCATCGAGGAGCCCGTCAACCAGATCGTCGACGCCGTCAAGAACACCCTGGACCGGACCCCGCCCGAGCTGGCCGCCGACGTCATGGACAAGGGCATCGTCCTCACCGGCGGCGGGGCGCTGCTGCGGGGGCTGGACGAGCGGCTCAAACACGAGACCAGCATGCCGATCCACGTGGCCGACGAGCCCCTGCACTCGGTGGTCTTCGGCTCCGGCAAGTGCATCGAAGAGTTCGAGTCGCTCAAGAAAGTGCTCATCTCGTCAGAGTCCCACTGACACCAGGGAGGTCGGGGGGCCAGGCGCCTCCCGGAGAAGGTGTACGAACGTCCCCGCCGCGCGCGTACCGTCCTGGCCGTGCTGCTGGCCGCCGCGATCGTGCTCATCACGATCGACTTCCGCCAGCCCGACGGCGGCCCCGTCGACCGCCTGCAGCGCCTGGCCATCGCCGTCTTCGGCCCGCTCCAGCAGGGGGCCAGCGCGGTCGTGCGGCCGGTCGCCGACCTGGCCGGCGGCGTCGCCGAGCTGGGCGGCCTGCGCAGGGACAACCGGCGCCTGGAGGCCGAGGTGGCCCGGCTGCGCGCCCAGGAGCGGACCTACGCCGACGTGCTCGAGGAGAACCGGCGCCTTCGGGGGACGCTGGGCATGGCCAGGCGCTGCGGCTGCCGGACCGTCGGGGCCACGGTGGTGGCCGGCTCCGGCTCCAACTTCCAGCTGTCGGTCACCGTCGACGCCGGCTCGCGCCAGGGGGTCGAGCGGGACATGGCCGTGGTCGACGCCGACGGGCTGGTCGGCCGGGTCACCCAGGTGACCGCCGACTACGCCACCGTGCTGCTGGTCACCGACCCGGCCAGCGGGGTCGCGGCCAGCCTGGCCCGCGGCAAGGCTCCCGGCATCGTCAGGGGCAGCGGCTCCCAGCTGCTCTCCTTCCAGCCGGTCCGGGCCGGCACCAAGGTCGAGCGCGGCGACCCGGTGGTCACCCAGGCCTACCAGGGCAGCGTGTTCCCGGCCGGCCTGCCCATCGGCGTGGTCGAGCGGGTCGACCCGGCCGGCGCGGCCAGCCTCGTCCCCCGGGTCGCGGTCCGTCCCTACGCCAGCCTCGGTGCCCTCGACCTGGTCGCCATCGTGATCGAGCGGCCGACCCCGCCGGCCCGGGGGAGCTGAGCGGTGCGCCGGTTCCTCGTCCTGGCCGTCGTCCTGGTCGTGGCCGTGCTGGTCCAGTCGACCGTGCTGGCCCGGCTGACGCTGGCCGGGGTCCGGGCCGACCTGCTGGTCCTGGCCGTGGTCTCGGTGGCCGTGGCCACCGACCCGACCACCGGCGCGGTCTTCGGCTTCGTGGCCGGGCTGGTCGCCGACCTGCTCTTCGACCTGCCGGTCGGGGTGTCGGCGCTGGTCTACACGGCCGTCGGGTTCGCCGTGGGCACCGTCCGGGTGTACGTGACCGGCCACCGCCCCCTGGGCCACCTGGTCCTGGTCGCCGCGGCCAGCCTGGCCTCGGTATGGTGCTGCGGGCTGCTGCTGCGCGTGCTCGACCTGTCGTCCTGGGCGGCCGTCGCCCGCGCCGGCCCGCTCGTGGCCGTCTACAACCTGCTGCTGACCCCGTTCGTCTACCCGGTGGTGTGGGCGCTGACCGAGCGCGTCCCCGCCCGACCGGCCCAGCATTGGTAGGTTGCGCCCGTGCGCCCGCCGTCCTCGCCGCTCCGCCCGCGCCTCACCGTGCTCACGGTCCTGGTCGCGGTGCTGTTCGTCGCCCTGTCCTCGCGCCTGTGGTACCTCCAGGTCCTGGCCGGCGAGCGCTACGGCGACCTGGCCGAGGGCAACCGGGTGCGCCAGGTCGTGGTCGAGGCCCCCCGGGGCCGGATCATGGACGCCAGGGGGCGGGTGGTCGTCCGCAACCGGGCCGCCTGGGCGGTCACGGTGAAGCCGACGCAGCTCGGCGACCGCCGCCGCGAGGTCCTGGGCCGCCTGGCCCGGGTGCTCGGCACCACCCGGGCCAGGCTGGAGGCGCGGATCGCCGACTACACCGGTTCGCCCCTGCGCGGCGTCCCCGTGGCCGAGGACGTCCCCACCCGCCAGCTCTTCTACCTGACCGAGCACGCCGACCGCTTCCCCGGGGTCGCCCCCGAGGTGCTGGCCCTGCGCGAGTACCCGGCCGGGACGGCCGCCGCCCACGTGCTCGGCTACGTCGGCGAGATCTCGGCCGACGAGCTCAAGCAGCGGCGCTTTCGCGGCTACGACGCCGGCGACATCGTCGGCAAGGCCGGGGTCGAGCTGACCTACGACAAATGGCTGCGCGGCCGCGACGGCGTCCAGGACCTCGAGGTGAACGCGGCCGGGGAGGTGGTGCGAGCCCTCGGCGGCCGCCCCCCGACCCCCGGTCGCGACCTCCAGCTCACCGTCGACCTCGACCTCCAGGTGAGCGTCGAGCGGGCCCTGGCCGACGGCATGCGGGCCGCCCGCCGGCTGCCCGACAGCCAGCGGGGCGGCACCTACCCGGCGCCGGCGGCCACCGCGGTCGTGCTCGACCCCGACGACGGGTCCCTGCTCGCCCTGGCCAGCCTGCCCCAGTACGACCCGCGCCGGTTCGTGGGCGGCATCTCGCGGCGCGACTTCGCCAGGTACGCCGACAGCCCGGGCAAGCCGCTGCTGCACCGGGCCGTCCAGTCGGCCTATCCGCCCGGGTCGACCTGGAAGCCGTTCACCGCCCTGGCCGGCCTGCCCCAGTACGACCCGCGCCGGTTCGTGGGCGGCATCTCGCGGCGCGACTTCGCCAGGTACGCCGACAGCCCGGGCAAGCCGCTGCTGCA
>DASYSE010000035.1:0-1661 GCA_036003705.1 Actinomycetes bacterium | reverse complement strand
GGTGCAGAGGATCTTGATGGTGGTCGACTTCCCGGCGCCGTTGGGCCCGAGGAAGCCGAAGGTCTCCCCCGGCCGCACGTCCAGGTCGATGCCGGCCACGGCCTCGACCTGCTTGAAGCGCTTGACCAGTCCCCGGATGGTGATGGCCGCCGCGGAGTTCTCCATTGGCACCTCGCTGCTCTAACGTTGTTCGGGATGCTACTCTAACACCGTTAGAGCGGCAAGCGGGAGGAGGCGGTGGTGGTGCCCCTGACCCAGGAGCAGGTGGTCACGCGGGCCGTCGACCTGATGGCCGAGGCCGGGCTGGAAGCCCTGACCCTGCGCCGGCTGGCCACCGAGCTGGGGGTATCGGCACCGACCCTCTACTGGCATGTCCGCAACAAGCGCGAGCTGCTCGACCTGGTGGCCGAGGCCCTGGTCGCCCGCGCCGGCCGCGCCACCTCCCCGGCACCGGGGCAGCCCTGGTGGGAGTGGCTGGCCGAGCGGGCCCGGCTCCAGTTCCGGGCCCTCGTCTCCCATCGCGACGCCGCCCTGGTGGTCGCCGGCAACCGGCCCACCAAGGCCAGCCTGCCCGACATCGAGGAGGTGCTGGACAACCTGGTCGCCGTCGGGTTCCCCCCGGCCGAGGCCCTGCGCGTCATCCTGTCGATTGGCAACTACGTGATCGGCTGCGCCGTCGAGCGCCAGGCCGAGGAGGCCAGGACCGCCGACCCCGAGCGCGACACCCGGCTGCTGGAGCAGGCCGCGGCCCTGCCCAACCTCCGGGCGGCCATCGCCGGCGTCGACCGGCCGGGCCCGGCGGCTGGCGACGCCGGCTTCGAGTACGGGCTCGGGCTGCTGATCGAGGGCGTGCGAGCCAGGCACGCCGAGCTGCTCAGCGCGGCACCCGGGCGCCCGGTTCCCGCGGGCTGACCGGCCGCAGCCAGGCCAGGCGTGGGCAGGTTCCGGGACGAGCGGGAGGCAGCCCGCGGGGCCCTCGCCGTCTCGCCGTCAGGCGGTCGTGGTCCTGGTGAACAGCCCCAGGATCAGCGCGATGCCGATGATCACCTCGCCGACCGCGACCAGCTTGGCCATCCACACCGCGTTGTCGGAGACCCAGTGGAGGAAGCCGACCCACCAGCCGTAGGCGACCTGGGGGTGCTCGGGCTCCTTGGACGCGGCGATGGCGCCGGCCGCGAACCCCTTGAGGGCCTTGCCGTTCTCCATCCAGGCCGCCCGACCCGGACCGGTCATGGGCCGGACGGCCCGTCCCGCACGAGCCGTCCGGATCCTTGGGTCGCTACGCCGGCGTCGGCTCCCAGGCCGGCCCGGCCCGCCGCCAGCTCGCGCCCGGCGGCGCCACGGTGCGGGCCGGCAGGCCGCCGACCTCGACCCGGACCGGGCCGTCGGTGGCCAGGTCGAGGCGGTCGTGGCCGGCGCGGACCCGCACGCCGTGGCCGTGGAAGCGCAGCCGCAGCGTGACCTCGTCCCAGGCCGCCGGCAGGCGGGGGTCCACGCCGAGCGCCTCCCCGGAGGGCCGTAGCCCGAGGAACCCGTGGGCGAGCGCCTGCCACACCCCGCCGAAGGTGGCCATGTGCAGGCCGCCGGCGGTGGTCCCGGTGAGGTCGTCCAGGTCCAGCCGGGCGGCGAGCCGGAACAGCTCCAGGGCCTGGTCCGGCTCG
>DASYSE010000034.1:0-33896 GCA_036003705.1 Actinomycetes bacterium | reverse complement strand
TCGTGGTGTCGAAGGGGTTGTCGGGCGGATGCGCTCCGGCGCTGGGCAATAGAACCCCCGCGGCTATAGCGGTCACGAAGAGCACAACGACGATGTGGCGTCCAAACCGCATGGCATCCTCCTCTGGGGACCGGACCAGGCTCAGCAACCTTCGCAACCCAGTGGCCGTCGACAAGGCCCTGGTGGGCTTGGCGCCCTTCTTGAGGGGTGCCTGGGCGGACCGCCATCCAGGAGCTGGTCCTAAACAGTTACGGGTTAACCACCTCGACCTTATGTGCGACGATGGCGGCCAAGACTTCCTGCTTTTCGCGCTCCGGCACATGGAAGTAGTCGAGCGCGCTAGCGATCTCCGCTCCCACCTCGTCGAACTCTTCAGAGCTGATGCGGAGATCCTTATGGGCCTCGTGCAACTCCTTTCCCGTGTATTGAAAGGGCCCACCAGCCACCGCGCAGAGCCACAGCGTCCGCATGAACTTCAGGCCTGGCAACAAGCCCTTCCCATTCCACTCCCGCAGCTGCGGATTCACGTTGAGCTTCGGATTCTCGACGATCTTGTCGCTGAAGCGGTCAACGACCATGGCGATGGCGTTCACGCCCCCCAGCCGTTCGTACAGGCTCTGCTCGGTCATCGTCACCCTCTTGCTCATGGCTTCCCTCAGCACCCGGTCGGGCCTGCTCCCGCTGCCTTGCCGGGGAGTGCTAGCGGACCTGGCCGCCTCCACCCCTAGCAGAGGGCACCAATGGCACCCTCGGACACCAGGGCGCTGCCTTCAGCTGCAGGTTGGCTTGGCCCAATGTCTTCTGATGGGAGAACGTGCCGGAGGCCACCGGCGTTCGGCGGGTCACGGTTGGCGCGGCCGAGGACGGCCCCGCACAGCTCTCCCAGTCGCGGATCGACCCTCCAGCTGCTGGACACTGTGATGGCTGCCACGCCGCAGCCAGTTGGCCGTCGGCTCCGACAACGAGCCGCTCCACCGGGTTCAGCCGTGACGACACTGCAAGGGCATGGCCGCTCACGGCGACGGCGGCGGCGGGCATGGCGACCTCCTGGAGGACGGGGAGGCAGCACCTCAACCAAGACACAGAGCACGGAGCACGACAGACTGCAGTCAGTCAACTATCGGACCGGTCGCCCGATTCCCCATCGACGTGCCGGACCCCGTCATCGGATGCCGCTCGGGCGTCACCTACCCACTGCACCAGGCCAGCGCAGCCGAGGCCGGCTTCGTGCAACACGTTGTAAGCGGTCAACGTCGCCGTGCGACCGTCGGCCAACCCACCCACTGCTGTCCGGTGGCGCTGGCCGGCTGGGTCCGGTCAGAGGCCGGACTGAGGCTGGTCAACGCGGTGGTGGCGAGCAGGGCGACATCGGCGTCCGACAGCACCCGGTCGTAGCCGAGGGCGCTGCGGAGCCGGTGGGCGGGCACGATGGCCGCGCCCTGGGCGTGCAGACCGCCGCCGTGGACGCGGGCGTCATGCACGCACAGCAGCGCCGCGGCCCGGCTGCCGAGCAAACGGCTGACCTGCTGTGCCTCCCAGCGGACCCTCTCCAGGGTGCGATCCAGCGGATAGTGGTTGTGCCAGGCCAGCCCGTCGGCGCCCTGGTGGACGGTGCCGGTCCACTGCTTGCTGTCGATGACGACACGCCGCTGGGGCCGATCACCAGGTGATCGACGTTCGCGGGCGACCCTGGGACGGTCAGGTCGTGGAAGACCACGAAGCGGTCACCGGTGAGCCGCTCCAGCAGGCGGGCGGCGCGCCGCTCCCCATCGGCGCCGCGCCGCCAGGCCGTCACCTGCTCGGAGGGCCGAAACCACAGCCACCAGCCAACCAGCGCGGCGGCCGCCAGCCCGACCAGTCCGGCCGATGGTAGGCCGGCCTGGTCGGCGAGGATCTGGCCGGTGAGGCCGGTGGCGGCGATGAGCGGCGCCCGCCAGGTCAGGCTACGCATCCAGGCGGCCAGCTCCTCGCCGCGGCGGCGGCGGGCGGCAGCCAGGGCGGACCGGCCGGGGCTGGCCAGGCCACCGCTGGGCGGCCCGGCCGGCCTTGGCAGCGTTGCGGCCGGAGGGGTCCGGGGGCCAGCAAGGGGGCGCTCCGATGGCTCCAGGGCGGCCCAGCCGCTGCCCAGCAGCTGGGCCGACTGCCCGGGGTGGGCGTCTAGGAACCGCTGGAGCTCCTCGGCGGTCAGGGCGCGGACCGCACTATTGACCCGCAACAGGAAGGGCCAATGGCCTATCACAGACCGCCAGCACGGCTGGAGGATCATCCCGGCCGATCGCTGACCCTGTGTGGGTTGACCCGCTGTGGGTATGCCTGTGTTGCTGCGAGAGGGGAACTGGAGGCGATTCGAGATGGCCGCGACATCAGTAAGAGAACCCGAGATCTCGCTACACACAGTTGAGCGTCCCCTCGACCTCGTGGGAGCCAGTGAGCTGGAGCTGGCGCGGCTGCTGATCTGGGAGACCACCGACGAGCACAACGCGGTGGATCAGATCGCCTGGCAGATGCTGCAGGGCGCGCACAACCTGCGCCGCTGGATCTGGACCGTGGTCTTGGTCGCCTTGGCCCTCCTCGTTGTCGGCTTCGTCCTACCGTCGCCCTAGCCGAGTGGCGTCCATCGAGATCCTGGCCGTGCTCAAGAGGCATTGAGGGAGTGCCGGGGAGACATCCCCCGACCTGCCAGCCATCTGGTCGCCGCAACCGTCATGGTGCCGAACGGCGCACCAATGCCCGCCGGCCGCAGCCGGGTGCTGGTCCGGCGCAAGCTGATGGCAAGGGCCGTGGTCGGCGCTGCAGCTCCAGATCGAGATCGAGGGGATGCTGCACGGCCTCGCCTGGGCGACGTCGACGGCGGATCCCTGTGGCTGCTGCGCTGGTTGGTCCTGACCGAGGTGATCATCGCGGTCGCGGTGCTGGCCATTACCGCGCTGCTCGGTGTCGCGACGCCGCCCAGGCCGGCTTGAGATTCCCGCTCGGCAACGAGGAGCCGCGTTGTTGCCCTGATCAGCAGTGCACCGACAGGTAGCCCCTACCGGACGGCCAGGCTGCCGGTGGGCGCGGAAGCCATGATTCGTCAGGTTGTGACGGCGTGATCCTCGTGAATGAGGCCGCCGAGCACATCGCGGCGGCTGACCTCTCCGGTGGAGGCATCGACCCGACGTTGGGCCCGCGCCTCGGGAACGGCCGACGCCAGCCGCGATGCGACCGCTGCTGATTGCAGGAGCGAACATCGACACCGAGCAACCGCAGCAGCTGGCGCCGGCCACCCACCAGCGTCCAGTCCAGCGATTCCACCCGCACGGCCGGCACCCGCCGCACGGCCACGACCTTGGATTCGGCGCCCGGGAGCGGAACTTTCGGCGCGGTCGAGGCCGCCCCGATGCTCGACAGCTCCCGGCGTGCCGATGAGGGGAATCGGGCGGCCGGTCCGCTAGTTGACTATCTGGACTCTGTCGTGTGTTCTGCCCTGGTTTGAGCTGCTGCCGTACGTTCTCCAGGAGGTCACCATGCCGCCGCCACCGATCGGGCGGCCCAGCCTGCGGCAACCCCCGACGTGTCCGCCCCTGGCACCGGGTTCCCCGTGACGTCTTCGCGCACGACGACCAGTAACCCGAGCCGACTCGGCCACCAAGACTGACACCCGACCTGTCACCGACCCCCAGCAGGCTCACCACTCGGTCAGGATCGCTCCAACCAGGAGGTCACCATGCGACGTCGCGTCCTGTTCCTCGCTGCCACCCTCGGGATGGTCGCCATGCTCGCCATCGGCGCTCCCGCCTACGGTCAGGGCCGCCCGTTTGCGACCACGCTCACCGGGGCCGCCGAGGTGCCGGGACCGGGCGATCCCGACGCCTCCGGGACGGCGTTCATCACCCTCAACCAGGGCCAAGGCGAGGTCTGCTTCGACCTGAGCTGGGCTGGGATCGACGGCACCGTGACCGCGGCACACATCCATGTTGGAGCTGCCACGGTGGCCGGGCCGGTGGTGGTCGGACTGTTCGCCGGTGCCTTCCAAAGCACCGACAGTACGAGCGGCTGTGTCTCGGGCGTGAGCGAGGAGCTGATCAAGGCAATCAGGCACGATCCGGTGAACTACTACGTGAACATTCACAGCAGCGTGTTCCCGGCGGGGGCGGTTCGCGGGCAGCTCGGCAACTAGGCCACCCAACCGGCAGGACCAGACCCGAGGAGGCCCTGATGCGGAAGTTGCTGCTGTTGCTTGTTGTCCTCCCGCTCCTGGTGCTCGGAGCGCCGTCCGCATCCGCACAGGCCGCGACGTGCACGATCGACCCCCAGGTCGGCCCGGTGACCGGCCAGGTCGGGACCGAGCTCACGTTCTTCATCACCGTGACCGGCTGCGCGTCGTCGACCAAGCAACCGTCGTTCAAGGTCGTCGACGGCCGCCTGCCCCCGGGTACGAAGCTGTTCGACTTCGCCGGGAGCTCCGGGCTGATCAACGGCGTCCCCACGACCGCCGGTAGCTTCACGTTCACGGTCCGGGTCAAGGACGAGACCCGTGCGACCGACACCGAGACCTTCACGATCGAGATCCTCCCGCCCGAGGCGCCGACGATCACCACCGAGGCGCTCTCCAGCGGAACGGTCGGCGAGCTCTACTGCTGTGGCAACCTGTTCGCCAGCGGTGGGGTCCAGCCCTACACCTGGTCGGTGGTCGCCGGGACTCTTCCTCCCGGCCTGGAGCTGCCGAGGCGGGAGAACACCATCTCTGGAACGCCTACCACGGCCGGCATGTTCATCTTCACCGTCCGCGTCACCGACGATCTGGGCGCCTTCAGCGAGAAGGAGTTCTCCATCACGATAGGTTGAGCGTCAGCCGGCCGCGTCGGCGATCCCGTCGATGCGGCCGGCCATCTCAACCGCAACGGTCATCGGATCGTTCGCAATGCCTCGCGGAACTCCTGGGTGGCTGTCTCGTGGGGTCGCGGCGTTGCGGTTCGGAGTCGAGTTCCCAGCGACCCTGGGCTGCCAGCTATGGCCATTGAGGTGGCTGTGCCCGGCACCGCAGACCTGCAGCTTCAGCACGTGCTTCTCGACGTCAACGGCACACTGACAACCGCGGGCAGCTGATCCCTGGTGCTCAGCCTCGCATCGAGCAGCTGCGCCCATCCAGCAACGTCCGTCTGCTCACTTCCGACGCCTTCGGCATGCTTGACGACGTCGCCCAACAACTCGGGGAACTGCCGATCAACCGCGTCTCGCGCGGCGAGGACAATCTGCGCTTGCCACGCAACTTGGCTCCCAGGGCTGCGCGGCCATCGGAAACGGCCGCTAAGCCATGCAGCGATAAGTGGCCTCCCTACCGGCCTGGCGGGAGCATCCGCCTTGGCGTCATCGAGTGTCGCCGAGGACGGCTCGACAGCCGACGGAACGGTTTGTGCTAGCCAGCGGCGACGTCGAACAACCCGACGAAGCCCAACTTGTAGTGGGGCGTGCCGTCGGGAGTCGGGATGGGGCAGAAGTACCCGTACTGCCCGGGCTTGTCAGGTCGAAGAGCTCCTGATGGTCCTGACCCGGCTTAGAGAAGTCCGCCGCGATACCGGGCAGTCGTTTGGCTTCCGAGCGGTCGGGGGTCGACCTGGAGCGTGGGATCACGCTTGAGTCCCACTCGCTGGCCGCGGTCTTGGAGCAGTGGCGTCCCTCCTCGGCAAAGTCGGCGGCGCTTGTGTCGGCGACGCCGCGACCTGCCCGGTGACCACGTGCCACGTCGTTCAAGCCAGCCGATGTTGTACGTGTGGTTGAACAAGCAAGACGACGGTCCGGAGTGCGACAGATCAGGCTCGTGGCTAGCCGGCTGCGGAAGGTTCGAACAGGGTCTCCAGCAGTGTTCGGATCTCGGCGTCGGGGTAGCGTCGGTGGCCGCCCAAGGTACGGAGGTAGGGCAGCCTGCCCTCTTGCGCCCAGCGACTCACCGTCTTTGGGGACACATGAAGGAGTTCGGCTACCTGCGCTGTCCGGAGGTACCTCGGCTCGGGTGGCGGTGGCACCATGCGCTCCATTCCTGCCGATTGTCCCCCATGTGGGGGACAATCTACGCCCATCGGGAGCGGGCGCAATCCAGTGTTCTACACACAGCAGGCCAGCCGCCGTGTGACTGATTGCGGGAACGCTTATGCGTGGTCGCGCACGGGATCGGCGCGACTGGCGGTGGCAGTTGACGGCTCGGGCGGCCAGACCAGCTCGACGATCAGCTCCGAGAACGCGTCCACCACCGCGGGGTCGAACTGGGTGCCGGCACAGTTGCGCAGTTCGGCGATCGCCTCGGGGACGGTGCGCTGGGGGGCGTGGGCACGGGGAGAGGTCATGGCCGTGAAGGCGTCGCACACCGCGATGATCTGGGCCCCCAGCGGGATCTGCTCGCCGGCCAGCCCGTCGGGGTAGCCGCTGCCGTCGAAGCGTTCGTGGGTGGATCGGACCAGCTTGGCCGGCGCGGCCAGCGCCGGTGCGGCACCGATGATGCGCTCCCCGATCAGGGGGTGGCGGCGCACGAACGCCCACTCCTGGGGGTCCAGCGGACCTGGCTTGTGGAGCAGGTCCTCGGGGAGGGCGAGCTTGCCGATGTCATGCAGCTCGGCCGCCTGGCGGAGCTGGGCGCGGTCCTCGGCCGCCAGCAGCATCCGCTCTCCGACCGCGTCGGTGAGGCGAGCGACGGCGGCGTGGCGTTCGGCCAGCTCGGGGTTGCGTTCCTGCAGGGCCCGCAGGAGCACGTCGCGGCTCTGCCGATCGGGTGAGCGGCGGCCGCTGGTCTTCTGGGCGTACATGCGCTGGTCGACCAGCTGCATCGCCTCGGTCACGTCCTGGCTCTCCTCGGGCAGCAGGATCGCTCCGTAGGAGGCGGTGATGTGGAAGCCGCCGCCGTGTTCGGTGAGGGCTTGGGAGGCTGCGGCGGTGACCGCGCCCGCCCGGCCCCCAGGGACCGAGGCCAGGATGCAGAACTCATCGCCGCCGAGCCGGTAGGCGCTCCCCCCGAGTCGGGTCATCGCCGTGTCGAGGGCGGTGGCCAGCCGGACCAGGAGGGCGTCGCCGGCGGGGTGGCCGAAGGTGTCGTTGTAGCCCTTGAAGCCGTTGAGGTCGAACAGCATCAGCAGCAGCGGCTTGGCCGGGGTGGCGTCTTTGAGGCCGCGTTCCAGGTCGGCCTTGAGCTGGCGGCGGTTGGGGATCCCGGTCAGGGCATCGGTCATCGAGGTGGCCACCAGCAGCCGGTGCTGGGCCAGGAAGGAGATGGCCGCAAACACCAGCAGCGCCAACGCCACCAGCACAAGGGCGACCGACCAGCCGCTGACCCCGTACAGGGGGCCGACCGGGGTACGGGCAGCAGCCAGGACATACCAGTCGTTGGCGTTGTGGGGCTGGCGCTGGAGCCGCTGGAAGGCGAGGGGACGCTCGTCGACCGAGCTGGACCCGCTCGGGGTGCCGGCCCGGGTGACCGGCTGGAACCGGTGGTCATCGGGGTTGCCCAGCGGCGCCCCAATCAGCTGGGGCTGGCGGCTGTCGAGCACCACCTGGCCGGTGCGGGCGTCCACCACCACGATGTCGAAGCGGCTGCCCAGGCTGGCCGCGACCTTGCGGAAGCTCTCGATGGTGACCTCAAAGTGCACGATGGCCTGCTTGGAGCCGTCGGCGGTCGGCATGAGGGCGGAGTTGGAGATGACCCATTCCTTGGTGTCCGGGGACACATACGGCCGGGCCTGGTAGACCTGCCCGTGGCGGAGGGCAAAGGTGGGGGCGAAGAAGGGGGCGCCGGACTCGTCGGGGGAGAGGCCGGCCGGGGTCGCTCGCTCGCCGCGGACCATGCGGGCGATCTCGGGGCCGGCCCGGTCGATGAAGCAGGCCTCGCCGATGCTGTCGGGGAACAGCGTCTCGAGATAGCCGAGGGCCTCGTTGGTCTCGTCCAGGACCGGTCCGCCTGCGCGTAGCTTGGCCGCGCGGTCGCCCGGCGCCCGGTAGAACTGCCGGAAGGCCGGGTTGTGGGCGGTGAGCAGGTCGATCGAGCGGGCCCGGGAGAAGTAGTCCTCCAGCACCTGGGCCTGGGCGCCGGCCGTGTTAACCAGGGAGCCGTCCAGGGCGGCCACGGCGTGGCTGTGGGCCGAGGTGCCGCTGCCGATCCCGACCGGCAGCAGGCAGATCGCGACCAGCAACACCGACAACGAGAACCGACGCATCACCCTGATCCTGTCTCGACACCAAGGACAATGGCTGTTCCATCGGCATCCGCCCCCCGGCGTCTTAGGACTTCCGGACGATCTAGCGGCACGTCGCTGGGCTCTCTCGAGGGTTCGGTCAAGGACGCAGGCGCTGGGTCGACATCATCAGGGGCTGGCCGGCGCCGTCGCCGTGCCACGGGCAGGCTGCGACACCTAAAGGGGGAGGGTGTGCGGCGAAGGCTAGGAGGCTGGCTGATCCTCGCCGTCTTGGCGGCTGGCTGTGCCACCCCCCACGCCAGCCACCAGCCAACCGTCAACGACCAGACCGATGTCTGGTTCGCCCAGCACATGGTCCCCCACCTGCTCCAGGACACCTCCATCGCCTACCTGACCCGCGCCCGGCTCACCGATCCAGAACTGGTCCGGCTCGCCAACCGCATCCACCGGCGCGACCAGTTGGAAGCGGCCCGGCTGGTGGAGTGGCTGGCCGAGCGTGGGCTCTCCCCCCACGGCCACAGCCACCAACCGGGCGACCGCCTGCGCCGCAGCGACCTGGAGCGGCTGTCCCAGCTGGACGGGGCTGCGGTGGATCGGGCCTTCGTCAAGGTCATGACGGCCCGGGATCGCGCCCGGACCAAACTCGCCGCCACTGAGGCCCGGGAAGGCAGCGTGCCCGCGATCCGCCAACTCGCCCAACAGCTACTGGCCGAGGAGCAGGCTCGGACGGCCACGCTGCAGTCATGGCGACGTGCCTGGTCCAAGTCGCACGCCAGTCGGCGATCAACATGATCGGCCGCCATCCGTAGGCGCCGACCGCCGCGAGGTCGTTGCGCCTAGCCGCTACCGCCGCAGCCGTCCGGGTTACCCGGGGCCCCCGACAGGAATACGGTCTGTCTGCACGCACTTGTCCTGATGAGCAACAGCCGTGCAGCTGGTGCTGCTCTGACCCTCAACGCGGCGGCTGACCGCCCATGCGGAAGGATTGTTGGATGCGAGCGTTGCAGTTCATCACGTACGGGGGCCCAGAGGTCCTTCAGTGGGCCGAGGCGCCTGAGCCGCACGCCGGTCCCGGCCAGATCCGGATCGCGGTCCATGCGGCCAGCGTGAACCCGATCGACTGGAAGGCGCTCACCGGCATGCTGTCCGGCGGCGAGCCCATGGCCGGCACCGGATACCTCGGTGCCGACGCCGCTGGCGTGGTCGACGAGGTCGGCGAGGGAGTCACCGGCGTGGCGGTGGGCGATGAGGTGTTCGGCCGCGGCCAGAACACCCAGGCCGAGTACGCCGTGCTGGACTCCTGGGCGGCCAAGCCACCATCGATCGACTGGGCGGTGGCCGCCGCGGCCGGGGTGGCCGGCGAGACCAGCGAACGCGGGCTTCGTCTGCTGGAGGTCACCGCCGGCGACACCCTGTTCGTGGACGGCGGTGCTGGTGGTGTGGGCGCGGTTGCCGTGCAGATGGCCCTGGCCCGGGGCGCCACGGTGATCGCCTCGGCCAGCGAGGCCAACCACGATTATCTGCGCGAGCTCGGGGCGACCCCGGTCGTCTACGGCCAGGGGCTGGCGGATCGGGTCCGGGCGGCTGCCGGCGGGACGGTCGACGCGGTCTTCGACGTCGCGGGCAAGACCTCGGTCGCGGAGTCGATCAGCCTGGTGGCCGAGCCGTCCCAGGTGGTGAGCATCGCCAACTTCGCCGCCGGCCAGGCCGGAGCGCGTGTCAGCGGTGGCGGCGCCGACAGTCACCCCATGGAGGCCCTGGCCCTGACGGCTGAGCTGCTGGCCCAGAACAAGCTGGTGATCAAGGTGCAGACCTTCCCGTTCGACCGCGCCGCCGAGGCCTACCGCATCAGCCAGTCCGGCCACGTCCGCGGGAAGCTCGTCCTTGTCCCCTGACCGGAGCAGACCCTCGCCGGAACTGTCGTCGCCGGCCAGTTGAGACGGCCCGAGGGCATCCGGCGGCCGGCGGCGGCTCCACCGTGACCCGGGTCGGGCCAGATGGTCCGGGGAACCGGGTCGGGCGTGCCGCCCTCCGCGCAGCGGCACTCACCGGGCGAGGGCGCTGCCGTACCGGCTACCGGCGAGGTTGGAACTTCTGTTCTCTACGTTCAGTTGAGTCTGGCCAGGTCAGGTTGGGCGGCGTTTCTGGTGAGTCCGGTCTGGTTCGGTTCCGTTGTGGCCTGTGGAATGACTGTGAGACTAACCAGCAATGCAAGCTAAGGCGGGTCCAAGAGGGTGACGGCGTCGACCTGACCGTGGGGTTGTTGGTCAGTGCGGGGATCGGGCGTCGTCGAGCAGATGACTCACGGAGGAACCGTCGCGAAACCCTGTAATAGCGCTGGTCATGCGACGTTGATTTCGGACGCGAGTTCTGGACGCCTGCTGGGTGCCTCGTGACGGGGGAGCGGCGGCTGTCGCAGAACCTTCGTTTCCGCAACACCCACTCGGTCCAATCGCCGGAGCACCCTCACCTGGTTCCGCCTATGGCGTCAGGCCTATGGACTCCTTCGCCGGCGACGCCACGCCTACTGCAGCCACGAGGATCGGGACCGTCGGGCCGATGACGATCACCGCCGGGTTCTCGACCTTCAGGTCGGCTCCATTGGCGGCGAGCTCGGCGAGGCTGCAGCGGATGACCCGCTGCCGTGGCGTGGCGGCATGCTGGATGCAGGCGACCGCGGTGCCAGGTAGCCGACCGTGGTCGAGCAGGCAGGTGGCGATGCTGGTGAGGTTGCCGACGGCCATCAGCAGGACCAGGGTCTCGGCCGAGCCGGCCAGGCCTGCCCAGTCGACCGTGCTGGTCGGGTCGTCCGGGCGGAGATGGCCGGAGATGACGGTGAAGGACTGGGCGACGCCCCGATGGGTCAGGGGGATGCTGGCGAGAGCAGGGGCTGAGGTGACGCTGGAGAGGCCGGGGATTATCGAGCAGGAGATGCCGGCTCGTGCGCAGGCGAGCACTTCCTCGCCGCCGCGGCCGAACACGAACGGGTCGCCGCCCTTCAGCCGGACCACGTGGCGGCCGAGGCGGGCATGGCCGAGCATTGCCTGGACGATCGCGTCTTGGGTGAGCTGGTGGGAGCCTGGGGACTTGCCGGCGTCGACGAGCAGGACGCCCGGGCGCAGCTGGGCGGTGAGCTCGGGGTCGGCCAGCCGGTCGGTCACCACGACGTCGGCGGCGTGGAGTGCCTGCCAGCCGCGCAGGGTGATGAGGTCGGCGCCGCCCGGTCCGGCACCGACCAGGGTGACGCGGCCGGCCGGGGGCGAGCGCACGGGGATGGGAGAGTCGGCTGCGGCGGCAGCCGGCCGGCCGTTGGACAGGCTCCGGGAGAACGCGTCCAGGATGCGGGGGTGGTGCTCGGGCGCGGCCACGGCGACGCGCAGCCAGTCGGGTCCGAGGCCGGGGAAGGTGTCGCCGCGGCGGACGGCAATCCCGAGGCCGCGCAGCCGGGCCCGGACCTCTGGGGCGTCGCGGACCCGCAGCAGCAGGAACGGCGCCCGGCCTCCTGGGACCACGGTGACGCCAGGGAGGTCGTCGAGGGCGGCGGCCAGGCTGGCCCGCCACTCGGCGGTGCGGCGCGCCCGCTCGTCCGCCCAGGCGACCGCATCGGGCTGGCTGCAGGCGATCAGGGCCTCCAAGGCCAGGCTGTTCAGCGGCCAGGGCGGCTGGACGGCACCCAGCCGGGCGACCAGCGACGGCTCGGCGAGCAGGTAGCCGACCCGGAGCCCGGCCAGGCCCCAGGTCTTGGTGAGGCTGCGCACCACCATCAGACCGGGTAGGTCCGTGCGGGCGGTCAGGGTGGCCGGCTCGCCGGGGACGGCGTCGGCGAAGGCCTCGTCGACCACCAGGATGCGGCCCGGCCGGGCCAGGCGCTCCAGGGCCTCGACCGGGTGCAGGCGCGCCGTCGGGTTGGTCGGGTTGCCCACCACGACCAGGTCGGCGTCGGTCGGGACCAGCTCGGGGTCGAGGTCGAACGGGGGAGGGAGCCGGATCCGCGCCACCGGCCAGTCGGCGGCCCGCAAGGCGGCCTCAGGCGTGGTGAAGGACGGGTGGACGCAGACGGCCAGTCTGGGTCGCAGCCCGCGGGCCAATAGGGTGAAGGCCTCGGCGGCGCCGTTGGTCAGCAGGACCTCGGTCGGGTCGCGCCGGTGGCGGGCGGCCACCGCCGAGCGGGCCGCCCCGGGCCGCGGGTAGGCGGCCAGCCCGAAAAGCGCGGCCTGCAACTGGGCCTGCAGCCAGGCCGGCGGGTGGGACAGGCGGACGTTGACGGCTAGGTCGAGCTGGGCGTCCCCGGCCCGCGGGTCGAGGTCGTCGTCGCCGTGGTGATTCAGGTCGATCGCTTGCTCCCCGGTCGGGGTGGTGTCAGGGAGTGCGTCGTCACCATGGACAGCCGGGTCGACCTGGGTGCCGCGTTCTGCCATGGCCATGGGTCAGACCCTTGCCGCCCGGGCGGCCCGTGCCGTCCTGACCAGCCGGTCGGCGGCGCCGGGAACGCCCGCCCAGTGGAGATGGAGGTAGGAGGCGAGCAGGGTGGGGCCGGCCCAGCCGTGGCGGGTGCCGTCGGCGAGCTCCCAGGCCGGGCGGTCGCCGCAGGGCGGGTCGCTGACCGTCCGGTGGAACTCGTGGGCCCGCACCCGCGTGCCCGCGGCGGCCAGCGGGGTGTCGTGCAGCGCTGTGGCTTCGCGGTAGCCGAGGTGGAGCCGTCCGGTCATGCGGGCCCGGGCTGGCAGGACCCCGCACTGGTCGCGCCGGTCGAGGGTCTCGCCGAGCCACAGCAGCCCGGCGCATTCGGCCACCACCGGCATCCCGGCGCCGGCCCGCTCCCTGACCTGTTGCCGCAGCGCTGTGTTGCCGGCGAGCTGGTCAAGGTAGACCTGCGGGAACCCGCCGCCGACGACCAGCGCGTCGGCGCCCTCGGGCAGTTGTTCGGCCGTCAGCGGGTCGAAGGGGACGACCTCGGCGCCGGCGGCGGCCAGCAGCTCGTCATGCTCGGCGTAGCCGAAGGTGAAGGCGCGGCCGGCGGCGACGGCGACCCGGACCGGCACGTCCCCGTGCGGCGGCGGTGGCCCGGTGGCCGGGGACCAGGGGGCGGCGGCCAGCGCCGGGGAGGTCCGAGCGACGGCCAGCAGCCGGTCCACGTCGATGCCGCGGGCCACCAGCTCGCGTAGGGCCGGGAGCCAGTCGCCCACCGACCCGGATCGCTCGGGCGCCGGGACCAGCCCCAGGTGGCGCGATGGCGTGTGCAAGGTGGCCTCCCGGGGGAGGGCGCCGAGCACCGGGATGCCGGTGGGGGCGAGGGCTTCCCGGAGCATGGTCTCGTGGCGTTCGGAGGCGACCCGGTTCAGCACCACTCCGGCCAGCCGCAGCCGCCGGTCCCAGCTGGCGAAGCCGTGGACCAGGGCGGCGACCGAGCGTGAGGTCCCGGCGACGTCGACCACCAGCACGAGCGGCGCGTCCAGGAGCCGCGCCACCTGGGCCGTGCTGGCCAGATCGCCGCGGCCGGCCGCACCGTCGAACAGGCCCATGACGCCCTCGACCACGGCCACGTCGGCCCCGTCGGCGCCGTGGCGGAACAACGGTCCGATCAGCTCGTCGCCAACCAGCCACGGGTCGAGGTTGCGGCCGGGGACCCCGCAGGCGGCGGCATGGTAGGTCGGGTCGATGTAGTCGGG
Organism: Actinomycetes bacterium; assembly: GCA_036003705.1. GTDB lineage: Bacteria > Actinomycetota > CALGFH01 > CALGFH01 > CALGFH01 > CALGFH01. Next base: position 20,068 of record DASYSE010000034.1, on the reverse strand, counting down.
GCCGACCTTGTGTGGCGAGACCCGCAGCCCGCGAGCGCGCAGCGCCGCCATGATCCCGGTGGCCACAGTCGTCTTGCCGTCCCCGGAGCGGGTGGCGGCGATCACGAGCCGGGGCGGGTTCACCACTCGATCCCGGCCTGGCCCTTTCGGCCGGCGTCCATCGGGTGCTTGACCTTCGTCATGTCGGTGACGAGGTCGGCCGCGTCGACCAGGGCGGGGTCGGCGCGGCGGCCGGTGACCACCACGTGCTGGATGCCGGGCCGGTCGGCGAGGGTGGTCAGGACCTCGTCGACGTCGATCGTGCCGTTGGCGATCGGGTAGGTGAACTCGTCCAGCACCACCAGCCGGTAGGTCTCGGCGGCCAGGTCGCGCTTGACCTGCTCCCAGCCCTCCCGGGCGGCGCGGGCGTGGTCCTCGGGCTGGGTCCGCAGCCACGACCAGCCGGCGCCCATCTTGTGCCAGGTGACCGGCCCGCCGCGGCCGGTGGCGGTGTGGACCTCCCCGAGGGTCTTGAGGGCACCCTCCTCGCCAACCCGCCATTTGGGGCTCTTGGTGAACTGGAACACCCCGATTGGCCAGCCCGCCGACCAGGCCCGCAGGGCCAGCCCGAAGGCGGCCGTCGACTTGCCCTTGCCGTCGCCGGTGTGCACCACCAGCAGCGGCCGGGTGCGCCGCTCGCGCATGGTGAGCCCATCGTCGGGGACGACGGCAACCTTGCCCTTGGGCATCAGGCGACCTCCTTGGTGCGGATGACGTCGGCCAGCCGCCGGCCGGCCAGTTCCTGGCCGGGCCCGACCGGCGAGGCCAGGCCGGGGATCGTGACCAGTTCCCCGCTCAGGTGCCGGGCCAGCTCGCCGGCCAGCCCCAGGCGGACCGGCCCGTCCTCGGCGTCGACCACGGTGCTGGAGGTCCCGCTGCGGGCGAGCGCGGCCGCGGCCCTTCTGGCTTGGGCGAGCGGGTCGCCGTCGCCGGTGGCGCGGCCGTCGGTGACAACCACCAGCAGGGGCCGGCGGGCGGGGTCGCGCCAGGCTTCGCGGCGGACCAGGCGGTGCACGGCCTCCAGCCCGGCCGCCAGCGGGGTGCGGCCGCCGACCGGGAGGTCGCGCAGGCGCCGGGCGGCCAGGTCGAGGGAGCGGGTCGGGGGGACGACCACGGTGGCCGACTCGCCGCGGAAGGTGAGCAGCGCCACCCGGTCACGGCGGCGGTAGGCGTCGCCGAGCAGCGACAGGGCGGTGGTGGCCACGGCGCGGCTGCGGCGGCGGGCCGCCAGCGACCCGGAGGTGTCGAGCAGCAGCACGACCAGGTTGGCCTCCTGTCCCCGGCGGAGCGCACGCCGCAGGTCGCCGGCGGTGACGGCGAGCGGGGCGCCAGGGCGGGCCAACGCGGCCGCGCGGACCGTGGGCAGCAGCTCGGGAGCCGCGGTGGTCGGGACGCTGGACACCGGGCGGCCATGCGGCCCCCGGGAGCGGGACCGGCGCCCGTCGTGGCCGGCGCCCAGCCCGCGGGCCTGGAGCCGCCGGATCTCGTGGGCGGCCCCGGGCGCCGCCGCGGTCCCGGTCCCGGCGCCGAGGGCGGGTGCCGCCTGGCGGTCCGGAGGCTGGCCGTTCCCCTCCCCGGTCGCGGCGGGCCCCGGGTCGTCGGCCGCCGGCGACCCGGCATGGTCGCGCCCGCGGCCGCCCCCGCCGCCGCCGTCCGGCGGGGGGTCGGGGTCGTCGCCGTCGGGGTCAAGCGCCCGGTCGAGCTCGTCGGCACCGACCGCGGGATCGTCGAACGGGCTGCGGCGGCGCCGGTGGGGCAGCGCTAGGCGGGCGGCCTGGCGGACGTCGAGATCGGTCACCTCCTCGCGTCCCTCCCAGGCGGCGTGCGTGATGGCGGCGCGGCAGGTGACCAGGTCGCCCCGCATCCCGTCGACGCCGAGGTTGGCGCAGGCGGTGGTGACCCGGAGCAGCTGCGGCTCGGGCAGGGCGACCTGCGGCCGCCGAGCCTGGGCGGCGGCGATCCGGGCGCCCAGCTCCCGCTCGGCGGCGGCGTGCGCCTCGGCACTGGCCGACGGGGCGCGGTCGTGGCCGAGGCGGGCCCTGACGACCTCGGCCCGGCGGGCCGGGTCGTCGCTGGCCAGGACCGGGACGCACAGGCCGAAGCGGTCCAGCAGCTGGGGCCGCAGCTCGCCCTCTTCGGGGTTCATGGTGCCGACCAGCAGGAACCGTGAGGCATGCCGTAGCGAGATCCCTTCGCGCTCGACGCTGGTGCTACCGGTGGCGGCAGCGTCCAGGAGCACGTCGACGAGATGGTCGGGGAGCAGGTTGATCTCGTCGACGTACAGGACGCCACGGTGGGCGGCGGCCAGCAGCCCGGGCGCGAACGCGTCGGCGGTGGCCGCGCCGGCCAGGACCCGGGGGACGTCCAGACTGCCGGTGACCCGGTCGTCGGTGGCGCCCAGGGGCAGCTCGACCAGCCGCGCCGGCCGGTGCTCGGCCGGGCTGCCCGGCGGGTGCGGCCCGTCGGGGCAGCCGGGGTCGGGATCGGCCGGATCGCAGGAGAAGCGGCAGCCGGCGACCACGTCGACGCCGGGCAGGACGCCGGCCAGGCCGCGCACCAGGGTGGTCTTGGCGGTGCCCTTTTCGCCGGTGAGCAGGACACCGCCGATGCCGGGGTCGACGGCGCCGAGCAGCAGGGCCAGGCGGGCGTCGTCCTGGCCGACGACCGCCGAGAACGGCATCTGGCTCATGAATGGGTCTCCTCGAGCTGGCCCTCGACCTGGAGGTACACCTGGCGCAGGGCCTGCAGGGTGGCGTCCTCGGGCGCCTCCCAGAGCCCGCGGTCGACGGCCTCCAGGAGGCGTTCGGTGATGCCCCGCAGCGCCCACGGGTTGCTCTTCTCGAGGAACTCGCGGGTCTCGGGGTCCAGGACGTAGGCGGCGGTCAGCCGTTCGTACATCCAGTCGGCGACCACCCCGGTGGTGGCGTCCCAGCCGAACAGGTAGTCGACGGTCGCCGCCAGCTCGAAGGCGCCCTTGTAGCCGTGGCGCCGCATCGCCTGGACCCAGCGGGGGTTGACCACCCGGGAGCGGAACACCCGCGCCGACTCCTCGTGCAGGGTGCGGGTCCGCACGTGCTCGGGCCGGGTGCTGTCGCCCACATAGGCCTTGGGATCGCTGCCGGTGAGGTGCCGTACGGTGGCCACCATGCCGCCGTGGTACTGGTAGTAGTCGTCGGAGTCGGCGATGTCGTGCTCGCGGGTGTCGGTGTTTTTGACCGCGACGGCGATCCGCCGGTAGGCGTGCTCCATGTCCTCGCGGGCCGCCCGCCCCTCCAGGCCGCGCCCGTAGGCGTGGCCGCCCCAGGCGGCGTAGACCTCGGCCAGGTCGGCGTCGTCCCGCCAGGAGCGGCTGTCCAGCAGCGGCAGCAGGCCCGCCCCGTAGGCGCCCGGCGGCGACCCGAAGATGCGGGTGGTGGCGCGGCGCAGGTCGGCGTGGCGCTCCAGGTCGGCCAGGGCGTGGGCGCGGACGAGGTTGGCCGCCGGGTCCTCGTCCAGGCCGGCGACCAGGCCCACGGCGTCGTCCAGCAGCGTCACCAGCTGCGGGAAGGCGTCGCGGAAGAAGCCGCTGATCCGGACCACCACGTCGATGCGGGGCCGGCCCAGCTCGGCAAGGTCGACCACCTCCAGGCCGGTGACCCGCCGGCTCACCTCGTCCCAGACCGGCCGGACCCCGAGCAGGGCCAGCACCTCGGCCACGTCGTCGCCCGAGGTCCGCATGGCCGCGGTGCCCCACACCGACAGGCCGACCGAGTCCGGCCAGCCGCCGGTCTCCTCGCGGTAGCGGTCAAGCAGCGAGTCGGCCAGCTGCTGGCCGGTCTCCCAGGCCAGGCGGGACGGCACCGCCTTGGGGTCGACGGCGTAGAAGTTCCGGCCGGTCGGCAGGACGTTGACCAGCCCCCGCAGCGGCGACCCGCTGGGCCCGGCCGGCACGTGGCCGCCGTCCAGGGCATGCAGAACGGCCTCCAGCTCGCCGCTGGTCGCCTCCAGGCGCGGGACCAGCTCGGTAGCCGCGAAGGCCAGCAGCCGCTCGACCGGTTCGTTGCCGCCGCCGAGCATCTCGGTGGCGACCGTAGGGGCGGCGCCGGCCTGCCAGCCGGCCAGCTCCATCGCCTCGACCAGCGCTCGGGCCTGGCCCTCGACCCGGTCCACCTCGGCGCGTGCGGCGGTCCCGTCCTCGGCCAGCCCGAGCGCCTGGCGCAGCCCCGGCAGCGCCCCGGCCTGGCCCGACCAGAGCTGGCGGGCCTGGAGCATGGCCAGCACCAGCCCGACCCGCTCGGCCCCGGCCGGCGCGACCCCGAGCACGTGGAGGCCGTCACGGATCTGGGCGTCCTTGACCTCGCACAGCCACCCGTCGACATGCAGCAGGAAGTCGTCGAACTCGACGTCGTGGGGCCGCGACGACAGGCCCAGGTCGTGGTCGAGGCGGGCCGCCTGGATGAGCGTCCAGATCTGGGCCCGCACCGCCGGCAGCTTGCCCGGGTCGAGCGCGGCCAGGGAGGCGTGCTCGTCCATCAGCTGCTCCAGGCGGGCCAGGTCGCCGTAGGTCTCGGCCCGGGTCATCGGCGGGACCAGGTGGTCGACGATGGTGGCGTGGGCTCGCCGCTTGGCCTGGGTGCCCTCGCCCGGATCGTTGACCAGGAACGGGTAGACCAGCGGCAGGTTCCCGAGGACCGCGTCGGCCCAGCAGGCCGCCGACATGCCCAGGTTCTTGCCGGGCAGCCATTCCAGGGTCCCGTGCTTGCCGAGGTGGACCACGGCGTGGGCGCCGAAGCCCTCCTCCAGCCAGCGGTAGGCGGCCAGGTAGTGGTGGCTGGGCGGCATCGCAGGGTCGTGGTAGATGGCCACCGGGTTCTCCCCGAAGCCGCGCGGCGGCTGCACCAGCAGGACCAGGTTGCCGGCGCGCAGGGCGGCCAGCACCAGCTCACCCGCCGGGTCGCGGCTGCGGTCGACGTACAGCTCACCCGGCGGCGGGCCCCAGGTGGCCTCCATGGCCTCCCGCAGCTCGGCCGGGAGCCGGCCGTACCAGCTCAGGTAGTCGGCGGCGGGAATGCGGACGGCGGCGGTGGCCAGCTGGGCGTCGGTCAGCCACTCGGGGTCCTGACCACCGGCCGCGATCAGGGCGTGCATCAGGGCGTCGCCGTCGACCGGCTCGACGCCGGGAAGGGCGTCGTCGCCGGCGGCCGGGCCGAGGTCGTAGCCGCCCTGGCGCAGCGCCCGCAGCAGCCGGACCGCGCTGGCCGGGGTGTCGAGGCCGACCGCGTTGCCGATCCGGGCATGCTTGGTCGGGTACGACGACAGCACCACCGCGACCCGCCGCTCGGCCGGGGGGACGTGGCGCAGCCGGGCCAGGGTAACGGCGATGCCGGCCACCCGGTCGGCCCGCTCGGGATCGGGGACATACCGCGACAGGCCGTCGCCGTCGAGCTCCTTGAACGAGAAGGGCACGCCGATCAGGCGGCCGTCGAACTCGGGGATGGCCACCTGGGTGGCCGCGTCCAGCGGGCTCAGGCCGGCGTCGGTGGCCGCCCACTGGGCCCGGGGCGAGGTCAGGCACAGCGCCTGGACGATCGGGACGTCGAGGGCGGCGATAGCGCCGGCGTCCCAGGCGGAGTCGTCGCCGCCGGCCTGGGACAGCGCCGGGATCGTTCCGCCGGCGGCAAGCACCGTCACCACCAGCGTGTCGGCCCGGCCGAGCAGCTCCAGCAGGTCCGGGTCGACGGCCCGCAGGCTGGCGCACCAGACCGGCAGGGCCCGCGCCCCACGGGCCTCGACGGCCGCACACAGGACGTCGACGAAGCCGGTGTTGCCGGCCAGCTCGTGGGCCCGGTAGTAGAGGACGGCCACGGTCGGCCCACCGGCCGCCGGCCGCTCGCGGACCCCCCAGCCCGGGGTCGGCTGGGGGGCGGCGAAACCCTGGCCGGTGAGCAGGACCGTGTCGGCCAGGAACCTGGCCAGCTCGGCCAGGTTCGCCGGGCCGCCGTAGGCCAGATACTGGTGGGCCTGGGCGGCGATGCCGGCCGGGACGCTGGACAGGGCCATCAGGGCCGCGTCGGGGGCCTGCTCACCACCGAGGACAACCAGGGGAATCGGCTGGCGGCACAGCCGGTCCAGGCCCTCACGCCAGGCCTGCTCCCCGCCGAGGACGCGGACCACCACCAGGTCGGTGCCGTCCAGCAGGCCCGAGAGGTCCTCCAGGGGCAGCCGGGCCGGGTTGGCCAGCCGGTAGCCGGCGTCGCTGGCCCGGGCCGCGAGCAGGTCGGTGTCAGAGGTGGACAGCAGCAGGATGCTGGCACGACGGTCGTGCGGCACGGCGCCTCCTCGGGGTCCTCGCCCCGGGTCGTCGGTCACGCCGGCCGGAGTCTCCTGGCTCCCGGATCGTCGCGCGCCCCGGTCTTCCCGCCCGGTGTGGGCCGTGACCGTGCTGGGGTCTGCTCCCCGGTGACAGTGGCGGGACCGCGCCGGATTCGCACCGGCTTCCTCCACTGGCCGTCGTGAGTCGTGCGGACTCTCGTCCACGCCGGCCCCGGTCGTCAACTGGGCCGGTCGTGGCCGCGTTGACCACGGGCGGTGGCGGCGGGTACGGTCGGCCTCCGTCGGCCGGGACGCGAGATCCCCGAGGAGGTCCGGTGACGAGCGTCGACGCCTGCCCCGGCATCCTGGAGCTGCACGAGGCCCGCGACGGCCACGTGGCCCGCGTGCGGCTGCCCGGCGGCTACGTCAGCGCCTCCGAGCTGCGGGCCCTCGCCGAGCTGGCCCGCCGCTTCGGGGAAGGCCGGGTCGACCTCACCTCGCGCGGCAACGTGCAGCTCCGCGGCGTCCAGGCCGGCAGCGCGGGTGAGCTGAGCCGGCAGGCCACCGCCGCCGGGCTGCTGCCCTCGCCAGCGCACGACCGGGCCCGCAACGTCGTCGCCAGCCCATTGGCTGGCCTGGGCGGTCGCCCGCAGCTCCGGCCGCTGGTCGACGCCCTCGACCGCGGCCTGCTGGCCGACCCCGCCCTGGCCGCGCTGCCGGGACGGTTCCTGTTCTCGGTCGACGACGGCGGCGGCCGCGCTGGCCTCGGCGTCTGCGATGTCGGGGTCCGCCGAGGTGGCGGACGGTTCGACCTGGTCGTGGCCGGCCGGGAGACGGGCGTGCACGGCCCGGCCGGCACGGCCGCCGCGCTGGCCCTGGCCACGGCGCGGGCATTCCTCGACCAGCGGCGGGCCTGCCCGGACGTCGTCCGCGTCGCCGGCCTCCCCGACGGCGGGGCGGCGGTGGCCGCCGGCGTCGGCGGCCAGCTGGGCGAGCCGGCGGCCGACACGACCGCCCGCCTGCCCCTCGGACCGCTTCCAGGTGTCGCGGCCATCGTCGTCGCGGCACCGCTGGGGCGGCTGGACGCAGCCCACCTCGACCTGCTCGCCGCGCTGCTGCCTCCCGGGGAGGTGGTCAGGCTGGCCGCGGCCGGCCGGGTGGTGCTGCCCCTGGCCGGGCTGGCCGAGGCCGCCCGGTCCCGCCTGGCCCGGACCGGCCTGCTGGCGGCCGACGACCATCCCCTGGCCGGGGTCACCGCCTGCAGCGGGACAGCCTGTGCACGGTCGCTGGCCGACGTGCGCACCCTGGCCTCCCGCGTCGGCGACGACCCGGTGCACTGGGCCGGCTGCGGGCGCCGGTGCGGCCTGCCCGCCGACGCCGTGCCGGTGGTCGCGACCGCCCCTGACCAGTTCCTGGTCGGCGACGACCCGACGCCCCGAGGGCTGGGCGCACTCGGCGGCTCGTGATGGCCCTCGACTACGAGCGCGACGGCGCCGCCATCTACCGGGCGTCGTTCGCCACCATCCGGCGGGAAGCCGACCTGGGCCGCGTCCCGGCAGGTCTGGAACGGGTCGCCGTCCGGATGGTCCACGCCTGCGGCATGCCCGACCTGGTCGACGACCTGGCCTGGTCGGCCGACTTCGCGGCGACGGCCGAGGCGGCCCTGGCCGCCGGGGCGCCGGTGCTGTGCGACGCGGCCATGGTGGCCGCCGGGATCACGCGCTCGCGGCTGCCGGCCGGCAACGAGGTGTGCTGCGCGCTCGCCGACCCGCGGGTGCCGGAGCTGGCAGACCGCCTGGGCACTACCCGTTCGGCGGCCGCCGTGGAGCTGTGGCGCGACCGGCTCGACGGCGCCGTGGTCGCGATCGGCAACGCCCCCACGGCCCTGTTCCACCTGCTGGAGCTGGTGGCGGACGGCGGACCCCGGCCGGCGGCGGTGGTCGGCGTGCCGGTGGGGTTCGTGGGCGCCGCCGAGTCCAAGGCCGCCCTGGCGGCCAGCCCGCTGCGGCTGCCCTACCTGGTGGTGCTCGGGCGCCGCGGCGGCTCCGCGCTCGCCTCGGCGGCCGTGAACGCGCTGGTTAGCGAGCGCGAATGAGCGCCGGGCGGCTGCTGGGGGTCGGGGTAGGTCCCGGCGACCCCGAGCTGGTCACCGTGCGGGCGGCGCGGTGCATCGGCGAGGCCGACGTGGTCGCCTACCACTGCGCCGCCCATGGCAGCAGCATCGCCCGCGCGGCGGCCGCGCCGTACCTGCGCGACGGGCAGATCGAGGAGGTGCTGCGCTACCCGGTGACCGCCGGCACCACCGACCATCCCGGCGGCTACGCCGGAGCGCTGGCCGATTTCTACGACCAGGCCACCGACCGGTTGGCCGCCCACCTGGAGGCCGGGCGCCAGGTGGTGGTGCTGTGCGAGGGCGACCCCGCGCTCTACGGGTCCTACCAGCACCTGCATGCCCGACTGGCCGGCCGGTTCGCCTCCGGGATCGTGCCCGGCGTCTCGTCGGTGGCCGCGGCCGCCGCCGCCGTCGGCCAGCCCCTGGTCCAGCACGACGAGACCCTGACCGTCCTGGTGGGCACCCTGCCGCCCGAGGAGCTGCGGGCCCGGCTGGCCGGCGCCGACGCGGCGGCCATCCTCAAGCTGGGCCGCTCCTTCCCCGAGGTGCGGGCGGCGCTGGCCGACACCGGGCTGCTGGCGCGAGCCCAGTATGTCGAGCGGGCCGGCAGCGACGCCCAGCGGGTCGCCCCCCTGGCCGAGGTCGACCCGGCCGGCGTGCCCTACATGTCGCTGGCGCTGGTCCCCGGGCGAGGCGAACGGCACCCCACCGAACCGGGCGTCACCGTGGTCGGCCTCGGCCCCGGCGACCCGGCCTGGCTGACCCCCGAGGCCGCCGAGGCCGTCGCCGAGGCGACCGACCTGGTCGGCTACCGGCCCTACCTGGCCCGGGTGCCGCAACGGCCGGGACAGCGCCGCCACGGCTCCGGCAACACCGTGGAGGCCCGGCGGGCGGCGCAGGCGCTGGACCTCGCCGCCGCCGGGGGGCGGGTGGTGGTGGTCTCGTCGGGGGACCCGGGGGTGTTCGCCATGGCCTCGGCCGTGCTGGAGGTGGCCACCGACGGCGACGGGCGCTGGGCCGGGGTCGATGTCCGGGTGCTGCCGGGCGTCACCGCTGCCCAGGCCGTGGCCAGCCGCGCCGGCGCGCCGCTGGGCCACGACTACTGCGTGCTCAGCCTGTCGGACCGGCTCAAGCCGTGGGAGGTCATCGCCGACCGGGTCGAGGCGGCGGCCGCCGCCGACCTGGTCCTGGCCCTGTACAACCCGGCCTCGCGCAGCCGCACCTGGCAGGTCGAAGCCGTGCGCGGCCTGGTCCTGCGCCACCGGGACCCGGCCACCCCGGTGGTGGTCGGCCGCCACGTCGGCCGGGCTGGCGAGCGGGTCACGGTGACGACCCTGGCGGCGCTCGACCCCGCCGAGGTCGACATGGGCACCCTGCTGATCATCGGCTCGAGCGCCACCCGGGTGACCGAGCACCACGGCCGGCAGGTGGTCTACACCCCGCGCCGCCACCCCTGACCCGCCAGCCGCTCGACCCAGTCGGCGGCCGAATCGACGGTGGCCACCGACGGCCCCGGCGGCGCTGGCGGCCGCCGGACCACGACCACGGGCAGGCCCAGGTCGCGGGCGGCCTCCAGCTTGCCGGCGGTCAGTGACCCCCCGCTGTCCTTGGTCACCAGCACCTCCACCCCGAACCGCGACATCAGGGCGCGCTCCTGTTCCCGCCGGTAGGGGCCGCGGGCCAGCAGCACCTCGTGATGGGCCGGCATCAGGACCGAGGGCTGGTCGACGCAGCGGATCAGGAACCACAGGTCGTCCAGGTCGGCGAACGCCGCCAGCCCCTGGCGGCCGGTGGTCAGGAACACCCGCGTGCCCAGCGACGGCAGCGCCGCCGCGGTCTCGGCCAGGGACCCGACCCGATGCCAGCGGTCCCCGTCCCGCGCCCGCCACCCAGGACGGGCGAGCCGCAGCCGGGGCAGGTCCAGCCGACTACACGCCGCGACCGCGTTGGCCTGCATCGTCGTCGCATACGGGTGAGTGGCGTCCACGACCAGGTCGACCTGCTGCTCCCGCAGCCAGTCGACCAGGCCGGGCACACCGCCGAACCCGCCAACCCGGACCTCCCCAGGCGGCAGCCGAGGGTCGCGGACCCGTCCGGCGAGGGAGCTGACCAGCGACAGGTCCGGCAGGCCAGCGAGACGGGCGGCCAAGTCCCTGGCCTCGGCCGTCCCCCCGAGCAGGAGCAGCTTCACCCGCGACGCCGGCGGAGCAGGTAGGTGTCCATGATCCAGCCCTTGCGCTCCCTGGCCGCCTGCCGGGTGGCCTTGATCTCGGCGGCGACGTCGGCCAGCCGCCCGGACACCAGGAGTTCGTCGTCGGTGCCGACATAGGCGCCCCAGTAGATGTCCAGATCCTGGTCGGTCAGCCCCTCGAACGCGCAGGCGGCGTCCAGCATGACCACCACGTCGTCGCTGTGGTCAGGGAAGCCGTCGGTCAGCCGGCGGCCAGTGGTGATGTGCACCGGCCCACCGACCCGGTTCAGGGCGATCCGATGGCCGGCCGCCAGCGCCTGGACGCTCGAGATCCCGGGCACGACCTGGTAGTCGAACTCGAGACCCCCGTCGGCCAGGATGCGCTCGAGGACGTCGAGGGTGCTGTCGTACAGCGACGGGTCGCCCCAGACCAGGAAGGCGCCGCAGCCGTCCTCGCCCAACTCCTGGTGGAGCGTCCGCGCCCACAACTCGGCCCGGCGCTGCCGCCAGTCCTCGACCGCCGGGCGGTAGGCCGCCGCCGTCCGGTCACGCGGCGGGTCGGGGACGGCCACGATCCGGTAGCCGGGGCGCTCCACGAACCGCTCGCAGAGTTCGTGCCGCAGCCTGGTCAGCTCGCGGGCGCCGTCGCCCTTGTCGACCACGAAGAACACCTCGGCTCGGTTCATCGCCTTGATCGCTTGCACCGTCAGGTGGTCCGGGTCGCCGGCGCCGATCCCGATGACCAGCAGCCGCCTCATCGGCGTGGCTCCCGGACCCGGGTGGCCGAGTACAGGTGGCTGTCGCGGAATCCGCGGTGGCCGAGGACCTCCCCGACGACGATGATCGCCGTCCGGCGGATCCCCTCGGCCCGGACCTGCTCCGCCAGTTCGGCCAGGGTGCAGCGCAGCACCACCTCGTCCGGCCAGCTGGCCCGGGCGACCACCGCGACCGGGCAGTCCAGCCCGTAGTGGGGCAGCAGGTCGGCGGCGACCTGCTCGACGTGCTGGACGGCCAGGTGCAGGACCAGCGTGCAGCCGGTGGCCCCGAGGGTGGCCAGCTCCTCGCCGGCCGGCATCGGGGTGGCTTGGGCCGCCGTCCGGGTCAGGACTACCGTCTGGCCGACCCCGGGCAGGGTCAACTCCTGGCCGAGGGCCGCCGCTGCGGCCGCGAACGCGGGGACGCCAGGTACGACCTGCCACGGCACCCCGGCCTCGTCGAGGCGGCGGGCCTGCTCGGCTACGGCGCTGAAGATCGAGGGGTCGCCGCTGTGGAGCCGGACGACGTCGTGGCCGTCGCGGTGGGCGGCGACCAGCGCGGCGGTGATGGCGTCCAGGTCCAGGTCGGCGGTGTCGACTAGTCGCGCTCTGCGGCGGGTCGACGCCAGGACCTCGGCGGGGACCAGGCTGCCGGCATACAGCACGACCGTGGCCTCGGCGAGCAGCCGCTGGGCCCGCAGCGTGAGCAGGTCGGGGGCGCCGGGCCCGGCTCCGACGAACCATACGGTCACGGCCGGGTCACCTGCCACTGGGTGATCGGGAGGGCGGGACGCCAGGTGGTGAACCCGCCCAGGGGACCGGCGTGGCTGGCGGCCAGCCGCACCAGCTGCCCTCCCACGGCCTGCTGCCAGCGGTGTAGCACCGCCTCGGACTCGATGGTGACGGCGTGGGCGACCAGCCGGCCGCCGGGCCTGAGCCGTTCCCAGCAGGTGTCGAGCAGGCCGTCGGTGGTGAGGCCGCCGCCGACGAAGACCGCGTCCGGGCGGGGCAGGCTGGTCAGGGCCGCCGGGGCCTCGCCGCAGACCACCTCCAGGTCGGGGACGCCGAGGGCGAGGGCGTTGCGGCGGACCCGCTCGGCCCGGTCGCCTCGGCGTTCCACCGCGACGGCGCGGCAGCGGGCGTCGACCCGCATCCATTCGATCCCGATGCTGCCGCTGCCGGCGCCCACGTCCCACAGCAGCTGCCCGGGCCCGGGGGCAAGCGCGGCTAGGGCCAGCGCCCGGGCCTCGCGGCGGGTCAGCTGGCCGTCGCTCTCGTAGGCGTCGTCGGGGAGCCCGGGAACCCGCGGCTGCACCGTGGCGCCGGGACCTGGCTTGCAGACCAGGGCCAGCACCGTCAGGTCGGCGAACCGGTCGCCGACCAGCGCCCCGGCCGCCACCGGCCCGCTGACCTGCTCGGCCTCGCCGCCAAGATGCTCCAGCACCATCAGCTCGCTCCCGCCCCAGCCGCGGTCAGCCAGCAGGCGGGCCAACATGTTCGGCGTGCCGCCGTCGCGGCCGAGGACGAGGACGCGGGCGCCGGGCTGGACCGCCGGCAGGACCACCTCGACTGGGCGCGACACGAGCGAGACCACGTCGACTTCGTGCTCGGCCCAGCCGAGCCGAGCGCAGGCCAACGCGACGCTGGACACGGCGGGCAGCACCCGCAGCCGACCGGTCCCGAGGCGGCGGGCCAGGGTGGCGCCAAGCCCGTGCAGCATCGGGTCGCCGCTGGCCAGGAGGCACAGTCCCGGATTGGTGGCCACCAGGTCGTCGAGCTGGGCCAGCAGCGGCGACGGCAACGGTAGCTGGCGGACCCCGAGGTCGGGCAGCAGCGCGAGCTGGCGGGTGCTGCCGACAATCACCGGCGCCTGCCGTAGCGCGGCCCGGGCCATCTCGGTGAGCCCGTCCCAGCCGTCGTCGCCGATCCCGACGATGGTGACCGCCGCCCGTTCGCTCACGGCGAACCCGTGGCCGTGGCCGCGACCATCGCGGGCGCTCCCGGCGGGACGAAGGGGAGGTCGCCAGGGATGCCATCGGTGAGCAGCCGCAGGACGGCGTCGGTGTCGAGGCCGTCGGCGACAAGGTCGCCGAGGGCGTCCAGCCGGGCGGCGCGGACCTCGGCGAAGGCGACGGTCCCGGGGCGCCAGTCGCACCCGGCCCGGGCGGCGACCTCGGCCAGGTAGCGGCGTCGGAACTCGTCGCTCTCGAACACGCCATGCCAGGAGGTGCCGGCGACCGCCCCGACCACGCAGCCGTCGGCGACGTCGTCCTCCTCGACCACCAGCGGTTCGCCACCGGACACGACGGTGCGGCCGTGGTGGATCTCATAGCCGGCGACCGGCACCCCCGCGGCGGTCCCCCGGGGGCGGCGGAGCGTCTTGACGGCGGCGAAGGTCGTGGTCACCGGCAGCAGGCCCAGGCCGGGAACCGATCCCCGCCCGCTCTCCACGTCGTCGGCGATGGTCTGGCCGAGCATCTGGTAGCCGCCGCAGATGCCGAGGATTGGGCGCTGGGCGGCAGCGCGCCGCCGCAGCGCCTCGGCCAGCCCCCGGTCCCGCAGCCAGTCCAGGTCGCGGACGGTGGCGCGGGTGCCGGGCAGGACTACCAGGTCGGCGTCGGCCAGCTCCTCGGCCCGCCCGGCCAGCCGCACCAGGACACCCGGCTCGGAGGCCAGGGCGTCGACGTCGGTGTAGTTCGACATCCGCGGCAGCCGGACCACCGACACTCGCAGCACCTCGCCGAGCGGATCGCCGACGCTCCAGCGCTCGCCCTCCAGATCAAGGCTGTCCTCGGCGTCCAGCCACAGCCCGGGCCGCCAGCTCAGCACCCCCAGGAACGGCCGGCCAGTCAGCGCCGACAGCTGCTCGAGGCCGGGGGCGAGCAGCCGCTGGTCGCCTCGGAACTTGTTGATCACGAACCCGGCGACGTGGCGCTGGTCGTCGGCATCGAGCAGGGCCAGGGTGCCGAACAGGGAGGCGAATACCCCGCCCCGGTCGATGTCGCCGACCAGCAGCGCGGGCAGGCCGGCGGCCCGGGCCAGACCCATGTTGGCCAGGTCGTCGCGGCGCAGGTTGATCTCGGCCGGGCTGCCGGCTCCCTCGCAGATCACCACCTCGTAGCGGGAGCGGAGGGTGGCCAGGCTGTCGAGCACGACCTCGCGCAGCTGCGCCTTGAGCGGCTGATAGCCGAGGGCGTCCGCCTCCCGCCACGGCTGGCCCAGGACGATCACCTGCGAGTGGGTGTCGCTGCCCGGCTTGAGCAGGACCGGGTTCATCAGCGCGGCGGGGTCGATCCCTGCAGCGGCGGCCTGGACCGCCTGGGCACGGCCGATCTCGGCCCCGTCGGGGGTCACCGTGCTGTTGAGCGCCATGTTCTGGGCCTTGAACGGCGCCACGGCGACGCCCCGGCGTGCCAGCCACCGGCACAGGCCGGCGACCACCACGGTCTTGCCGGCGTCGCTGTGGGTGCCGGTGACGAGCAGGGCGCCATTCATCGCGCCGGGCAGCGTGTCGGCTGCCGCGCGACGTCGTCAAGTCGGCGGTTGACACCGGTCGGTCGCTCCCATAGCGTCCCCCGGCACATCGCGACGGCGGAAGGAAGCCGGTGAGAGTCCGGCACGGTCGCGCCACTGTAACCGCCGCTCTGGTCACCTGCCTGGTGACCGGCCGCGGGAGTCAGACCCTCCGTCGTCGCCGCTCCACCGAGCGGGACGCTTGATCCCGAGGAGGTTTCCGTGACCCAGCCTGCCGCCGTCTCTCAGCCGGCTCCTGTCCCGATCCCGCTGCGCGAGCTGCTGCCGTGGGCGGCCTTCGTGGCCGTGCTCGCGCTGGTGTTGCTGTACTTCGTCGGCGCCGAGGAAGGCGCCAGCTCGCTGGTCTCGGGCAGCTTCGTCCATGAGTTCGTGCACGATGGCCGCCACCTGCTCGGCTTCCCCTGCCACTAACCGGAGGGAGTCGCCAGATGATCAGGACGCTCCTGGTACGTGGCATGGGTGTTGGCTTGGTCGCCGCGCTGCTGGCCTTCGTGTTCTCGTTCCTGGTCGGTGAGCCGCAGGTCGGCCGGGCCATCGACCTCGAGGCGCAGGCGGCCACCGCCGCCGGCGCGGTCGGGGAACCGGAGGTCGTCAGCCGCACCGTCCAGCGCACGGTCGGCCTGGCCACCGCCGTGGGTATGTACGGGCTGGCCATGGGCGGGGTGTTCGGGATCGCCTTCGCGGTCGCTTACGGCCGCATCGGGAGCTTCGGGCCCCGGGCGGCGGCCGGGCTGCTCGCGCTCGGCGGGTTCGTGGCCGTGCAGCTGGTGCCGTTCCTGAAGTACCCGCCGAACCCGCCGGCGGTCGGCGACCCGGACACGATCGGCCGCCGAACGGCGCTCTACCTGCTGATGCTGGCTATCTCGGTGCTGGCCGCCCTGGCTGCGGTGTCGTTCGGGCGCCGGGCCGCGCCGGGTTACGGGAACTGGAACGCGACCCTGCTGGCGGTCGGAGGCTTCCTGGCGCTGGTGGTCCTCGCCTATGTCGCCCTTCCCGGCATCGACGAGGTCGGCCCCGGGTTTCCGGCCAGCCTGCTGTGGCGGTTCCGGCTGGCCTCGCTCGGCACCCAGGCCGTGCTGTGGACGACCTTGGGCCTGTTGTTCGGCGCCCTGACCGAGCGCGGCCTCCAGGGTCGGCGACGCGACCAGCCCGCCACCACCCCGCTGTAGGCCGAGCGGCACGCCCGAGTGCTAGGCCGGCGTCCAGTTGACCCGGGCCAGCACCCAGCCCGGGTCGCGACGGAGCAGGACCGTGAGCGAAGCGGGCGCGACGTCGACCCGCCAGAACGACTCCACCGGCGTGTCCAGCGCCTGCAGCACCGCCATCCGGATCCAGCCGCCATGGGTCACGGCAACAGTGGTACCGGACCAGCCGTGGGCCTGTCCCAGGAAGCGGGAGACCCGCGCCCACAGTTCACCGTCCGGGTCGGGGTCGCTCAGCCAGCTTTTCAGCTCTTGCGGGTCGCGGGTCGCGACCTCCTCGAGGGTGAGGCCAGGCCACGCTTGCGGGTCGGGCCCAGCCAGGTCCGCGTCGACCGTTGCCGCCAACCCGGCGGCGGCCGCGGTCATGCGGGCGCGGCGGGCAGGGCTGGACCGGGCGGTGTCGACCCGACCGAGTGCCTCGGCCAGCCGCTCGGCAGCCTGCACACCGCCCACATCCAGCGCCTCATCCGACGGGAAGGCCGCCCGACGGGTCGCGACGGTCGCGGCGCTTCGCACCAGGATCAGCCGGTCGACGGTCATGGGCCGCAGCCTACCGGTCGCATTGGCGCACGCTCCTCTGCGGTGTCTTGGAGCTCCTTATAGTCGACGCCATCGGCAGCGCGGCGCGGGCATGCAGCCATGACCCGCGCACAATGGGGAGGGGACATGTTGCCGCGGCCTTGCTCGGCCAGGGTGCAGGCCCTCGGCCTGGTCGTCGGGATCGTGGCCGACTGGCTACTGGGCGACCCGAGGCAAGGGCATCCGGTGGCCGGTTTCGGGCGGGTCGCGGCGGCCGTCGAGCGGCACATGTGGCGGCCGTCCAGGGCGGCCGGCGCAGCCTACGTGCTGGCGCTGGTCGGCGGGACGACCGGCGCGGCCGCCTGGGTCGACCGGCGCCTGGAGCGACGGCCCGGCGGTCGGTTGATCCTGCTGGCCGGGGTGACGTGGGCCGCGCTCGGTGGCCGGTCCCTGGCGCAGGCAGGGCGGGACCTGGCTGCCGCCGTCCGATGCGGGGACCTCGACCAGGCCCGCCGGCTCGCCCCGACGCTGGTGGGACGGGACCCAACTGGGCTCGACGGGCCGCAGTTGTGCCGGGCGGCGGTGGAGTCCGTCGCCGAGAACACCGCCGATGCGGTCGTCGGACCGCTGCTCTGGGGCGCGCTGGCCGGTCCGGCTGGGGTGGTCGGCTACCGGGCCGTCAACACCCTGGACGCCATGGTCGGGCACAAGAACCCTCGGTACCTCCGGTTCGGCTGGGCCGCCGCCCGCATGGACGACGTCCTCGGATGGCCCGCGGCTCGGCTGGGCGCTGTTCTCGCCTGCTTGCTGGCGCCGGCGGTCGGCGGAGACTCGAGCCGAGCCTGGCGGACGCTACGGCGCGACGGCGCGGCCCACCCGAGCCCGAACGCAGGTCGGATGGAGGCCGCGTTCGCCGGTGCTATCGGCGTGCGACTGGGCGGCCGCAACCACTACGGCGAGCGGGTCGAGGAGCGACCAACTCTCGGCGATGGCCCGCTTCCCACTCCCGGTGACGTCGACCGAGCCGTCCGCCTTTCCCTGCTGGTTGGCGCCGTCAGCGCCGCCCTGGTCGTCTTGGCACGGCGACCGTTCTTCGACGGGTAACTGAATGAACTCGCGCCGGACTCAGCCTCATGGTCAGGCCCAGGCGTCCATGACTATCGCCGGCAGACGAAAAGACTTGGCTTGGAGCACGCCCGCACAACTTCATCGTCGCCGACCCAGCAATGTCAGTTCTGCGCCTGCACCGAGCAGCGTAGTTACTGCTTACAGCACCTCCTAGCCCCCTTTGTGATCAGCCGGCCACCGGCCTTTGTCTCATTGCCTCGGGTAGTACTCTCGACCCAATTCCTTCTGAGGACAGCAATGCACCTTGGGTGCAGCATCGGCCTGGCCGTGGGAGGGTCGTGCCAGTCACTGAGTGTTGGATGGTGTTGGGCCGTATTCCGGCGGAATCACTGTCGGCGAAGCGGCCATGGGCTAAGGGGCAAGACTGGCCGCTCGATGATGGGCTTGCCGAGCCGCGACGAGGACGGCGTTGAGGCTCGCCCGAGCAGGCTCTGTCACACTACGGCGCGAAAGACTGGTCTGGACACTGAGGAGGCGTCACTTGCGGGTGACCGGGTCGGTGGGCGGCCCGGGCCTCCCCGAGCGGGTCGAGGTGATCCGTGACGCCTTGCCTGAAGCCGATCGGGCCCGGTTCGAGCAGGACCTGGACCAGGCGTTGGACCGGGCCCGGTCGGCCCGGGACCTTCGGCCGCTTGGCCATGTCGTCGAGGGTTGGTGGCGGGTGGTGTTCGCTCGTCAGCACGGTGGTCGGCGGTGGGGGGCGACCGAGGCGCGGCTTCGGCGGGGTGTTGAGCCCGAGTGGGAGAGTGAACCGCTGGAAGTGGAGGACATGATCGGCCGCTTTCTCACCTGAGCTGTTCTGAGGAGCGTGAGGCGCACCTTGCCGCAGGGATCCGGTATCATCAGCGGCGCTGTATGCTACCGAGTGTCCTATGTGTAGATTCCTGTACCAGCATCTACAGCTAGAATATCGGCATCTAACTGCAGAAGCAGTAACTTGCCCCCTAGCTCAGTCGGTAGAGCGCATCCATGGTAAGGAAAAGCCGGGGGCTATTCTCCTCGTTCGGTGACCAGCAGGAACAGCCGTTTGTGCAGGTCAATGCGGATCATAGCATTTGGATCAAGTAGTAGCGGCTGGCAGCAATTACTAAGCCGTTCATAAGTAGCTTGACTTTGTGGTGGTGGTCTGGTCGAGTCCGCGCATGCGCGACGACGACGGCCGCAAGCTGGATCACAGGACCCTGGAGCAGCTGCGTATCCGCGCGGTCGGCCAGATCGAGCAGGGCGCCCATCCCGAGGACGTCGCAGCGGGACTGGGGAGGACCCGGGCGGCGGTGAATGCCTGGCTGGCGAAATACCGCGAGGGTGGGCTGGACGCGCTCAAAGCCCGTCCGGTCCCCGGGCGCCCACCGAAGCTGTCCGGTTCCCAGCTGCAGCGGCTCTACACCCTGGTCGTCGGCAATGACCCCCGCCAGTTGCAGTTCGCGTTTGCGTTGTGGTCCCGCGCCATGGTGCGGGAGTTGATCGGCCGCGAGTTCGGTGTGCGGCTGTCGGAGGTGAGCGTGGGGCGGCTGCTGCGCAAGCTGGGGCTGTCGCCGCAGCGACCGCTGTACCGCGCCTACCAACAGAGCCTTGAGGCTGTGCGGCGCTGGAAGACCGAGGTGTACCCCCAGCTGCGCGCGGAGGCCGCCCAAGCGGGCGCCACCATCTACTTCGCGGACGAGGCCGGGGTGCGTTCGGACTACCACGCCGGGACCACCTGGGCGCCGGTCGGCCGCACCCCGGTGGTGGCCACCACCGGCGACCGGTTCGGGATCAACCTGATCTCGGCGGTGACCGCCAAAGGCAAGCTGCGCTTTGCCGCCTATGACGGCAACCTGAACGGTCCGGTGTTCATCGACTTCTGCCGCCGGCTGCTGCACGACGCCCCAGGTCCGGTGTTCCTGGTCCTGGATGGCCATCCGGTACACCGCTCCAAGGCGGTCAAGGCGTTCGCCGCATCGACCGGTGGGCGGCTGCGGCTGTGCTTCCTGCCCGGCTATGCGCCGGAGCTGAACCCCGATGAGTGGGTGTGGAAGCACGTCAAGCACGACCGGATCGGCCGCGCCGGCGTGACCAGCCCAGGGGACCTCAAAGCCAAGGCGCTGGCGGCGCTGCATCGGCTGCAAAAGCTGCCGCACCTGGTGCGGGGCTTCTTCCGCGATCCGAACCTCCGTTACATCACCACCTGAGCAGTCCACCTACTTACATTCGCCTTGGTAACATGAATTTGTCCGCGATGAATGGGAATGTAATTGTCGCTCGGCCGGCTAGGACGGCGGCCCGGCCTCCAGGTACTCGTGGATGAGGCGGACGG